>CAYMVZ010000176.1:0-1561 GCA_964394335.1 uncultured Nitrospinota bacterium | reverse complement strand
ACCTCGTATTAGGTCTTCTTCATTTATATTAACAGATATTCATTCGGTTTAATAGGACGTAGCAAATCCGGGGGATTTATTATCAAAAAGGGGTCAGAAGCGCAGTCTTGGAAGCCACACATTTCTTAACATCCTCAAGTTACCATAACATATCTTATCAGAAGTTAACTAGGGGTGTTGGAATTTACCGGATTTTGATAATTTAGCTATGTATGTATCGATATCTTTTGATTGTGGATAAAGTTCTACTAATTTTTGGTATATTTCAATGGCTTTATCATCTTTTCCTGTAGTTTTATAAAGTAACGCAAGGTTCTTATACAGCTCTTCTTTTGGATATTGAAAATCCGCTCTTGCAATCAAATCTTCAAATATGTTGATAGATTTTTCATACTCTTTCTTCTCCATCAGTGAATATCCAATTCCTACCTGCGCAATTTCATTAAACAGACTTAATTGCTCAATATCCTTTGTTATCTCAGTAAAGACTTTTGAGGCCTCATCATACTGATTAGCATTAAAATTACTGTTGGCAGCCATTACCTCTTCATGTGTTTTGGAAAAAAACGCTCCTTTTTTAGCTGTATTCCATTTAATGAAAAAACCGATAGATGCGATTAAAGCGACTCCAAGTACGGAAACAAGAAGAATAGTCTTTGAGTTTTCCCGAATATACTGCAAGGATCTCTGGCTGAATGTTATAAATTCATCCGGTTCTTTTATCTTTTGCCTGAATGATTTTTGTCTTATTTTAACAGCCATAGTGTATACTATTGATTTAAAACGTTTATTGGTAGTGTTTTATCTCTTTTTATACTATTATCAGCTAACTAAATGTCAACCGTCAGCCATTTTGTTCACAAGCTTTTGGGAGTTTTCAAAAACTGTTTTAATTTCCTTATTGGAAAGTCCTGACCCAATCAATACCAATTCAGCCATTTCTTTACTCATTAAATCTCCCGGTGTGTGTGTATCAGTATTAAAAATTAAAGGCGCACCTGTCTTTTGAGCAGTTTTGACAACATGGCCGTTTGTAAAGGAATGACCCTTCCTGCCACTTATTTCAAGATAGATGTTTTTTTCAGCCGCAATTTTAGCGTCCTCTTCATCAATGATACCAGGATGAGCTAAAATATCAATATCGGCTAATATCCCGGCGTGGTTTGTCCCTTTTATCACCGGTTCAACCACAGTTTCGCCATGAAGCAGAGCTACCTTTGCACCGAGTGCCCTTCCCTTTTTTACCAGATCGCCAATTATTTCTACAGGTGTGTGAGTAATTTCAAAACCCGGTATGGTTTTTATTTCCCAATGTTTATTTATTTCATCGCAGGCGCTGACGATTTGCGGTACGACTGTTTCAATGTTTGAACTATCTACATGATCGGTTATTGCAATGGCAGTAAATCCCATCGCATCACATCTACGGGCCAGTTCAGATGGTGTTAGAACGCCGTCGCTTAAAAATGAATGCATGTGTAGGTCGATCATAGTCTCTAGTCATTTAAATGCCCCCGGCGCGATTCGAACGCACGACACCTGGATTAGGAATCCAGTGCTC
>CAYMVZ010000175.1:0-1570 GCA_964394335.1 uncultured Nitrospinota bacterium | reverse complement strand
AAAGCACAATTGGACTTGAAATCAGCAAAGAAGCACAAATCTTTTATCCTCCCAATTTTTACGCGGGAGCGTATTTGAAAGATAAAAAGATTGCTTTGGGATTTGGCATATATGTTCCTTTTGGACTCGGATCAAAATGGAGCGACACAGGTCCCTTTCGATACGAAGCAACATACACTGATCTTAAAGTATTCAATATCAATCCAAGCATCGCGTATAAGATTAATCCCGTTCTTTCCATAGGAGGAGGAATAAATTATCAAAAACTCTTTGTCACATACGATAAGCAAAATCCCTGGTCGACTTTTGGCGGAACTGCTGACGGCAAAACTCACCTCACAGGCGAGGGAACCGGTTGGGGCTATAATTTCGGAATTCTATTTTCTCCTACAGAAAAATTTCAAATAGGAATCGCTTACCGGAGTCGTGTCCACATTAACATCAATGGCGATGTGGAATTATCCAATATAAACGGTGCTTCTCCGTTATCAACTTTTGGAAGTTCACAATTCAAATCAGACGCTTCTCTTCCTTTAGACCTGCCTGATACTCTATTCGTTGGCATCGCTTACAAACTTTTTGACCGACTGATTGTTGAATTTGACTTTGACTGGACAGGTTGGAGTAGTTTTAAGCAACTCAAGTTTGATTACGCCGATGAAAGACCGCCTTTTTTAACTGATACTATAACAAAAAAAAACTGGAGGAATGTTTTGGCCTTTCGCGCCGGATTAGAATATTCATTTAATGATAATTTTAAGGCAAGAACCGGATACGCATACGATCCCAACCCTGTACCGGAAGACACTTTTGAACCACGTATAACAGACAGTGACAGACATCAATTAACTATTGGCAGCGGTTATAGATTTCGCAGGTTTATCTTTGATCTTGCATATATGGCAGTTTTTTTTGAAAAACGTAATGTCACTAATAATGAAATCGACAACCCGTCTGTGGATGTTAATGGAACCTACAAATCATTTAGTCATTTGGTGGGAGCAAATATTTCGTATAACTTTTGAGGAAGCTTTCAGCAAACAGCGGTCAGTGGTCATTTTTTTTGGAACTGAAGTTATCCATGAAAGATTTTAGAGAATTAAAAGTCTGGAAAAAGGCTCATAATTCAACTCTAAAGATATACAAAAACACCAAAAACTTTCCCGAACGTGAGTTGCATGGTTTAACAAGTAAGATCAGACGTTCATGCGCATCCGTACCAACTAACATTGCAGAGGGGTGTGGCAGGAGTGGAGATACGGAATTAAACCGTTTCCTTAATATTGCTATGGGCTCAGCAAATGAATTAGAGTATCTACTTTTGCTGTCAAATGAACTTAATTTATTAAGCAGCTCAGACTATGAGGAGGTTTCAAAAGAAATAATGAAAATAAAACGAATGCTTGCGGGATTTATTAAAAAGCTGAAAGCTGACTGCTGATAGCGTTTCATTCACACTCCACAACATTTTTTATATTTCTTTCCGCTGCCGCAGGGGCATGGTTGATTGCGACCAACCTTTTCAGTCTTCCTTTTTACCGTGTTTTGAACTCCTCCTCCACCCTTACTT
>CAYMVZ010000174.1:0-1587 GCA_964394335.1 uncultured Nitrospinota bacterium | reverse complement strand
AAATGGATTTAGGTTTTTAATGCCCCGTGCGGAAGCACGGGGTTCTTTACTCCAGAAAGCTTTGTAAATTTTAAAAGCTTCTTTTTTGCCTTTTAAATGGGTTTTCTTGATGAAACGGCAAAGAATTTCATCTTTATTTGAAAGAGAATTGTAAGTATCTTCGGAAAGATATATGTCTCCGGGTTTTGCCTGCGATTCAAATCTTGCAGCAACATTTACAACGTCCCCGAAAATATCGTTTTGCTCAACAATCCCTGAGCCGGTATGTAATCCTATCTTGAGATAAATAGGAATGCTGTCTTTCATTTTATCATTATTTTCGTTAATACTTTTTTGAATTTGAACTGCCGCTCTTACTGCATTCTGAGCATGTTTAAAATAAGATAGTGTTCCGTCACCCATTGTTTTTATCATGACACCATCATTTTTTTCAATGATGGGAAGCAGAATATCGTTTTGACGTTTGATTAAAAAACGAATAGCCAAATCACCTTCAGACTCGGCAAGAGCAGTGGAATCCTTCAAATCAGTAAACATCACAGCGATTTGTTTTATAAATTTTTGTTTAAGAAGATTGTCCAGCCTGGCACGCTCATCTAATAACTTCTCTAAATCCCCCTTTTTATTATCATTTTTTGAGTCCATTTTTTTGTCAGTAAAATTCTTTTTGGAAAAATATATTAACCTAGATTATCTTTGAATGGAAGCTGTAATTGAGGCAGTGCAAAATGGAAAAATCAGCCAAATGTCATTTTGTGGAGCAATCTACCGAAAAATCCATGTCCCAAATGAAAAGAGGGATCTCAAGGATTTCTCCTGCCGTAGAAACAAGAATTTCCACTTTCTAACTGGACAAAGCTGCAAGAAATTTGTTGAAAAAAATTCTAAGAAAAATGGCGAAGTTATGAGATTAACTTTGAAAGACTCTTTTGTTAGAGAGAAAATATCTGTTCTTTTACGTAAATTTGATCTCGTTGCTGAAATGTATCACAGTTGAGCCGAGTTTTATTTCATCACCGCTCTGAAGGAATACAGAACTAATTTTCATATTGTTATGAAATATACCATTGGTGCTGGCCAGGTCTCTCAGTTCCACCATGGTAGGACTTTTGATTTCAATGCTTGCATGTTTTCTTGACATTAAAGGATCGTTTATCAAGATATCCCCTTCAGTTCGTCCGATAATGGTCAAACGGTTGTCTATAATTTTTTCTATCTCTTCACCATTAATTTTATAGGTTAAAGTGATTTTACAGTCTTTCGGCGAAGAACCCGATAGAATGTCTCCGCTTTTTGAAAGGGAGTGGCCTATTATAGTTCTACTTGCTATTTCAGTATGATCAGTGTTTTTTGAGGACCCAATAACTTCCCCGGCTCTTTTCTCTGTCTCATCCGGTACATCAAAATTAAAGGAAGTACCGCACTTTTTACAATTCAACTTTATGCTTCCTTGCTTCGGAAGTTTTTGCGGAGAAATATTATATTTTGTGTGGCATTTTGGGCAATCAATTTTAATTAAATCTGTCATATTTTGTCAGTAGTGTCCGGTTAAGAACTTTATAAATTATAGTAAGTTATATTTTATCA
>CAYMVZ010000173.1:0-1625 GCA_964394335.1 uncultured Nitrospinota bacterium | reverse complement strand
CAATCATGCCAAAATTTGGATTTACTGATGATGAAGCCCGCGCGTTAACATTATTCGTTCTCAGTCTAACGGAAAAAAATATAGTCGATTATATTACGGGTCCGACGAGCAAATAAATATCCTTAAAATGAAAAAACGCATCTTATCAAGTTCTTCTTTACCATCTTAATATTTCCTGTTCTTCTCAGTTATGTAAAAGCGCTGCATGGTAAAGGCACTACTTCCAGTTGGAGTTTGGCTATACCAACAGCGATGATATCCAGCGGCCATGGATCGCGTGGATACAAAACAAATTTAAATATTACTTTTTTTAAAGCCCTGGTTGGAGTTGAATTTGGCCTCGTGACAAATAGGAATTTTTTTTTAAAGTTTTAACGCTACGAGACGCGCTGTTTTGGCAGTTACCCCCGAAAAGTTTTGTGGCTGGATGCTATGATCTGTTCTATAATGTCGTTGAATATGAAATTAGTTTATTTATTGCGTCACGGTCAGACAGAGGATAATAGCAACAGGATTATACAGGGACAAAGTGATTCCCCTTTAACTCCTGAGGGCATGAATTCTATAAAAAAAAGAGCTAAAAAACTCAACCATATAACTTTTAACGAAATCTACTGCAGTCCTTTAGGAAGAGCCCGGTCATCTCTGAGCATATTATTAAAAGAACTCAAACAACATACAAATGTCGCTTACCGAGATGAATTAATGGAAATAGACTTTGGAAAATATACAAAAAAACACATTAATGAAATCATAGATATCATTAAAGTGCACAAAAAAAATACGTCAAAACCTTATCCCGGTGGCGAAAGCGGGGATATGTTGAAGGAAAGAGTGATGCGTTTTATGAGTGAGTTTGTTCTAAAAAGTGATGGCAAATGTTTTCTTGTGATGACACATTTCGGGGTAATAGAAACAATAGTACAACATTATAATAATTTGCCCTACCAAGAGATCCGTTCAAAGAAAGACGCCATTATACGTCTTTCCTTGAATCGGAAGAATGTGGATGTTTCTTTTGAAGGATAGTACGGGGTTTAAAGAGAGATCCCTTATAATGCCCCTTTCGTGGAAGGAATATCTTTAATCCTGTTATCTATGCTGGTTCCCTGGTCCATCGCCCTTGCAAAGGCCTTGAAAATCGCTTCAACTATATGATGTAAATTATTTCCTGAAATCAATCTAACATGAAGCGTAGCCCCGCAATTATTGGCAAAGGCCTGAAAAAACTCTTCAACCAATTCCACATCAAACTCACCGACTTTTTCTTTAGGAAGGTCCACATCATAAACAAAATAAGGTCTGCCAGCAATGTCCACTACCACTAACGCGAGTGCTTCATCAAGAGGGGTATAAGCAAAGCCAAATCTCCGAATTCCCTTTTTATCTTTCAGCGCTTTTTTGAAAGCCTTTCCCAGCACAATACCGACATCTTCGACCGTATGATGAAAATCAATCTCTACATCTCCTTTTGCCTTGATTTTCAAATCAAACAAACCGTGTTTAGCAATTTGAGTCAGCATATGATCCAGAAAGGGAACATTAGTTGAAACATCATATTTCCCCTCACCATCAAGGTTTAAATCCATTTCAATTTCTGTCTCACTGGTTTTACGTTTTACAAC
>CAYMVZ010000172.1:0-1760 GCA_964394335.1 uncultured Nitrospinota bacterium | reverse complement strand
CGGCATAGAAAATCATCACTCTACGGGTGGTACTAATATTTAGGGTAGGTCACCTCTTTGAAAATGATCTCTCCTTTACGGTAATCTTTTTTGCTACTGATTTTGAAAATATGCTGGAGTTCGGCATCTGTAAAATCCGAAAAAAAAGTATAGTTTTTTTTCAGAAACCCAATGATTTTTTCCTTATTATACCCTTTTGCGGCAGGAATGTTATGGGTTGTCTTCATTTCTTCTTTATTCAGAAAAAGTTCCAGATCATCCGCATATTCGCTTGCTGACTGGTATCGGCGTTCCTTGTTTTTTTCAATAGATTTGAAAATTATCTTTTCAAGTTTCTTTGGTATCAGGGAGTTGACTTTACTTAATGGCAAGGGTTCATCGTTCACAATGTTCTTAATTAAAACGGGAAGGCTATCAGCATTAAAGGGTCTCTTCCAGCTCAACAGTTCATAAGAGAGAACACCAAGAGAATAAATATCGGCTTGCCTGTTCAAGGACTCACCAGAGAGATGTTCAGGAGACATATAATAAGGTGTCCCGAGGATGAGTCCTGGCTGGGTCTTAAACAGAGAATCTTTTGAAGATAATTTGGCGATGCCAAAATCCATTATTTTGATCTGAAGGTCATCAAGAAGCATGATATTTGCTGGCTTAATATCTCGGTGAACAACTCCTCTCTGATGGGCATAGTGGAGAGCTCTTGCTGTCAGAATAATAATCTTTATTTTTTCTTTAAGAGAAAGGGATTTCTTTTTTTCGATAACCACTTCGAGGGGTATCCCGTCAACATATTCCATGACAATAAAATGGATCCCTTCATATTCTCCTATATCATATATTGTAGTAACATTAGGATGAGAGAATTGCCCTGCTATCTTGGCTTCCTGACAAAAACGATCTATCGCTGATTTGTTTTCATCAGGTGTTGATGCGGCTCCCTGCAGTTTGACTGTTTTGATGGCAACAATCCGTGAGATGGAAGTATCCTCTCCTTTGTAAACGATACCCATGGCGCCCTGCCCCAATGTATCAATAATTTTGTACCTCCCTATTTTTGAAATTTCCATAAAGATTATTATACAGAAAGCATTAGCGCTAAATAAACTTTAATTGTCGTTAAATAAATATTTTTTTATTTGCTGCCCTTTTGAAAAGTAGCGTCTCATCGACAAGTTGACAAATATTACGGACGTGACAGTCACTGTTGAAGCGATCATCAGCATCACAATAATTTGATATTTTGTGGCCAAAACCGGGTTTGCCCCGGCCAAAATTTGGCCTGTCATCATTCCGGGCAGGGCCACTAACCCAACAGTCATCATGGAATTTAGAGTAGGAACCATTGCTGCTTTTACAGCTTCTCTTTTTGCTGTGGCACAGGCGAATTTAAAATCATGCCCGAGGATTAACAGAGTCTCCACTTGTTGCAGTCTTGAATGAAGCTCGGAATAAAAACGCTCTCCGGCTATAGCCGCGCTGTTCATGCTGTTGCCAAGAATCATTCCTGCGAGAGGCAGCAAATATGCCGGACTGTACCAGGGATCAATCTTTAAAACCACAAAGGTTACAATAAAAGTAGTGATTAATGTTCCCAAAAATATGGAAAAACCCATTAAACCGAACAAGCCTTTAATTTTTTTCTTCTGTCGCGCTGTAGCCGTTTGAGTGGCAACCAGCACCATAAACGAAAGTGCAAGTAAAACAATATACCAACGATTTAAATGGAATATATATTCAATAATATAACCGATCATTATTAG
>CAYMVZ010000171.1:0-1776 GCA_964394335.1 uncultured Nitrospinota bacterium | reverse complement strand
AGGAATCAACTACTACAAAACCAGACAGGCAAGAAACAGCAGCGTCATGGAGAGGTCACGGGACGATTTTGCTGGTTGATGATGATAAATCAGTTCGCGAAGTGGGAAAAGATATGTTGGAAGCAATAGGCTTTAACGTTATTATGGCAGTTGACGGACAGGAAGCGGTCGAAATATTCCGCGATAGCTCAAATGAGATAGACTGTGTTCTTCTCGATCTTACCATGCCTCGTATGAGCGGCAAAGAATGTTTTTTAGAACTACGAAAAATCCGGAAAGATGTCCGCATTATCATATACAGCGGCTACAGCAAGGAGGAAACTGCAAAAAAATTTGTTGACCTGGGAGTCAATGAATTTATAGAAAAGCCGTTTCAATTAAAAACGCTGAAAAATAAAATGCGTAAAGTATTTGAAAAAGATAACATATAAAGTAACCGTTCACGGTTACAATTATTCTTTCTATAAAGGGATAACAGAAATACTTGATTTCTTGAGCGCTGCCCGGAAAGATTTATCAAAAGTTCCTATAATTGCCCCTTTTAAACCCTTCCCTATTGATGCCACAATAGCATCACCGTAATCAGAAAAATTCCCTGGCCAGAGTTTGAGAAGAGATGTTAAATTTATATCATGAACAACTTCTAAGCCGGGTGTGAGGAGAAAATCATTTATCATTCTGTTGATTTCTCCCTTTGGGAGGCAATAAACCTTACCCATAACATACACAAACTCGGTAAGGACATTTTGAGGGCACAGAACCTGGGCTTTTAGCCTTGCTGCATTTTCAAAAATATGAGCTATCCTTTTTTGTTGGTTCAAATTTCTATCTGTCACAAAGGATAAAAGAGCGTTTGTATCAATAATGTATTTTTTCAATTGTATTTTTTAATCTTTTTAAGACGAGCTAATTTTATATCATCCGCAATATTTCCGGGACCTGTTTTTACAATATTTCTATATTTTAAAAAAGGTTTTTTCACTGGCGATACAATCGCTTTTCCTGACTCAACTGCCCATTCCAGTGTATCCTTTGCGGAAATTTTCAAAGATAGCCTGACATTTTTAGGAATGGTTGTCTGATACTTTGAAGTAATGGCTGACTTCATAGTCCCTCCTTTCAATCATCAAAATTCCTTACAAAATCATCCTATCGTAAGGAATTAAATTTGTCAATAACTGACCATTGGCAATTACTAAATCCAGCTTTGTCAATGAAGGCACTTTTTGTTATACTTCCAGCCTGATTCAGCCCGGCAGAGCCGCTCCACAATTCGGCAGGAAAGCCGAATTGGACGGATTCCAAAGGAAGGCCGCCCGAAGGGTGGAGGCCATGGATGGCCAAAATCACAATGAATCACAACCCCCTGTTTCCAGGCTGTCTGAAAACTGACTGTACCTGTCATTTCGAGCGGAGCGAGAAATCTTAAGCCATTGTTGATAGAGAAGTTAAAGATTTCTCCTTTCAGTCGAAATGACAAATTTTACCATTATCGGACAGCCTGTTTATACTGGTTCATCGTGTATCCTTTCGGGACAGGATGTGTTAAAAAATAACTATTACAAGTTACAGATACAGAAAGTAAATTTAAAATATCAGCACTATGATGAAAGAAAAAGTTAAATACTATCTTGATGAAAAAAGCCGTTTTGTTATTGAAAACTATAATTGGGCTGAACCCTTTTCTAATTTCTTCCCGGGGATAGGTGGAAAGTGGGGTATCCCTTTATGGCTTTATTATGTTAACAGGGCACAGTGTATATCAAGCATGGGTAT
>CAYMVZ010000170.1:0-1812 GCA_964394335.1 uncultured Nitrospinota bacterium | reverse complement strand
TACTCTTTTAAAACCTTCGTAAAAAACATTTTCTATTCCCATGTTTGTTTCAAAATTAATTACTTCCAAATCTAAATATTCTTTAAAGGATTCAATAACCATTTTTGTATTATCATGACTTCCGTCATTCACTACAATTAATCTTAAATCAAATTTAAATGACTTTTGAATTCTATAAACTCTTTCTAATAACCTTTCAATTCCCTCTTCCTCATTATATGCCGGTAAAAGAATATAGATCATTTGAATTATTGAACCTATGATATGAAATTAGAGGAAAATTAACATAAGACTTAAAAAGCGCATTTGTTAAAATCAACTTTATTTAGCCACTCATATGTTTTTTTTAAACCTTCTTCCAGTTTTACTCGCGCAGAATAATCAATGAGCTTTTGAGCTTTTTCAATAGACGCTACTCTTGATGTAATACTATCCCATTTTCTTTTTTCTGCAAATTTAATCTCACTCTTATTTTTTGTAATACTATTCACAATATTCGCTATATCTATAATTTTCGTTTCCCTGCCAGATCCTATATTAAATATTTTACCCACTGCTTTTTGTGATCCAGACGCCTCTAAAGTACCACGGACGGTATCATCAATATAGTTAAAATCTCTCGTTTCTTGGCCAGTTCCTGTTATCACTAAGGCTTCACCTTTCATAGCCTTATAAAAAAAATTCGGTATAACATTTCTATATTTCCCCGGGTATTCTGCCGGCCCGTAAGAATTAAAGTATCTTAAAATTACAGTTGATAGACCGTAATGATCATTGAAATATGTAACATACCTCTCACCTAACAACTTTGTAATCGCATAGGGTGTATCAAGACTATAATCAGTCATCTCTTCAGACAAAGGTTCATCTTTTTGACCATATACGCAAGAGGAGGATGAGTAAATAAATTTTCTAACTTTATTTTCAATGGAATACTCCAATAATTTCAAAGTACCAAGACCATTTACCAATAAATCTTTTTCAGGAAAATCCACAGAATTCTGGTTCGCAAAATTTGCCGCTAAATGGAAAACAGTATCAATTTTATTTAAAAAAACCGTTTTCAGTACATCTTCAAATTCTATATCACCCTGCACAAATTGAACGTTATCGCTTTTAATTACATTTTCCACAAACCCGGAAGAAAGATTATCTAAAACAATTATCTTATTTTTGGACTGGCTTAATTTTTCAACAAGTCTGCTGCCTATCGCTCCCGCTCCACCTGTAACTAATATATTTTTCATAGCTTTAAAATTTTTCCTTTAGCACTTTAATTATTCTCTGCGAGGCTTTACCGTCCCAAAACTTAGGAGCCCTTTTGAGCCCTGCCTTTCGCTTATCATTTATAATTTTCTTTGCCTTTGATACTATGTTTTCCGTGCTATTTCCGACAACAGCATTTGTTCCTTGAAAAACGGTTATGGGCCTTTCAGTATTTTCTCTTATAGTCAGGCAAGGTATATTTAAGATCGTTGTTTCTTCCTGTATCCCCCCCGAATCAGTCATCATTAATTTTGAACTCACCATTAATTTAGCAAAGTCTAAATAACCAAAAGGCTCGGTCAGTATCAGGTTCTCAAGATTCTTTATAAATGATAAAAGCCGGAATTTCTTCATCATTTTCATAGTTCTCGGGTGAGCCGGGAAAACAACCGGAATCTCTTTCTGAATAACGGCTACCGCATTTAATATGTTTTGAAGTGTCTCTTTATCATCAACATTGGAAGGCCTGTGGATAGTTAAAGAAGCGTAGCTTTTTTCTCTTATTCCAATTTTTTTTAATATTTTAGATTTTTGAGCTGCCTTTTT
>CAYMVZ010000169.1:0-1901 GCA_964394335.1 uncultured Nitrospinota bacterium | reverse complement strand
CAAATGGATTTAGGTTTTTAATGCCCCGTGCGGAAGCACGGGGTTCTTTACTAAAGACTGTCTTATCGTTTCTTTCAGGTCAATTTTTCTGGAGAAGGCGCTTCTTAAGATCATGAAGTCTTTATGAATACAATCATCTTCAGATTTCAAGTGATCTAACGTCGGATCAAGGTTTTCTCCGCCAGGCAATGATTTGTCATTTTCCATTTTATAATCTTACATCGTAAAAACTTTTTTTTTGCAAAGCTAAGCTCATCTTTAAGGGAATTTTTCAGTTAGTTCTTCAGGGCGGAAGCCCTGTTTGATTTCGGCAAAGCCCCGCTGAGCGTGGCAAAGCTGAGCTTAGCTCTGCCATCCATGGCCTCAACCCTTCGGGTAGTCTACCAAAGGTAGCCTATCCAATTCGTCTATCCTACGAAAGTTTTTAGTGAGCACATTCCCCGTAGCTTGCTGCGGGGTTAGCGAGTGAACTTAAAATAAAATCATACTCTACACTGAAGCTCTGCTACGGGGAGCTTCAATTGGAGTTACGGTCATTACCGCTTTATGCTCTCCGATTGATTGCCTCTATCATTTCTTTTACCGCTCTGTCCAGTCCCACCATAACTGCCCTGGCTACTATATTATGTCCAATATTGAATTCCTCAATAGCCTGTATGGATGCTATTTTCGAGACATTTTTATAAGTCAGTCCATGGCCGGCATTAACGTTCAACCCAAGTTTTACGGCAGTATCTACCGCGTCCTGAATTTTTTTAAATTCCTTTTCAATTTCAGAATTTGTTTTTAGTTCAGAATATTTTCCGGTATTAATCTCTATCGCGTCACCGCCAATTGCCTTAGAACATTCCACCTGCGCGAGTTCCGGATCAATAAACAGGCTTACAGGGATTTTTTGATCGTGAAATTTTCTGATAACATCTTTTAACTGATTTTTGTGTTTTATTACGTCAAGCCCTCCTTCAGTAGTAATCTCTTCTCTTTTTTCAGGCACCAGGGAAACTTTATCAGGTTTGGTGTCCAAAGCTATTAGAACCATTTCATTGGTAGCCGCCATTTCAAGGTTCAGCCTGGTTTTAACCACTTGCCGCATTAATTTCAAATCCCTGTCCTGGATATGCCTTCTGTCTTCTCTCAGATGAATAGTAATGCCGTCCGCGCCGGCCAGTTCTACCAGTACTGCGGCACCCACAGGATCAGGTTCATTAGTTTTCCTTGCTTCTCTAATTGTCGCCACATGATCTACATTTACTGATAATTCAGCCATACACATCTCTCTATTTTAGACAGGATGAACATGATAAACCGGATTTTTTAAGTACAATGGCTTTGTCATTACACACTATCCTGCATATTCTGTGATCCTGTCAAAGTTTTTAATGAACAATAGCGTCTGCTACAGCGACGGCTCTTTTGGTTTCCTTAACGTCATGGGTTCTCAATATTTGAGCTCCATTAATAATGCCAAATACAGAAGCCGCAAGGGATCCTTCCAGACGGTCTTCAGCGGGGAGGTCCAAGATTTTTCCAATAAACGATTTTCTCGAAAGACCGAGTAAAATAGGTTTTTTAAGTTTATGCAACTGCTTGAGTTTCTTTAAAATAGTAATATTATGGGAAAAATTTTTCCCAAAACCAATGCCCGGGTCAACAATAATCCTGTTTCCCTGTATACCGGAAGAAACCGCCTGTTTAATGCCCCTGTTAAGATATGCTGTAATTTCTCTGATAAGGGATTTATAAGACGGGTTTTTCTGCATTGTTTTAGGGTTTCCGGAAATATGCATGATAATCACACCGGCATTTGCCGAAGCTATGGTATTAGCCATGTTAGGATCAAATCTTAATCCGCTAATATCATTAATTATGCTTACGCCTTCCTCCAGAGCAGCCCTGGCGAC
>CAYMVZ010000168.1:0-2114 GCA_964394335.1 uncultured Nitrospinota bacterium | reverse complement strand
GGAGAAGCTTGGCAAAAACGGAAATTATATCGTCCCTTAAACTGTTCTCAAGCCAAGGAGGATGATAAAAAATCCTTCTTGGCTCTTCCTTAAGGACATTTCCAGATTTTTTGCAAATTCATTTTGCCATACCTTTTTTAACATCTGCCTTACTTCTTGTATCATGTGTTTTGATAATCCAGAAACTTATGTTCTCGTGGACCACGCTATTTTTAGAGCTATTAATAATGGGCGCTGTGGGTCTTTTCAATGTCACGCATAAAGAAAACCAGAAAACTTTTTCACCGGTGAAGTGAATGTGCTCAGCGAGCGCAGTCGTAGTCTCATTCCTTATCTCCGTATAGAGGGCTCTGCTGCGAGGCATTTCAATCTCCCCACAGCAAGCTCCAGTACATCTTCACAATTATTTTTATTAATTCTAGTTTGGTTATTCAGGTCTCTTTAAATCCCTGTGCGGAAGCACAGGGATTTTCATTGAGCTTTAGATAAGCAAATTAAATTTGCTCTATTGCAAGCTGATAAATGACTTTACCGGGCCAGTATGATCCATTCCATTTAACAATTTCAATAATGGGTCCTTCCTTTCCCATGGAGCTGCTTTCAGTAGAATCAACAAGTGCGATAATCCTGTATTCAGTTTCTTTTCTTGCCGCGAGGACTTCCCGCACCATTACGAAATCCAACGGAAGATGAGGAATAAAGAAATTTTTATTTCAGGCGAAGCATAACAGGGCAATGGTCAGAGCCTAAAATATCTTTTAAGATAATCGATTCTTTTATTTGTGGTTTAAGCTCTTCATTTACACAATGGTAATCTATTCTCCATCCTATATTTCTCTGCCGTGCCTGAAACCTGTATGACCACCAGGTGTAATGTCCGGGTTCCTGGTTGAAAAGGCGGAAGGTATCGAGATAACCTTTTTTAATAAATTTGTCCATCCAGGCCCTTTCTTCCGGGAGAAAGCCGGGGTTGTCCATATTTGTTTTAGGATTTTTTAAGTCAATTTCTTTATGAGCAATATTAAAATCTCCACAGATTAAAACATTCTTCCCAGATTTTTTGAGTTTATTGCAATAGGCTAACAGGGAGTTGCAGAAAGCCAATTTATAATCGAGTCTTTTTCCGGCTTCCTGACTATTGGGAAAATAGGCATTTATAATCGTCAGTTTTTCGTAGGTAAGAATTTGAACACGGCCTTCTGAATCGAAATCCTTTTTCCCAAGAATGGAGATTGAGAGGGGTTCTTTTTTTGCAAAAGTTGCAACTCCGCTGTAACCTTTTTTTTCCGCGGATTGCCAGTAGCTTTTATATCCTGCGGGATGGAGCAACTCTGGCTCAAGCTGGCCAACCTGAGCTTTAGTTTCTTGAATACACAAAACATCCGGTTGGGTTTTTTCCAGCCACTGTAGCATCCCCTTTTTTACAGCAGCTCGCACACCGTTCACATTCCAGGAAATAATTTTTTTCATAAAATTGACATTAAAGACTGCTTTTTTTATGTCATCTAGTGGCAGGCTTGAGGTTTCTATTATGCCATAGGAAAATAGAATACCTAAGATTTTCATTTAAAGGAGAAATTTTTATGTGACTATTGTTGGTAATGTTCTGTTTCTCGCAGAATTGAAGAATTCCCTACCAAGTTTAATTTCGGTTTACAATATTATACTATTATTCTATGAAAGTGCTAAAATGAGGGTGTAATCAAGAATGGACTTAATCCCATTTTGACCCGATTTCGGAGGTATTAAAATGAAAAACGATTATCCTTTGTTTCTTTTCTTCTTTTTACTATTTTCATTCTGCGCTTTGTTTTTCACACTTCCCTGTGGGGCAAAATCAACGGCAGTAAAAATTACGCTTTTCCATTTAAATGATACTTACCACATAGCTCCTGTCTGGGTGCAGGAGAGAGATGGAGAAGACAAAAAAATATTTATTAGCCAGGGGGGAATGGCGCGAGTTCGTACCCTTGTAAATGCCTATAAAAATAATAATCCTGAAATTCCTGTGTTGATTTTACATGCCGGGGACATGCTTTCACCTTCATTTCTTTCCGGAAAAGAACGTCTAAAGGGAAAACAGATGATAGACGTTTTAAACCGCGTTCCTCTTG
>CAYMVZ010000167.1:0-2179 GCA_964394335.1 uncultured Nitrospinota bacterium | reverse complement strand
GTATGGCAACAGTGGCAGAAGAATCAGCATCAAACACTATACAATTTAGCTTGGCTTTTAAACGAGTACAAAGAAAGTCCTCAATTTAAAAAGCGCGGTACAAAACCAAAATCACGGGATGCAATCAAAGCACGGATAGGACAGATAGATTTTTTAATTAAATATCCTCTAAGGAATGGCGGCGTTTTTGGAAATGTTGAGTTGAAGAATTTAACCCCAGGAGTGATACAAAGATTTCTTGATAAAAGAGATGAAGAAAGCAACCCAGTAAGTGGCAATAGGTTAGTCTCACTTATCTCGACTGCATGGAATTGGGCAGGAGCAAGAGATAAAATTGATGTAAGAAAATGGACAAACCCTTGTATGGGAATAGAACGTAATCCCGAGAGTCCAAGAGAGCGTTATGTGACTGATAAGGAATATGAGATAGCCGTTAAAATAAAAGGTCCTATTTACATTCCAATAGCAATGGAGCTTGCCTACCTCTGCCGCATGAGAAGGAATGAAATCTTAAACGCAACAGAAGACCAAATATTGGATGAAGGATTTAAAACAATAAGGTCGAAAGGTAGTAATGACACTATTACTCTTTGGTCTGATAGATTAAGAAACGCTATTAGTGAAGCAAAGAAACTCCCAACTAAAATAAAAAGTATCCATAGCAAAAAAAGATATTTGCTTCATGATGGACACGGTAACCAAATAAAAAGTGAAACTTTTAAAAGTGCTTGGCAGAGAAGGCAGAAAAAAATGATTGAAAGAGGGATTCAGTCTTTTAACTTTCATGATTTAAAAGCAAAGGGTATTTCAGATTTTGATGGGAATAAACAGGAAGCCGGTGGGCTTAAAACAGAATCGTTAGTAGCCGTTTACGATAGGAGGATTAAAAAGGTAAAACCAACGAAATGAGTCAATAATAGTTCCGACAAAAAATATCAAAACATTATAAAACAATGGGTTTTAATAGGATAATTGTCGGAAAAAGCGTTGTAAACTATTGAATTTAAAGTAGAATAAACTTGTTTGACGTGCAAGGGGTCGGCGGTTCGAAACCGCCCGTGCCTATTTTTATTTCAATGGGTTGCAATACCCTTTAAAAAGTTTTCCTCAGTTTCCCAATTTTTCCGTAAATGGGTGACCCTTTATCCCTCTATCCTTTTTAGCTGCTTCAATAAAAGGTTTTATCTTCATATCATCTTTAAGAACATGGCCCATTAACCAACTTTTCAAGGTTTTAACTAATTTTGGAATTGCTTTGTCTTGATCCCTCTCTCCTCTCAATCCAAGCAAGTCACTGATAATATCATTTAATTGAATTATCAAATATTCATGTTTATTTGTTTGCTGATCGTAATTTGGACATTCAATCTTCTTCAATATGCTTTCCTCTCTTTCAAAATGATCATCTGTATATTTTTTTAACTCTTGGATATTACTCATTAAATCTTTACCTCTCTTGCCTTCTTTAAGGGCAGTTTCAACAGAATTAATGATCTTGATTAGAGTTTTATGGTCCTCATCAATAATATCTTTGTCTATGCTCATTTTACTTTTCCAGACTATAACCATATTGCTCCTTAGAAGTTTTCAGGGCTTTATTAAGATGACAGTTATCAGAATAATGGAACAGCTTCATGGTTTCTACTCCTATGAGGATTAATGGGTCATAATAGCATATTTGTGACTGACGGGGGAAGGGTGTTGGAAGCAAAAAGTGCTTGGTATTAGAGCAGCAGATAGGGTTATCATTGGTTGCTGATTGAGGCTCATAAAGTTATTCGAATCCTTCTCAAATAAGCAGAGTCTTATCAAATCAAGCAAGGTTGTTTGGTTTAAACCTGTTCCAAGGTTGAAGGCATCTCTTTAATTTTTAATTGAGCACTGACTTCAAATGAATTATTATCTGCGCCCCCCGAAAGTTGAATCCCCATTTTATTTAATTGTACGAGTTAGATAAGGTAAATGAATTTTTCAAATACTTACGCATGCTTGGACGAGATTTTTTACGAAAAAACTCGGCCTACACCTGTTCAGAACCCCCATCTCTTTTTATGGAATTCCAGCATGGCCGAACAGTTAATGATTCCAAATGAATTGAAACATGACCCGGTGGCCTTGGCACAGGCTTTTTCAGGAAATCAGATTCTGCCCGGATCAGAACCCATTGCGACTGCATATG
>CAYMVZ010000166.1:0-2245 GCA_964394335.1 uncultured Nitrospinota bacterium | reverse complement strand
GAGAAAAAGAAAGTTACTGGAAAAACAGAAGGAAGGTAAAAAAAGAATGAAGCAAATTGGAAAAATATCAATCCCCCAAGAAGCTTTTTGGGCAATTTTAAGTACCGATAGTGGATAAGGTGCAAGATGATAGTTAACATATTAAAAAGAATTTTAGACGGGATAACAGAAGATATGGTTTGGTAAGTTAACCATGACAATAATTGGCAAGCTGAGCTTGTAGAAGCCCGGTACATCTTGTTAAAAAAAGAGTAATTTTTTCATGAAAAAAAATAAAGAGGATATTGATATAAATTCGGAAAGAAAAAAAACAGTCTTTAGGGAATACCTGGAAGCTATTATTATAGCCCTTATCTTGGCCCTATTTATTCGTACATTTGTTGTCCAAGCTTTTAAAATTCCATCGGGTTCTATGGAAAATACTTTATTAATTGGAGATCACATTTTAGTAAACAAGTTTAGCTATGGAATTAAGATCCCTAATAAAATATTTTTCTCAAACATTAAATTATTTGGGAATATTCGATTTTTTGAAGAAATGCCTGAACGGGGAGATACCATTGTTTTTGAATTTCCAAAAGACGAAAACAGGGATTTTATTAAAAGAGTAGTTGGTTTGCCGGGAGAGGTTTTAGAAATAAAAGCTCAAACTCTTTATATTAACGGCAAACCAATTACAGAGCCATATGCAATCCACCGTGACCCTTACAGTGAAGACAGGGCCATGCATCCAAGAGATAATTATGGGCCGATTGTTATACCGGAAAGAAAATATTTTGTGATGGGTGATAATCGGGAAAACAGTCAAGACAGCAGGTACTGGAACTTTTTGGATTTGGATCGTGTCAAAGGAAAAGCTTTTATAATCTACTGGTCATGGAACAGTGAGAAATTTAGCGTAAGATGGAACCGTCTTGCGAAATTAATTAAATAAATAGTTTACTTTGCAGCAAACCCTTTTTTACCACAAAGGACCCAAAGAAAAGAGTTAAATATTAGCATATTAATTTTTCGCTCTTAGCGTCTTTGTGCTAAACTTTGACCTTTTAAGTACCACAAGCCTCCTTTGGTGATTTATTAAAGGGAGTGCATAAGCGTGATTTTTCAAAATGATATACTCGTTGCTAAATGATTTTTTAAAGTCAGGTATTTCTTTGTCAACAGAAGGTCCTTTCATGAAAATGGCTAAACCGTCTTTTTCAAGACATGATGATACACGTGGCAACGTCTTTGATATTGGTTCTAATGCCCTTGTAATTACTGCTTTTACTTTTATTTCAAAATTTTGATTAATTTTTTTAGGGAAAATATGAGTGTTGTCCAGATATAATGAATCAGTAACTTCTTTTAAAAATTGAACACGCTGCTTGCGAGATTCAGCTAAAATTATCTTCTCATCCGGAAACAAAATCTTTAAAAGAATCCCTGGAAAGCCAGCTCCTGACCCTATATCAAGTAGCGGAAACGGAATAGTAATTAATTTTTGGACAATAAAGCAATCCACATAATGTTTAAGTATAATTTCATTAAAATCTCTGATACCAGTTAGGCAGGATTCTTGAGTCCTTTTCTGAATTAGCTTATGATATTTCCAGAGCTTATTTAATTGGACATCATCTAAATTGATCGCATATTTTTTTAAAAGTTGGCTCATTTTGTATTTATCCTCAGACATTTTTTCTTAAACTTTTAAACAGAAAAATAGCGATAATTTATTTAGTATTTCGCTTGACATACTTTAAAAATATAATATAATAAGCAGTTTACGTAAATTATGAATTGCTGGCGTAGCTCAACCGGTAGAGCAGCTGATTTGTAATCAGCAGGTCATGGGTTCAAATCCCTTCGCCAGCTCCAAAAGTAGTTGAATTAATGGTGATAGTTTCCTTCCTTTATTTTACAGCATTTTTTAAAATTTGATAATTTTTCTTTACATATTTTCATGTAAAAAATCGAAATTTGAAGAAATTTTTTTGTAGTGCAAGAGGGTTAGGGGAAAAGGATACGTTGTATGGAGAGGTTCCCGAGCGGCCAAAGGGAACAGACTGTAAATCTGTCGGCTTATGCCTACGAAGGTTCGAATCCTTCCCTCTCCACCAGCATTGATTATTTAGTCGGTTGTCATTGGTCATTGGTTATTAAATAAAGACACGTTCCCATTGTCAAATGATAATTGAGCAATAAAATTTTTGCGGGAATAGCTCAGTTGGCTAGAGCATCAGCCTTCCAAGCTGAGGGTCGCGGG
>CAYMVZ010000165.1:0-2459 GCA_964394335.1 uncultured Nitrospinota bacterium | reverse complement strand
TAACATAGTAGTATTGATTAGCATCTCATCAAATTCTCTATAGAACCCTGTAGTGTTGATGTATATATCCGCATGTTTATTTGCTTCTGTTATAGTAGAACTTGAATTAAAGTGAACATAACGATAGCCGAGGGATTTCAGGAATCGCATTACTCTGTTATTTTCAATTAATTCATACATTGGTGAAAAATCCTTGGAACCATCACTAACAGGAATTTTCATATTTCGTATGTAATCCATATTGAAAGAAGAAGAGAGGGAATATGGTGTAATCCTGTAGTTACTACGACTTTTTTTAGCCACATAAAATCCTTTTTTTTCTAAAAAGGAAATAAATCCGCCGTTGTCACAATCTAAATATTTTTTCAAAATGTCCGATCTTCCATAGCCATCTAAAATTATATAATAGATATCCGGCTTTTGTGATGATTGGTTAATAACTGCCTTATTACTGACCTGCACCTTTACTGATTTCTCAGCTGAAAAGCCTGATGTTTTAATTTTATAGCTTCCAATGCTGACACTTTGAAAAAGGATCAATAGACAGGAAACCAAATTTAGATATTTTGTAGTTTCATAGAGATTACCTTGTATTTTTTTGATCCCCAAAAAACAAAGTAAAATCACAATTATAGAACACCAGATGAAGGTTTTTCCCTCTCCTAAAAATTCGCCGAGTGCTGAACCTGACAAATGACTCAGAACACCACCGTAAGAAAAAGATAATATAAGAAAGATTGATACAATAATTGCGGCCTTCCTAAATTCTTTCAACAAAAATCTTAATAGAATCAAAAGAAGGGCCGTTACAACAGAAGCAACAAAAACCGGGCTTAAAGTCACAAATAACGAAAGTTCATCACGGTTTACATTGTATTGATAAAAAATGAAGGAAACGGGAAATAAAAAAGGATGAATTGGAAACTTTTTCAAGATGGACATATTATTTTTTTTTCATGAGGTAAATGGTTCTTTCCGATCCTTTTATTCTTTCAGCCTCTAATATCACAAAAAAACGGCTAAATTCTTTTTCGAAATTATCTTTTCTATAATTATCAAAAATATCTTTTCTAAATGAAATCATTTTTTGTACCATTGGGTCGCTTTTTGGGATGAATTCTATAACTATCGAATTACAAATTTTTTCAAAAAAATCGGCAATTTTCGATAACGGTAGGTTATTTGATATGGCTAAATGGTGTATGAGCGCTAAAGCCAACACAGTATCTACAGGCCCTCTTTCAATTAAAGACAAACTTTCCTCGCTTTGCCAGCCAATTTTAGGACTTGGATTAACTAAGTCAAATAAAAGTGGGAGAATATTTTTTTCATTTTTTTTAACAACATGTAAATAGTTCTTTTCTACACAGGCATAGTCCAGGTCAAAAGATATAGTCTGTATCCCCCTGTCACTTACAATACGACTATATACACCGGTATTAGCGCCAAAGTCCCAAACTTTTTTCGGATTAAGTTTATTTAGAAATTTTATCAATACTTCTTTCTTCTGGTCTTTAGACTCCCTAAGGTGATTAGATTCCGCATAGTACTCAGCCCATTCTGTTCCTTTTGGAGCCCATTTCATTTTTTTTACGGCTGATTGCAACGAATCTACAAGAGCCAGCAAAGAATGAAGACCTAATTTCTGTTTTGGCTTTTTTGTGGAAGAACTATTTGAAAGTTTCCTTTGAAACTTTGCCTGAGAGTGTATATGAACAAGTAAAGAAAAATTCAGAAAAGTCTGAATGGGAAGAAGGGAAGATGCCAAGTCTAACGGTATACCGTCAATATATCCCTTTAGCAGCTGATTCAGTCTAATATCTTTTAGGCTCATCAAGGATAGAGGTGCAAGAAAGTGCTGACAGAACTGCTTATAAGCTACCCACGGTTCACCTTCAATATATTTTTCAAATGAAAGTGTATCTATTAATATGGGTCTACCCATTTTAAACTGGATATTGTAGGCGCTTGCGTCTTTTAATGACATTCCGAATTCGAGCGCGATCTTCTGGATTTTAAGGGTGGTCAGGGCCGCATCTTTCAATTGACTGAATGACCACTCATAGGGATAAGAAAGGAATTGAATCAATTCAGGCTTTAGGATTTTGTAGGTATTAGCGAATATGTTGTCTTTTAGTTGGATCTCCTCGTGTGGTATTAATAAGCCACAACCAGTCAGTTTTTTATAAAGGCCACTTTGTATTAAATGATCAAAGTCTTCTTTATAAACACGGTTGACCTGGCGATAAAGAGAACCCTCACGAAAAAAAAGAAACCCACTCGGATCTCTGAAGGAGTTCGGAACAATTTTATCAGTCATTACTGCTAGAATCTTCTTTAGCAATTAATTTCATAATGTGACTCTTAATTTTTAACCAGTACGACTTAATGGTAAATAAGATTCCCAACAAACCTGCAATTAACAATTGAAAGATATAACTCGTTCCAGGGTCAAGATA
>CAYMVZ010000164.1:0-2514 GCA_964394335.1 uncultured Nitrospinota bacterium | reverse complement strand
GGGGCGGCTACTGGGCCTGGGACCCTGTTGAAAACGCCTCTTTTATGCCCTGGCTGGTCGGAACAGCCTATCTCCATTCTGTTATGATCCAGGAAAAGAAAGATATGCTGAAGGTTTGGAATATGGCATTAATTTTATTAACATTTTCCCTCACTATATTCGGGACTTTTATCACCCGCTCCGGCTTAATCCAATCAGTTCATGCTTTTGGTGAAACTACTTTAGGGTATTACTTTTTATTTTTTCTTTTAGTAACGATTGCCATCTCCACCTATTACATCATAAAAAGGCTTCCCTTGTTAAAAAGCAAAAACGAACTGGATTCTTTTGTATCGCGCGAAAGCAGCTTTTTATTTAACAACTTGCTTCTTGTCGGGATAGCATTTGCTACATTTTGGGGAACGTTGTTTCCATTAATATCAGAGGCAGTCAGGGGGGTCAAAATCACAGTAGGACCTCCTTTTTATAACCAGGTAAACGTTCCAATAGGTTTAGCGCTTCTGTTTTTAATGGGAGTCTGCCCCTTGATCTCATGGCGAAAAGCAACATTGGCTAATTTGAAGATAAACTTTTTGTTACCATTTAGCATTGCTGCTACCGCCGGCGCCGCACTTTATCCCTCCATAGGGAAAGGGCATTTAATGGCATGGCTCACTTTTACCTTTTCTATCTTTGTTCTTCTCACTATTGTTGCAGAATTTTATCGGGGAACTAAAGCGAGAGCGCAGACAACAGGAGAAACCTCTTTTATCTCATTTTTTTCGTTAATTGAAAAAAATAAAAGACGATACGGCGGACATATAATCCATATTGGAATAGTGTTAATGTTCATTGGAATCGCAGGTTCGTCCTCTTATGTTACTGAAGTTCAGCAAACAGTAAAAAAAGGAGAATCAATACCTATAAAAGATTATAAACTTACATACCAGGGTCTCAGTGAAGCTCACCCAAACCCAAGCCAAATATCAGTAATAGCAAATCTAAATGTGGAAAAGAATGGAAAATTGGTCTGGGAAGCTCATCCGCAGAGAGATTTTTATCCAGGCACCAGACAGCAGCCCTCATCAGAAGTGGATATACATTCCACTCTCAAAGAAGATCTTTATGTAATATTAGCGGCTTATGATGATACTGAAAATGCAGCGACCTTTAAAATATTGATTAACCCATTAGCAAAATGGCTCTGGATAGGCGGAGTAATTCTTGGTTTTGGCACATTAATATGCATGTGGCCGGATATGAGAGAAAAACAGCGTATGATGTCAAAATACAGCACCGATAAAACTTATGAAAAACAGGAAGTGTCTGTTTAATAAATAGCTGTCAGCAATCAGTTTTCAGCAGTCAGCAATTAATGATACAATAATAAGAGCTGAAAGCTGACAATTGACGGCAAATCGCTTATAATAAAAAAAAGGAGCTGCTTCAATGAAAAAAATTGGAAGGATATTTTTTACATTCATGTTTTTGTCTATTCCGTTGTCTGCATCATTGAGCTGGGCCGATCTCCTTAAAGAGCAAAAGGAGGTTGAAGCACATATTATGTGCATGTGTAAGGATAACTGCGGGAAAGTACTTGAAAGCTGTATTTGTAAATATTCCGACCAGTATAGAATGGATATAGCGATGAAATTAAAAGAGGGGCTGACAAAAGACATGGTTATTAAGACCTATGTAGACAGGTATGGAGAAAAAGCTTTATCAGCTCCGACTAAAAAAGGATTTAACCTTACCGCGTGGATTACTCCTTTTTTCGCGATTATGATCGGCGGTGTTGGTATTCGCCGTGTAGTATCAAAATGGGTCTCAACAAGAAAAGATGAAAAGCGAGAAAATATTTCTGAACAAAAAGACGTGCTAAAAAACAGCAAATATTCACGTCTTCTTGAAAAAGAATTAAATGAATTTGACTGATGACTATCCTCATTCAATTACTTTTAATCATAACTGTGAGCGTTATTGTCGGATACCCCCTTTTCTCAAAAATGCCGCGTAGCATGATGGGAGTTAGAAACATTAACACTAATGGATTGCCCCATTTATTAGTACAGAAAGAAGTAGCCTATGCTACTCTAAAAGATTTGGATTTTGATTATAAAACCGGGAAGTTGTCTAACGAAGATTACCAGGCATTAAAGACCCAATATGAAAAAGAGGCCATAGGTATTCTTGAAAAAATAGATACTCTGTCTAAAAAACAATCGCATCCTGCCGGTAAGAGAAGAAGAAAACACTAAGATTCCTCCGGTCAACATATTATCCTTTTGCCATTGCCCAGATTACCTTGCCTAGGATTGGATTATCCTTTGCGGATTTGGCTTTTTTCATGCTGCACACTTCTATCGGAAATTTCTCTTTATCAGCGTTGTCCGGGTAAAACAACACGTAACTGTCTTGAAAAACTGTTCTTCTTATAACGATTTTCTTTTTCCATTTTAACAAAAAAATACTTCCATTCTGTACAGTTCTACTGTCAAAATCAATTGCAACTATACTCCCATCCGGCAGAGTAGG
>CAYMVZ010000163.1:0-2616 GCA_964394335.1 uncultured Nitrospinota bacterium | reverse complement strand
CAGGTTATCTTCAGGATACGGGAAGCCGCAAAGCCAGTAAAGAAGTAATGGCTGCCAAGTACTTTGCCTCGAAAGTTTGCTGCGAAGCCGCCCGGGATGCTGTCCAAATTCACGGAGGAAACGGCCTAAGCGATGATTATGTTGTGGAACGCTTTTACCGGGACGCAAAAATCATGGAAGTCATTGAAGGGAGTAATGAAATGAATCAGTTAGTCCTGGGGAAAAAAGCAGCCCTCTAAAAAATCTAAGAACCTGAGTTCTGCCATATTGCGTATCCGATAAAAAATGGACCCATTTTTTCTATAAAAGTAGAAGTCTGTTTTGTTTTTCGCATGGCCTGCACAAGGGCTGATAGCGGGTACAGCTTTTTTCCCAACAGGCCAATTACAAAATCATTATCATTTTTATCTATACCTGTGCAGGAGAGTCGGATATCACGAGCAAAGTCGGCTTTCCCAAACTCATGGCCTATCATCCCGTGTTCTCTTAGAATCTGCATTTGTTCTTTTTGAGAGAGCAATGAGAAGGCTCCCTTACGCCGCAACGGATACCACACAGCCCAGGGCCATTCGGGATCGGTAGTCACTCGTTTTGGCCTGTCAAGCAACCAGTCCTGGAGGTTTTCTTCATGACCAAGAGCATAATTCCTCCCTGTCAATGTATATTCAGACCTAAGCCTGATAGAAGAAAAAATTTCTTTATTAAGCAAATCCCTTAACTTTGTTACAAAAAACTCAGGATCTTCACTTACAGTAAGAAGACCAACACCCTGAGGATCGTTAATATCGTTATAAAGCGCACCGGTAATATTCTCTCTCTCCAGTTCTTTAATCATCTTTTCGCTGTCCTTTACATCACCAAAGACCAGCAATTGCATAAAAAGACGTCTGTCCAGCACTTGCCGCTCACCATTTTTTGAAGCTCCCTTTTCTCTTATATCAGTTACATCAGAATTATCTTTCCCATGCCCACCTGGCATACCCCCTGGATGTCCGCTCATAGTTTCCCTACCTCCATTTATTTGTTAAAATTATAGATTAGACATGTAGAATATAAAAACGATTCAAATAAATCTTTCTCTTATTAATAGAGTCTAAAATGTAAAATCCAGAACATAGCCCCATTTTCACGATGACAAACTTATCGGAAATCGAGATATGACCTTGTATAATGGATGCCCGATAGAACTTGATTTGAGCACAATGGAAAAGGAAACTAAAATCTTTATCATTCTTGGTGGTATTAATGCAGCGCTTGCTGTAATACTGGGCGCTGTTGCTGCTCACTCTTTAAAAGCGGTATTAACAGCCAAACTGCTGGCAACATTCAAGACAGGAACGTTATACCATTTGTTTCATTCTATTGGGCTGTTCGCTGTAGCCTTTGTATCAACTTTAGTCCCCTCTTCTCGCCTTGTAAAGTTCTCAGGTTGGTTAATGGTTGCAGGAATTGTTTTGTTTTCTTTAAGTTTATATGTTTTTGCCTTGAGCGGAGTTCACTGGTTCGGAATTCTTACTCCCATTGGCGGTCTTTCATTTATCACATCCTGGCTGCTCCTTGCACTGGCTGTATTGAAGAAATAACCACTATGGCAGCAATGAAGCAGGTGTCAGGGGACGGGGGTCGGAGATCGGGGATCATAAAGGCTGTTATCGGTTGACAGGGGTCAGGGATCAGGATTTTTAATTTGAAAATGTTTTGCGTGGAAGATTAGGGTTCTACATTGCGTAAATTGCAGAGAACTATAATTTTTTTTATATTGTTCATAATCTTTTTTTTTCTCTTCTCATTTGATTCAGCATTAAAAGCTAAGTCACCCGCTACCTCAGCCGGAGATCCTTGTAAGAGTAAAAGGGTTCCACCTCCTTTGCCGGATGTCTCATTGCATCTCATTACCCAGGGGTTGCACCAGCCAGTACACCTGACTCATGCAGGAGATAATAGCAAACGCCTCTTTATAACAGAACAGGCCGGAGTTATTCGCATACTGAAAGATGGCAGACTTCTACCTAACCCATTTCTGGACATAAGAAAACGGGTGAAATCGGGTGGAGAAACAGGCTTGCTCAGCGTAGCTTTTCACCCATCTTTTAAAAAAAATGGCAGATTCTTTGTTAATTACACATCATCAAAAGGGGAACTGCACACAGTAATATCGGAGTTCCATACTGATTCTCATCTTAGTTTTGCTGACGTAGAAAGTGAACGTGTTATTTTGACTGTAGATCAACCTTTCTCAAACCATAACGGAGGTCAGATAGCGTTTGGCCCGGACGGGCATCTCTATGCAGGTTTTGGGGATGGTGGAGGCGGTAATGATCCTTTAGAAAATGGACAAAACCTCGCAACCCTCCTTGGAACCATACTACGAATTGATGTGGATAAAAAAGAAGCGGGAAAGGAGTACGCAATACCTAATGACAATCCTTTTGTGGCTAAACTTAATGTCAGGCATGAAATCTGGGCATATGGCTTACGCAATCCCTGGAGGTTCAGTTTCGATCCCGTTGCAGGGACGATGTATGCTGCTGATGTGGGACAAAGTGCCAGGGAAGAAATAAATGTTATTGAAGCTGGTAAAAACTATGGCTGGAATATTATGGAGGGATCAATCTG
>CAYMVZ010000162.1:0-2691 GCA_964394335.1 uncultured Nitrospinota bacterium | reverse complement strand
TAAAGAGAATAAAGGAATCCATGCTAATAGACTCTCACGTGCATCTGGAGATGCCACAGTTTGATGAAGACCGCGAAGAGGTAATAAACCGTTTTCTGGAGAATGGTGTAGGACTGGTCATTAATATTGGGTCGAACCTTGATAACAGCAAAAAGGCGGTGGAATTAGCCCGAAAGCATAAGTTTATCTATGCAACAGTTGGAATTCATCCGCATGACAGCAGGAGCTCAGGCACTGAAACTTTTGCGGATATTGAAATCCTTCTAAAAAATGAAAAAGTCGTTGCTGTTGGGGAAACCGGACTCGATTTTTTTAAGAATTACAGTCCAGGGGATGTCCAGATAGATGGGTTTAAAAAGCATATCAAAATCGCCCAAAAGCATAGCAAACCAATTATTGTTCATTGCCGTCAAGCTGAAGATGAGGTCTTGTCCATCCTCAAACACGAATCTGCTAAAGACATTGGCGGAATTATGCACTGTTTTTCCGGTAGTATGCAGTTTGCCGAGGAATGCTTGAAATTAGGTTTTTATATTTCATTTTCAGGCAACATTACTTATCCAAAAGCAAAAGATTTAAGGGAAGTTGTCAAAATAGTACCTTCCGACAGATTGTTGATTGAAACAGATGCTCCTTTCCTTTCTCCTCAATCGAAGCGGGGTAAAAGAAACGAACCGGCGTTTGTTCAATATGTCGCGGAAAAGGTTGCTGAACTGAAAATGCTCTCCGTCGAAGATGTTGAGAGAAACATTTCAAAAAACATTTATAGCCTTTTTGGCATTGGGGATTACCAAGATAAACCGAAAACAGCTTATAAGATCAGAAATTCCCTGTATTTAAATATTACAAACCGGTGCACAAACCATTGTGTATTCTGTGAAAGAGAAACCTATCCATTTGTTCAGGGACATAACCTGAGACTTGCTAAAGAACCGGAGATTGAGGAATTATGGAAGGAAATCGGAGATCCAACTGAATACGATGAAATAGTTTTTTGCGGTTATGGGGAACCAACGCTTCGCCTGCCGTTAATCCTTAATTTGGCTAAAAAAATAAAGGCACATCATGGTAAAGTCCGACTCAATACCAATGGACATGGAAACCTGATCCATAAGCGCGATATCTTGCCTGATTTTAAAGGATTGATAGATGCAATTTCCGTAAGTCTAAACGCGGAAAGTGAAATGAAGTACAACGAAATATCCCATCCTGGATTTGAAAGTAATACCTTTGAGGAAGTTAAGCTATTTATCAGGGAATCAAAAAAATATGTGCCAAATGTGGTTGCAACGGTTGTGGGCACCCCCAACCAAATAGATATCCTGGAATGCGAACGAATAGCGAAAGAGGAGTTAGGAGTAGAGTTTCGTGTAAGGAGTTATAACGTGGTGGGTTAGTTTAAATGGATTTTAGATTTAGCTTCGCCCAAAGGAGAGTTTCTGCGAAGACTTGAATTCACATTGAAGATTACATATTTTAAAAACAAAATCTAAAATCAGAAAGCCCAAATCAAAAAATTTTATTTGATGGGGTTTGGTAAGTCAATAAACTTTACCTTGATCTTGAATTTTTTTTGCAAATGGTTACCAAGTGTATGTATTCCAAACCTTTCCGTAGCATGGTGTCCGGCAGCGATATAATGAATTTTCTCTTCCTTACACAGGTGATAAACCCATTCCGTTGCCTCACCTGTTAGAAAGACATCGGCTTTTTTCTTTATTGCTTCCTTTACCAGTTCAGGAGCTCCGCCACTGCATACAGCCACTTTATTTATAGTATTTTTGCCGAATTTTAACGTAAAGATGTCTTTATCAATTACCCGCTTCAGTTTTTTTATAAAAACATTAATATCTTCTTTTACTCTTGTGTAACCTATAAAACCGATACTTTTCCCTTCATACATTCCAAAGCTCTCTCGTTTTATCAGGTTTAGTATTTTAAGTATTTGGGCATTGTTTCCATAAATGGGGTGAGCATCCAACGGGAGATGGTATCCTGCTAATGAGATGTTGTTTTTTAACAGTAACGATAACCTTTCTTTAACACTTCCATGGATGTTTCGGGAATCGGAATCCCAGAACATCCCGTGGTGTACCAATATTAGGTTCGCGTTTTCCTCCCTTGCATGGTTGAAAAGTTCTAAAGAGGCGCTAACACCTGTAACAATTTTTTCAACTAACGCGCTTCCTTCTACCTGGAGGCCGATAGGGGAGTGATCCTTAAAATTACTAACTTTTAGCAAAGAGTCAGTGTAAGAAATTAAATCTTTAAGTTTTATCTTTTTCATAATGGCAAGTTTTTACAAACTCATTTTTTAGAAGTAAGTTATTTTATCATTATAAGTCGCTAATATGACAGTTAAAGCTTTTTCTGATATAATCCGCTAAAAAAGCATCCTGTTCATTTAATTTTACACAATGAAATCTAAAAAAAGAAAAGCAAGTCGACAATCAGCAGTTGCTCTAAAATACTCTCCTACAGAAACTCCCGTTCCAAAGATCGCGGCAAAAGGCTACGGTGAGGTAGCGAAAAAAATTATCGAATTAGCCCGCAAACACAACATTCCTATTAAAGAAGATCCTGACCTTGTTCAAATTTTGCATCAATTAGATCTGAACCAGGAAATCCCTCCATCTGTTGACCTACCCTAAATATTAGTACCACCCGTAGAGTGATGATTTTCTATGCCGT
>CAYMVZ010000161.1:0-2776 GCA_964394335.1 uncultured Nitrospinota bacterium | reverse complement strand
TAAATATATGGCCAAAAATGAAATTATTTTTCAAAGCGCTTCACTATTACAACAGAGTTAATTCCCAGCATTCCAAAAGAATTATTTAAAATATAGTCGACTTTTTCCACCTTTTTTGGGTTGTTAATTACCAAAGATTTCATTTCACATTCAGGATCAATATTTTCAATATTAATAGTTGGGTGGATTATTTTATCCTGAAAGGACGGTAAATTTCCAGCCAGTTCCAGAGCGCCTGCCGCTCCCATTGCATGACCTATGTAACTTTTAGTGTTATTGATGTATGTTGATGCCGTATTACCAAAAACCTCTCTAATGGCAATGCATTCTTCAATATCTCCCTGCGGTGTAGAAGTTGCGTGGCTGCTGATTATATCAACGTTGTCAGGTTTAATAGCGGCCTTTTTCAATGCCAGACACATGCACTCTGCCTGGCGTTTGGCTAACGGCATTATGAAATCAAATGCGTCTGAGTTAATGGCATATCCAGCTATTTCCCCGTAAATTTTTGCTCCCCTGGAAATAGCTCGGGACAATTTTTCCAGGATGTAAACGCAACCGCCCTCTGCAACCACAACACCGTTTCTATCTTTGTCAAAGGGACGGCACGCTTTTGCGGGGTCGCTATGACTCGCCAGGGCTCCCTCGTTTTTAAAGCTCGCAAAAGTACCGAACGTATGAATACTTTCTGAAACGCCTCCGACAATCGCGAATTCCACCTCTCCAAGCTGAAGCATCTGCATCCCATGAATTACACCTACATTTCCGGCAGCGCAAGCAGCTCCAAGTGTATAATGAGGACCTGTGATCCTCATATTCAATGTTACTTCACCGGCCGGGTTATTGGCAACAGTGCGTGGATTATGGTGGTGAGACCAAACTTTGACATCATAGTCATATTTTTTAATATTATATATTTCATTTTCTGTTTCTACATTTCCATGCTCAGTAATGCCGAGGTATACACCGATTTTTGAAGTATCCTCTTTTTCTGTATCTATTCCCGCGTCTACCGCTGCCTCCCGGGAACAGTAAATTGCGATACTCCCGGCACGAGTCCCTCTTCGGATGGATTTACGAGTCTGGTATTTTAATGCATCGAAGTGGCAGACACCTGCAAGAACAGGTTCCATATAATGGGTTTCGATAAATTCAACCCCGGATTTTCCCTCTAACAAACTCTTTCGAAACTCGGATAAATTATTTCCGTTTGGGGATGCCAGTCCGATACCGGTTATAACGATTCGATTATCATCCATTATGCTAACCTATTGATATATAAGCCTATATATTCAGGGAACTTTTTTCTTTTCGGCAACAAAACTAAATATTATACCATAAAGCGACGAGGCGCCGCAACTGAAGCGCTTGTGTGCGTTTTTCAAGCGAACTTAAATAGCCAAAATCCTTACGCTGAAAGAATCTTTCAAATGGGCTTGCCCTGAGTTTGTCGAAGGGGGCTACCGCTGAAACCCCGTGACTGATAGTCAAAAAATAATTCATTTTTTACTTGATAGATAGTGGCTATATTGCTACCATTAATCATGTCAATAAACAAAGAAAAAATTAACAAATTAATTAGTAAATTTGAAAAAAGCAAATCAAATGTTAAGTTTTCTGATTTAATAAAACTCATAATAGAGTTAGGATATACATATACTGGATCGGAAGGAAGCCATCACAATTACAGAAAAATGGGCGAATTCCCGATTTCAATTCAACCCGATAAAAAGAATAAAAGCAAAGCAAAAGAGTATCAGGTTAATCAAATTTTGAAAATAACAAGAAAGTTTATAAAGGAGGAATCGTAAAATGAAAAGGAATGGTGATAAAATAGAAGAATATAGTATTTCAATATATTACTCTCCGGAGGATTCCTGCTATGTTGCCGATGTTTTAGAATTTGATGGTCATTGTATGGCCCATGGCGATACCAGGGAAGAGGCATTAAGGGAAATAAATATAGCTATAAAAGGATGGTTAAAGGCAGCTAGGCAATCAAAAATAGAAATCCCTGCGCCATTTTCAAGAAGGAAATATTCAGGGAAATTAACTTTAAGGTTAACTCCCGCTAAACACAGGCAGCTTGAAATGGCAGCAAGGCAGCAAGGCACATCACTTAATAGATATATAGCTCAGAAAATTTGAAGGAGATAATCTTTTAAATGAGCTACCGCTCCAGTGCGCTAAAGTACTTAATCATTTGTTCCAGACCTTTTTTATGGCTGACTAGAGGGGAATAGCCCAAATCCTTTTTCGCTTTTTCAATATTGAAAAAATGGGATTTAGCTAATTGTGAGGCCAAAAATCGTGTCATCATCGGCTCGCTGGTAATATGAAACGTGGCATAAAAAAACTCAAAGAGTTGGCCCAGCAGGTATGCGGTTCTATATGAAATATTTTTTTTCACCGGTGGCAGTTTGAGGCTGAAAAGCACGTGATTGATCCAGTCCCACAATATTACCGGTTCTCCCTGGCTGATGAAATATGCCTGTCCGCAGACAGACGAGCCTTTTTTTAATCGATCAACTGCCAGGAGATGGGCATGTGCCGCGTTGTCTATATAAATGATATCGACCAGGTTTTTTCCATCTCCCACACGGATTAATCTTCCGGATTTTGCTCTTTCAATCAACCTTGGAATCAGATTCGTATCCATGGGACCCCATATCAGGTGAGGGCGTAAAGAAACGGTTAAAAGACCGTCTTTACCATTTTCCGCCAAAACCATTTTTTCCGCGATAGCTTTTGTAGCAGGATAATAGCAATTATATTT
>CAYMVZ010000160.1:0-2852 GCA_964394335.1 uncultured Nitrospinota bacterium | reverse complement strand
AAGAAATAAGTACCTCTTTCATCCTGCTCAACAGGAAAGTACTCCCCTGCCCTTTTATCTTCCATCAGATAATATTCCCAGCGGCAGGTTTGAGAACAGTCTCCTTCATTTGCATCCCTACCTGCCATATACTTGCTCATTAAACAGCGTCCGGAATAAGATATACACATAGCACCATGGATAAAAAGTTCTATCTCCATATCTGTTTTTTCTATGATCTCTTTTATTTCCTGAAGAGACAATTCCCTTGCAAGACAGATTCTTTTTAACCCCTGGTTTTTCCAAAATAGCGCCGATTCCCGGTTAGTTGTGTTAGCCTGAGTGCTTAAATGAACAGGCAGACGTGGAACAGTTTTTTTTGCAATATGAATGACGCCGGGGTCTGAAATAATAACGGCATCCGCCCCAAGGTTTTCAACTTCCTTTAAATATCCGGTAATTCCGTTCAGATCACTATTTCGCGGAAATATATTAACTGTTACATAAACTTTTGCCTCTTTCTCATGAACGTATTTGACAGCTTCTTCAAGTTCTTCTAAAGTGAAATTGCCTGCTTTTTTGCGCAGGCCATATTCCGGTCCTGCCAAATAAACAGCATCCGCCCCATAGTGGATTGCAACCTTTAGTTTCTCAAAATTTCCGGCAGGAATGAGGAGTTCGGGTTTTTTCATTGATTGTGTCTTTTATTATTAGTCACTAACTTCTGAGTCAAAGGTTATGAGGCAAGGGTCAAGAAAAAGCAGTGTTTGATCAAATCCCTTATCATCATTTTCTTTTTTGTCTTCGTGCGCTTCGCCCCGCTGAGCGTGGCTTCGTAATTATGAATTATATATTTAGCTTTTATTTTATCTCAGTAATAATAATTTGACAAAAACAAAATAATCCCTGTAATATTATGCCGATGTCTAAAAGAGGAAATAAAAGTTCTGAAAGCAGAAAATCAGCCAGAATACGTGACTCCTTTACAATTCATTACAAGATAATTTCTCAACAGGAGTTTGAGGAAAAAGCGTCTTTTTATTTAGATCGCCGTACTGCTAATAGACCCCCAAGCAAGAGATATGGTTCTGATACATTTTCTTTAGACTGGGCTTCACTTGAAAGTGAAATAGATTATAACCCTTTTTTGGTAAAAATATTCTCTTCCCTGGATAAAAAAATAGATATGCTTCTTTTCAAGCAGGAGGAAATAATTAAGCATTGTACTCATCAGGATCGGCAGCAGGAGACTCGTGAAACTGGAAAATGCATTGATATTAGCGGTACCGGTCTAAGCATGCTCATACCTGAAAAACTAAAAAAAGATACGATACTTGAATTAAGTATTGAACCTCCTATCTATCCTCCCTTTCGCATTGTAACTTTAGGAGAGGTAAGGAGGGTCATCTTAACAAAAGCTAAGGGAAAGACCGGCTATGATATTTCCACGACTTTTGTGTCAATTAATGAAGATGACAGAGAAGAATTAATAAAATATATCTTTAAAAGGCAGCGAGAGCTAATATCTTCCAAAAAACAAAGTGACGACTTTTTTTAAACCACATTTAAGGATACCCTTCCTTAAAAATGTCATATTTAACTATTTAGTTCATTTATTAAGCGGGTGAAGCAATGGAAGAAGATGAAAATACTGATGAAGAAGAATTAGACGAATTAATGGAAGACATAGAAGTCGAAGAAGAACTTCAGCAGGAAGAAACGGTAAGAAAGAAGAACGCCAAAATTTTGCTGATATCCATTGTAGGTCTGCTCACTATTGCCATAGTCTACTTTGGAATTAATTATTTTAATGTCCTTAATAAAGAAGAAGAACTTTTAACGCAGACTGAACCTCCTCAAACGGCTCAATTGGGTAAAGAAACTTTGCCCCCTCAAGAAGATTTAAAAAAGATAGAGAAAAAAGAAGTTCCATTACCAGAGAAGGAAGTGAAAAAAACGGATGAAAATAAAACTTTGCCACAGAAAGAAAGGATAAAAAAACCAGAGGAAGTAAAAAAGGAGCCGATAAAAGAAAAAATACCTCCCCCCCAAGAAACAAAAAAGATAGAAAAAGTTGACGTGGCCAAGCAAGAAATCAAAGAAAAAGCATCAGAACCACTTTCACTACCATCAAAGGATTTAAAAAAATCCTCTGTTGAAAAAAAACCAAAACCAGCCTCACCTTCGCCGCAAAAGACAGCTAAAAAAATGCCCCCTGAAATATCCAAATCAGGGAAGTATTATATTCAATTCGGGAAGTTTGTTATTAAGAAGAATGCGGACAATTTAATTCGCTCTTTAAAAAACAAAGGATTTTCCCCATCCAAAACCTTGGTAAAAAACTCTGTGAATATGTATCGTGTATATGCAGGTAAATTTTCAGAGTTTACAATGGCAAAAGAAGCTATCATTGATTTGGAAAATGAAGGAATCAATGCTACGCTGAAATCAGTAACGGATACCCTTTACACTCTCCAGACAGGTAGTTTTTATTTAAAAAGAAATGCTGAAGCATTGAGTGATAAAATTTCAGAACTGGGATTTGTCGCCCGGATAGTAAGGGCACCTATGACCATGGATGTTAATAAGGTTTATATTGGTTTCTTCAAAACAAGAAAGGACGCTGCGCTTTACCAGCAGAAATTGGCTGTGCAGGGTTTTTCTGATACCTTGATCCTGGATAGTTAACAAGGCAGGAATCAAGAACATTTGATTCAGAAATATAAATCAGGTTATAATTCCATCCTTTGTTTCTTTCATATAAAAAAATCACATATCCTATTTGAAAACCTGCAATAAATGTGATGAACTGTTTAAATCGGGGAGTAGCGCAGCCTGGTTAGCGTACCTGCCTTGGGAGCAGGGGGTCGGAG
>CAYMVZ010000159.1:0-2896 GCA_964394335.1 uncultured Nitrospinota bacterium | reverse complement strand
GTGGTTTTTTCGCTTTTTTAAATATAAAAGATGTTTCCGCTGAAAAACTGGCAGATCACCTGTTAAAAAAATATAAAATTGGAGTCATCCCAGTCGAAAAGAAAAAGGAAAATATTAACGGGCTCAGAGTAACATTTAGTTCTCTTTCTGTTGAAGAAATTCCCCGGTTAGTCGCTGGGATTAAAAAAGCGGTTGCAGATTTGAAATAAACATCGGAGGTCAGTTGCCAGGGATCAGGGCTAAGACCTCATATAATTTTTCAAGTTACTGTCAATTAAATCGTGAAAATGAAATGCTCCTCCGCAAGCAGACGGAGTATCGAAGAAGAACCTTCTTTAAAAATTCGCGGCAAGCTGCGGGGAATTAAACCCACAGTGTGAGATTAACATTCTTTTAAAAAAAAAATAAAATGTCTCATTTAGTTCTTATTGGCGCCCAGTGGGGAGACGAAGGAAAAGGTAAGATCATCGACCACCTGGCAAAAGATTTTGATGTGGTGGCCCGATACCAGGGCGGACATAATGCAGGCCACACTGTAAAGATCGGCAACAAAACCCGCTTCCTTCATTTTATCCCTTCAGGAATCTTTCGACCGGATAAAATATGTATTATCGGCAATGGCATGGTTATTGATCCGGGAGAGCTGATAAAAGAAATTAACACTATTAAAGCAGATGGAATTGATGTTGCCGGAAGACTCCTGGTCAGTTCAAATGCCCACCTTATTATGCCTTACCATTATTTGCTTGATTCCTCCAAGGAGCAGGATTTAGGAAAAAATAATATTGGAACAACAAAGCGAGGGATTGGCCCGGCTTATGCGGATAAAATGAGAAGAATCGGAATCCGTATCTGCGATCTTTATGAAAAAGAAAGATTAAGAAGTCTGATAGAAGAAAATTTGAAAGAAAAAAGGTTAATCCTCAAGGAACTTTATGGGCTGGACTGCCCTGAGACTGAAAAAATTGAAAAAGAATATTTGGATTATGGAGAGAAAATCGAACCTTTTGTAACGGATACAACTTTAGCCGTTAGAAAATATTATGAAGAAGGAAAAAAATTCTTAATTGAGGGCGCTCAGGGCTTAATGCTTGATATCGACCATGGCACCTACCCTTTTGTGACTTCATCCAGCCCCTGCATCGGAGGTGTAGGAACCGGTCTTGGAATTTCACCCGGAAAACTCGATAAAATTTTAGGCGTAGCCAAAGCATACTGTACCAGGGTGGGTTCAGGTCCTTTTCCAACAGAGCTTTCTGATAAATTAGGAGATCAAATTCGAGAGCAGGGAAAAGAATTTGGCACAACTACAGGCAGGCCGCGACGCTGTGGATGGTTTGATATTGTTGCTCTACGGCATGCTATCTGGGTTAACGGGTTCACTTCTTTAGCTATTACAAAGTTAGATGTCCTTGATGATTTAGACTTCCTGAACATTTGTGTCAAATATAAAAACAACGGTACTACAACAGAAGATTTTACTACCAACTTGTCTCTCTTGAAAAATTGTAAGCCTGTATATGAGACTCTTCCCGGGTGGAAAACAAATATCTCCAAAATAAAAAATTATGCACAACTTCCATCGAACACAAAAAACTACCTCGCCAAAATTGAAACTCTCGCTGGTATCCCTATTTCTCTCGTGTCCGTAGGTGCGGAAAGAGGAGAAACTTTGCTAAAATAGATAATCATTCCACTATCGTACCATTCTAACTTCAGAGCTAAACAAGAAAAATTCTAAGGTTTGTTACCGGTTTTTGACAAGGCCACAACAATGCCTTATATTTAGCGTATGTTTAACATGTGTAATTAGGATGTGAGTTTAGAGTAATGATCAACGCAATTTCAACTGACGAAACCATTAAAAAAATGGACATTATTGCGAAAGAAGAAAAAAGAGCTGAAGCAGGCCTTTAAGGGAAGCTACTGAAATATTTATAGAAAATGCCCGCGACTAAAGCTTACCTGTCGAAGCATCTCTTGAGAGTACAGGAATGGGAAACAATCATTAAAAATCAGCATTGACAAATTTCTCCCGAGTCCCTATGAACACCATAATTGAACTTCAAAACGTTTCATTTGCTTACAAGAAAAATGAGACAGAACATGGATCGCTGCTTTTAGAATCAGTAAATTTTTCTATAGAAAAAAATTCTCTTGTGTTTTTTCTTGGCGAGTCTGGTGCCGGGAAATCATCTTTATTAAGGTTAATCAACGGGCTTGAATCTCCAATCTCAGGGGATATCTACTTTCATGGAAAAAAATTAAAGGCGCTGGATATTTGCCTGCTGCGCCGGAAAATAAGTTTGCTTCAGCAGGTTCCTGTAATGTTCCCTATGACGGTTGAAGAAAACCTCAACCTTTCTCCCGGAGGGGTCAAAATATCGTTAGATGAAAAAAAAGAAATTTTTAATGCATTAGGGTTGAATGAAAAAAGCCTGGGCAAAATGGCAACGGAACTTTCTATCGGACAGGCCCAAAGAGTGGCTTTTATTCGCTGCTTGATGAACCAGCCTGAAGCTATGCTGCTTGATGAACCTACTGCTTCTCTGGATAAAAAAAATAAAATGAAATTGTTTGAAACTATTTTGAAGTACACAAAGGAAAATAAAATGACCGTTTTATGGGTCACTCACGATCCATCCTTAATTGAAGAGTACCCTTTTAAAAAGTTTCTATTAAAAGATAAAAGAATTCATGAAATATAGCTTAATAGATCCTACCCTGTTTGACATGTTATTAGTGGGAATTTTATTTTTCCTCACACTGATACTCTCTGTTCGGGAAAGTGTAAACCTCGAAAAACAGTTAATAATTGGTAGCTTAAGAACCATTTTCCAACTAATAATGATCGGTTATATTATTGAATATATATTCCATTTAAATCGTTGGTATA
>CAYMVZ010000158.1:0-3201 GCA_964394335.1 uncultured Nitrospinota bacterium | reverse complement strand
AGATTCTTTTTTAACTCTTTATAAGTATCATTCTCATAAGTAAGACAGCAAAGGAGACGTCCACAAACACCCGTTATTTTCATCGGGTTGAGCGCAAGGTTCTGGTTTTTTGCCATTCTAATCGAAACAGGCTCAAAGTCCCTTAAAAAACCTGAACAGCAAAGTTTCAGTCCGCATGGCCCGCAACCTCCCATTAGCTTAGCTTCGTCCCTGACCCCTATTTGTCTCATCTCAATCTTCATTTTAAATTTCTGTGCGAGATCTTTAATAAGCACACGAAAATCCACCCGCCCTTCAGCCAAAAAATAAAATTTCGCTTTTGTAGCTTCAAGGTTCATATTTACTTGAAAGAGTTTCATGGGGATTTTTCGTTCTTCAATTTTTTGCAAACAAAACTGGAATGCCTCTTTTGTGCGCTGATCATTATATTCACTTTTTTTTAAATCTTCCTTTGTGGCCTTTCGTAATACCTTTTTATAATGTTTAACCCTCTTTTTACAGCAGATACTTCTTTCAGTCATGACAGCCATCCCGATATCTTCTCCCCAGTTGGTTTCTACAATACACTTATCTCCCACTCGGAGTTTTATGGAATTTGGATCATAATCAAAGCTTTTTGAGTTGTTTTTCAAACTAATTCCAATGCAATGTTTAGACTTTCCATTTTTATTGTTTTCCATAATTACCTTTCCGAAAAAACAGAGCACATTTTAATCATCAACGTGTCTAACAAAAGTTGTGCATTAATATTTCTTTTATAACGACGGATTGTTTCCTCAACTGAATAAAACAAAGAAATTAACTGATTGATATTAGAAACTCTAATTAAAGAAATTAATTTATCTTTTACATCCAGATTTGCAATGAGTTTTTCGCTATTTGTACCTTTCAAAACAGCCATATCACGCACAATGTTTAAAATAGATGCCAACATGATTTCTAAATTTTCCTTGTCACTGCTCCAGGCTTTATTTTTTTTAAATATCAAATCCATTTCATCAAAAGAGATACCCTGCATTAAATCCAGGATTTCGTTTCTCATTTTTATTATATCCCTGATAACCATATCTAAAGCTTTTCCAAGGCGTCCTTGTGAATAGGATGCCATCAAGTGAGCATCTTCCGGGGTTATTTGGTTTTCCTTTATAAGAATATCTTTTATAGTTTCCACCGGTATAAGGTTGAATTGAATTTTCTGACACCGAGAAATAATAGTGGGCAACAGCAAATTAAAATTGTGGCATGTCAAAATAAAAACAGTAGCGCCCGGTGGTTCTTCCAGGGTTTTAAGAAAAGAATTAGCAGCTCCGAGAGTCATTTCTTCTGCTCCATCTATAAAGATAACTTTAAATTTACCTTCATAAGGGCGATAACTGATTTTTCTCTGTAGTTCTCTCATTACCTCAATTTTAATACTTCCATCTGCGGGTTCAACTACCGAAAAATCCGGGAAATTTTTATTATCAAACTTCTTGCAATGAATACATTCTCCGCAGGAATCGTCATCTAAAGATAAACAATTCATAGCCTTTGCAAAGTTCAATGCTGTTAGCCGCTTTCCTATCCCCTCCGGCCCATAAAACAAGTAAGCATGTGAAACATCTCCTTTCTTGAGTGAAGATTGTAATATACTTACCGGTCTCTCCTGTCCAATGATTTCTGAAAATGGCATGACAGTAGTTTAACATACAGAAATAAGACAATAAAATCATTTTGGAGATTTTACTCAACACTTATCCTTATTAACCGACTCGATTTCTCAGGTAATTGGAAAAAAAAGGAAAGAATTTAACGCTTCGGTGGGATTTATTTGGAGTGCATCAACCATGCTGATGCGTTTTTTTATGTTTGCATTGAGATACTCGATGCACTCCAAAGAGACAGAGTCTCATTATAAACCCCTTAATCCCCTCTCGAGTGGGGAATGCGTTTCCACGCAGAGCATGGGAACGAGTTAAAAACAGTGCTCTGGAACGATGAAAATTTTACACTGGCATTCCCATGTTAGTAGGAATCTGGATTCCCGATCAAGTCAGGAATGACAATAATAGTGATGTTATTACAATATTTTCTAAGTACCTATTTTATTTGTCCATTGATTTTTCTGTTTAAAGCATTTAACATAAGAATTTATGCCTCTTACCAATCGTTTAATATGATAGAAAGATATTCACGTCCGGAAATGGCCAAAATATGGAGCCAGCAAAATAAGCTCAAAAAATGGCTTTTTGTGGAAGTCCTTGCCTGTGAGGCTTTGGGGAAATTAGGAGAAATCCCCAGGTCAGCAGTGAATAATATTAAAAAAAAAGCAAAGTTTAATATAAATAGAATTAACCTGATCGAGAATAAGACCAGGCACGACGTCATAGCTTTTTTAACAAATGTTGCTGAATACGTGGGAGAGGATTCCCGCTATATCCACCTCGGATTAACCTCATCTGACATCCTTGATACCGGCCTTGCCATTCAATTAAAAGAAGCTTCCCATATTTTGTTGAGCGACTTAAACCAATTAGCCAAAGCAACAAAGGAAAAGGCCCTTAAACATAAAAATACGATTATGATTGGCCGTTCTCATGGCGTCCATGCGGAACCTGTGACTTTTGGCCTTAAAATGGCACTCTGGTATGAAGAAGTCAAAAGAAACATCATCAGGATGAAACGGGCAAAAGAGGTAGTCAGTTATGGTAAAATTTCCGGAGCAGTTGGGACTTACGCGAACATAGATCCTTCAGTTGAAGAATATGTCTGCAAAAAATCAGGTTTAACCCCGGCGCCTGTTTCAAACCAGATTATTCAGAGAGACAGACATGCGGAATATGTATCTACCTTAGCTGTTATCGCAGGATCGCTTGAAAAATTTGCTTTAGAAATCAGGCACCTTCAAAGAACAGAAGTCGTGGAAGCAGAAGAGCAATTTTCTGCAGGACAAAAAGGGTCCTCTGCCATGCCGCATAAAAAAAACCCTGTCACTGCGGAGCAAATATGCGGTCTGACGAGAATCATCCGCTCTAACTCCTTAGCAGCTCATGAAAATATTGCTTTGTGGCATGAAAGAGATATAAGCCATTCTTCGGTAGAACGTGTCATCCTTCCGGATTCTACTATTCTGTTAAATTATATGCTGAATAAATTGTGTACCCTTATTAAAAATCTTGTTGTTTATCCTGAAAACATGAAAAAGAATCTCGATAAAACTCA
>CAYMVZ010000157.1:0-3206 GCA_964394335.1 uncultured Nitrospinota bacterium | reverse complement strand
TAATATGGGGTCTGCTTTTCATAATTGCTTTAGCTGTCAGGATTATCTACTTATTAGAGTTCCGTCTCAAAAACCCCTTACTTGACGCAAATCAACCCTGAAGAAGGGAAAGATTAGAATTCCAAATTATTTCATCCGCCCTTTCAAGGCTTGATTTTCCTATACATTATGCATTCTTGTACAGATACTTTGGAGGGGGAAAACGTAATAATCTAAATTGAAGTTTTAAATAACCTATGCTATTATTTGGCCTGTGAGAAGTGTATTGATCTTTATAGCATGGACAGGGTTGAGGAGATTATATAGTGACAGATGATACGTTGAAAAGAAGAGGGTTTTTTAAAAATTCCCTGATGAGCGCTGCTAAAGCAGCCTACGAATTTCATAAAGGAACGAATCCAGTCCAGGGCAAAAAAATAGTTGCTTACGGGATTGATTATTCCCTTAGGCCCCCGGGCGCGGTACGGGAAAAGACTTTTCTTGAATTATGTACCCGGTGTGATGATTGCGTGAAGGCCTGTCCCGCAAAGTGCATAAAAAAATCAACGGCAAAGGGAATGGCAGGCACCCCGGTAATTATGCCCCGGGAGGAACCCTGTGTTCTTTGTAATGACCTGCACTGTATTAAGGCGTGTACGACAGGCGCCCTGGTGCCGGTGGCGAGAGAGCAAGTGGCGATGGGTATTGCCCAAATAGATAAGAAAAAATGTATTGCGTGGGATGGGGAGGACTGCCAGGTCTGTAGCGCCAAGTGCCCTTTTCCCGGAGAAGCGATTGTTCTGGATGATTTCAGGCCGGTCATCAATGAAGAAAAATGTACAGGCTGTGGTTTGTGTGAGCAGGCTTGCCTTGCTATCAATAACAGAGCGCCCATAAGGGTAATGTCGACTAAGTTACGGTCAATAATTCAGTGGCGAAACAAATTATGAGTGATGTTAATTAATCAGGTGGGTGATAATATTTAGGTGGTATTTCGGTTTACCGCCTTTTTGCGGCGACTGATAGTATCTCTGAGCCTGCCATCCTTTCTGCCTCCATTTTACTATCATCTTCACAACGTCATAATTCTCTTTACATATCCATCCAGCTTTAATACCTCCCCCTGCATCCTAATATCCAATTCTGCGAGTTTTGCCCTAATAAACTACTCTGGGGAAAGAATCTATAAAAAAGCCTCCTCAGCAGAACTCACAAATTCACCTAACGAAGCCAAAATATTTTTACTGTATCGGAACAACCTATGTAATTAGGTTCTGCCTACTGTTAATTTGTCGCCTCTTTAGGAGGGACAATTGATTTTAAATAAGTCACAATATCATGAAGATTTTGCACAGAAAGGAGGTCTCTAAAATTCCCCGGCATGGTAGACTTAACCCTGGGTGTTTGATATCCCCACCGGATTTTTTTAATATCTTCTCGTGATATTACAACTTCTTTTTTATCCTTTTTCGTTACTAAAGTAACATTTTCTTCGTCTTTTGCTTTAATATATCCCTCAATTTTTTTCTTACCGTCTATTTTTTTCTTGAGTTTGATTCTTGATATAATGGTGTTTTTTGGGACACTTATCTTCTCGGTCCCCGCTAAGTTCATAAGTTCAACGGTGTCATCCGTCTCCTCTAAAAACCATCCTTTTACTTTTCCCCCAAAGGTTTTAATAAACAATTTTGGGTTGGCGGCGTACTTTCCGCCTTTCAGTTGGTCTACAGGCATAGTTTTTATTTCCCCGGTGGCTAATTTAATCTTTATTTCAGTATCAGAGACGCCCGCTTTCATACCTGTAATCATTTCGCCACCAACGGTCTCAAGCTTGATAGGCTCAAAGCCCTGGGCAATAACAGCGCTCGGCTTTAATATCGACTCGATGATAAACCCCGCGGAATTCTTAGCTCCTACTTCAGTCAAATTGGGTCCTACCTTTCCTCCTTCACCTTCTACCGTATGGCACTGAAAGCATGGCGCCGCGCTTTTAGAATCATAAAACATTAATCGCCCTCTTTCCGCGTTTCCTACAATCCACTTACCGGTTTTTCCTGTATATTTAAACTGATTTGCTGTTGCCGCTTCATCCGCCGTAGCTAATCCTTTACTAAATACAAGGACCAGCGCCACTACAAAAAAAGTTTTAAAAAGTTGTTTCATCTCACTCCTCCCAATAAAGTGAAAAAATCTACGTCAATAGCGCCTCATTATTTTGAATTTAGTCAGTCTTCGTTTCTGAGAATTAGCTCTTCGTTTAAAATAGCTTCATCTATTTCTATAGCTAAAGGCGTGAGCATTCCGTGGTCCGCCGCCTCGCCCATCAGATCCATAAGTTCAAATATCTGGTCCTCGCTAAGCTTTCCGAGTTCTTTAATCTTCGGAGCGTTTGCAAAGGCTTCGAGTTCTGCCTTCTCGTGAGCGGCTGCAGGGGCATCGGATCCTTCATCCCTCGGAGTGGCTGCAGTAGTCAAAGCGCCGCCAAATACGCTACGTACTGCACGGACGCCTTTGGCGTAGCAGGAGCCACGTAAGTACTCGAAGACGACACCGTTGTAGAAGAAAACGAAGCGGGCCTTTTCGAGACCCACAGTCTCAGACGTCCAGTAAAAATTTCCTTCTTCAACTGCAAAAATTGAATCGAAATGAAGACCATTAGTCTTCTTCGACTTTTCATAAATTCCCATGTATTCCTTTACCGATGGTAGACGCCAGTTGCTGTAGCCTCCAGTGGTCAATTGGCTCACATAACTCTTCGAAGCATGCCAATTAAGACATTTTCCTAAATCTGCAGAACTATCTTTCTTTGCCCACATTAATCCTGTCTTTGTGTCTGTAATCGTCCCGTCTTCATGATCTATATAACGCCCATCAGATGAACGTATCACTCCTGCTATAGAATGGGATAAACTGCCTGTAAAGATAATAATCAGTAATATTATAATTATTCGTTTCAGCATAAATCTCCTCTCAGTATCTATTATAGATAGTAATAACTATTTCCTGATTATTCAGATAGCTTAACTGTTAAGCATCCAATAAAGGGGAAAAGTGCTATTATATGATATTTCCCATTTAATCCCAATGTATTATCCAGTTCACGATAGGCAAGTAAACCTGCATCGCTTGTTATTTTTGATCCATGAAATTGAAGCTCCCCGCAGCAGAGCTTCGACAGCGCTCGCTAAGCACTTTCAAGTTTCAATTTCCTGTCAAAATTCACTCTT
>CAYMVZ010000156.1:0-3211 GCA_964394335.1 uncultured Nitrospinota bacterium | reverse complement strand
GACGGCATAGAAAATCATAACTCTAAGGGTGGTACTAAGATTTAGGGTAGGTCAGGGAAAAACAAAAAAAGCGATGTGCCACGCACTTTGAAAATGCGCGGCACATGAAGTTTTTGCATCTAACCAATACTCTTTAAAGCCTTTTCCCACATTACAGCATGGCGGGCTTCATCTTCCGCTGAGATTTTAAAAAAGGCGGCAATTTCATGTTTTCCTTCCGCGAGAGCAAGGCTTGCTCCTTCAGATTTCATTTTATGTGCTCCTCGTTCGGCTTTTATCATTTTTTCCATAAATTCTTTTAAAGCTTCTTTTGTCGTCCCGTCCGCTCCGCTTCGGAAAACGTAATTCGCCCCATGATAGGCTTCTTCATCCGCAATCTGCCTGACAATCTGCCCCGCGCAGGCAAAGCCTAACTTCTCGGCCAGCAAAGCCGCGCCAATATAATGGACGACTTCCCATGCTTCACCCTGAATCTGGGCGTCTATATTCTCCTGCAATGATTTTGTTGAATCTGTTGTTTCCGCGAATTTTGATTTGTCCACACCGCAAACAGGGCATGTACCCGGAGCGGAATCTCCCGAATGAACATATCCGCAAACACTGCATTTCCACTTTTTCATAACTTTAGTTCCTCCTTCTTTAAAAAAATTAGTTAGTTTAAATTTAGATAATTCAATTTTCTCTTTATTTCACCTCCTTTAAATCAACAAAACATGTTTATATTGTAATAGTGTCTAATGGTTTCCCTGACAAGTTTCGCACAAACCCTCGAATGCAACCTGGAAATTTTTGATTTTGAAATTTCTTATCAATTTTTTTGGTGGAGAAAAAAATTTGCTAAAATTATAATGAACATCCATAATTTTATCGCACTTATTGCAAACCAGGTGGTGATGATGAACAGTTTCCGGATCAAAATTGTTTTTTTTAGGATTGTGAGGCAACTTCTTAATTTCACCTAAATTGATAAGAAGATCCAGAGTTTTATAAATTGTGTTTAATGAAATGGAGGGATAATCGGCTTTTAAATCCTTATATATTTCATCAGCAGTAGGATGCGATTTGTTATTATGCAAATACTTACATATGGCAATCCTTTGCGGGGTGACTTTCTTCCCCTTTTCCCTGAACTCTCGGATTAAGGTTTCTACAGATTTCATTGGAAGTATACAGTTAGTAATTATTACTATTTAGTTATAGTGCCTGTTTAGAATTTTTATGTCAAGGACAAAATTATTAACCGCAGAGTGCGCTGAGATCGCAAAGAAAGAAATTATTAGTTTTCCCCTGCGACCTCGCCGGTAAAGGAAGATGAAAATAGCCTTAATAAAAAAAGATAAAAGATCGTTGATTTGCCTGGTCCGGAAGTCGAAAGTAATCGTTCTTCAGCCTGCATATGATAAATTTCGCAGGCAGTTAAAATTGCCGCTTATATCTTCGGAGCATTTTTCAAATCCTCTTTTATTTATTCAGGATTTCGGGAAAATAAAAAAAGCGGTATCAGCGCTTCTCTTAAAAGCAGAAAATGTTAGCAATAAAAAAGCTAATTATATGCTCTCTCTTTCTCGCGCGAAATTGATGGCTCCCGTTCCCAAACCCGGTGCTATTTATTGCCTTGCCAGAAATTATTCCGAGCATATCCTTGAATTCCAAGAAAGAGTTGTGGAACAGGATAAAATGGTTCCCCCCATATTCATTAAACCTCAAACCTGTGTCACTGGTCCAGGTGGGCCTGTTTTCCTGCCGAAAAATGGCCGGCAAATTGATTGGGAAGCGGAACTGGCTGTGGTTATCGGGAAAAAAGCAAAATATGTTTCCGTGGAAAGAGCCTTAAAGTATGTATTCGGCTACACATGCATGCTGGATATTTCCGAGCGGGGATTGAAAATTTGGGATAGGACTGAAGACAGGGGCAGGGATAAGTTCTTTGACTGGCTGAATGGAAAATGGATGGATACCTTTGCGCCACAAGGGCCATGGATAGTAACAAAAGATGAAATTGGAGATCCACAAAGTCTCAATATTAACCTTTCTGTAAATGGAATTGAAAAACAAAACGCCGGCACAGAACAGATGATTTTTCCCGTTGCACAAATCATATCTTATCTCTCTCAAATTGTGACTCTTATGCCCGGGGATATTATCAGTACCGGCACACCATCTGGAGTGGGAGCGCCTCAAGGAACCTTTCTTAAACATGAGGATTTGATCGAGATGAATATTGAGAAAATTGGTTGTTTAAAAGTAAAGGTTAGGTAACTTTTTTTAAATAGTTAATTTGTAACCACGAAGCCACGCTCAGCGGGGCAAAGGACACGAAGCTCACACAAGGAAAATGGAAACATCATTTTTTCTTGACAAGATTACTGACAGAGATTAAGGTATAAAAAAATTCTTAGGCGCGTAGCTCAGGGGTAGAGCACTTGCTTGACGTGCAAGGGGTCGGCGGTTCGAAACCGCCCGTGCCTATTTTTATTTCAATGAATTACAATACCCTTCAAAAAGTTTTCCACAGTTTCCGACAATTTTTCCGACAAAAACAGGAAGGAAAGCATCTTTCCCCCTGCCGTTTCTATGACACAAAATTCCCACAATTAAATTATTTTTTATATATTTTCCTGCACGCATTCAACTCAGCAATTATTTCCTTCCTTAGTTTTGAAGGTTTCAGAACCTTTGCTTCTGATCCGTAAGATAACACCCATCTCTTAACATCGTCCCAACCAGAGGTATTCAGTTCAAGGACGATTGAACCATCTCTTTTATTAGTGATCTTCTGATCGACAGCCCACTTTCTCTCTCTTATATACCTGGCCTGATCAGCAGAAAACCATACCTTAACCTGTATGGGTTTATCATAAACAATATCAAAAGCTGCGTTTAATCTTTCTTCAGGATTGAATTTTTCAGGATACCTGAATGATGAGTCCGTAATTTTCAAATCCTCAATTCTTTCTACAGCCAATTTTCTGATTTCTTTAAATCTGGTAGTATTCACAAAAACATATAGTCCACCCTTATGTTCAAAAAAATGAAGAGGATCAATCTTAAAATTCTTAATCTTATCATCATAGAAGGAATGATACTTTACGTAACAGGTCTTCTGCTTCAGCATGGCATCGGTTAAAGAATCTATCATATCTTCCTTGCCGGAATAATCTTTTGCGAATTTAGAGGAAGCGATAAAAAGAGTTTTGATCTTGCTAAACTG
>CAYMVZ010000155.1:0-3227 GCA_964394335.1 uncultured Nitrospinota bacterium | reverse complement strand
AATCTTCTATAAATCAACCCCGCGTTACATTTGATCAGAAAGATCTATATCCCGAGATTGTTTCTAAGGCTGGTGCATTATGTTTTTTTCTTGTCAAGAATCATCCATTTTTAGATGGCAATAAAAGAGTTGCACATGCAGCTATGGAAATTTTCCTCATTCTCAACGGACATGAAATAATTGCAGAAGTGGACGAATAGGAACAAATTATGTTACGTCTTGCTTCAGGAGAAATGAGTCAATCTGATTTTACTGTGTGGCTTAAGACCCATATAATCATTGCATCAAGACAGACGTGAAACAGCTTGTCACCATTCTGTGATTTGTTGGCTCTCAATGATTTTTAGTTATTCATCGCTTCACTGCAAGTTTCACGCTGCTTATGCAGGTCGTTAAATAAATCATGGGGTCTGCTGTTGGCTTTTATGATGAATGGAGTTACAGATGGCGACCACTTTTGGCCTTTTTTAAGAAGCGGTTGCCAGGCTTATAAGGTTTTTTTGAACAATATTTGTTTTGGGCGTGATGTCAATATTACCCGGCACAATAATTATCTTTGTCCCTTTGCTGATAAAAGAGAATAATTGTATAAGGTGTTCATCGCTAAGTTCAACGCAGCCTTGAGTATCTGGAGTTAACTGGTTTGTTCCTGTGCCATGAATCCAGATCCCGGAACCGGTTTTTCCCTCCTCTATATCTTTCTTGTTTGGATAATTTAAAACTGCAGCGTAAGGACCATATTTAACCGGTAATTCTCCATCCGTTTTAAAATCAATAAGCGTATAAGCTCCTTCCAGAGTTTTCTCGTCCCCTTCAAGTTTTTTATCACCAGGTACTAAACCGATTGATATTGGAAATTCTTCAACTACAGAATAACCATTATTTTTTTCTTCAGTCACAAATAACTTTTTTGTTCGTTTATTTACAAGAATTGTATATGGCGATGACTTCTCCAGAAAGGCTTTGCGGGAGATGACGGGGCTTTTCACAAAAGGAGTTATTTTGACTTGCTGCGGCTTTACTGTCTCTAATTTTTCTAATCTATCTATATTGGGAACTGATGGCTGAATATTTTCCAGTCGCTCTCTTATTTTTGCGTCTATTTCCAGATTTTGCGGCATCGGTTTGGAAAAACCAATTGGCTGTGAAAGAATAAATAAAGAGATACCAACAAATCCGGTTACAAATAAAGCCAATGGTAGAGAATGGTCTCTGGTAAAAGCAAACGCTTTTTCAAATGGCGGTGTCTTAAAACCATAGACAAAAGCTTTTTCTACCGCCTGATTGTTTTTATAAGCAATGTACCTGTATTCTATTTGTTTGGCTATAAGGCTGATACGATGATTTATAGATGACATCAAAATATTACTCCTTTGGAAACAGCCTATTTGTCTTTTTATACAATTACTTCGTAAAAACTTCTTTATTGAGAAAGCTTTTTATAATTATATTAACTTCAATAGTTACAGTCAATTTATTTTTTTTGGCAATCTAATTCCTCCTTAATCTTATAAAGCAGAGTTTTTATGCCTTCTCCAGTGACTGCTGATACAGGATAAACCTGTATTTTCTTTTTTATAAAATATTGCTCATGCTTTTTTAACGTATCCACAGCACCTGGAATATCTATTTTATTCGCTACAATGACTTGAGGCTTTTCAATCAAATCAGCGTTGTATGAATAAATTTCATGATTAATTATTTCAAAATCTTCGCATATATTTCTATTGTCCGGTGCTGACAAATCCAGAACATGAAGAAGAATTTTAGACCGTTCTATATGTTTTAAAAATCGTAATCCAAGTCCTTTATTATTATGGGCTCCTTTTATGATACCGGGGATGTCAGCTAAAATAAAGGATTCGAATTCTCCAACAGACACAACTCCAAGGTTTGGAACTAGTGTCGTAAAAGGATAGTCTGCTATTTTAGGTTTTGCGTTTGAAACTCGGGAAATTAAGGTAGATTTCCCTGCATTAGGATAACCAACAATAGCTACATCAGCCAACATTTTTAATTCTAAAATAAGCCAGCATTCCTCTCCCGCTTCCCCCGGCTGTGCGAATTTTGGGGCTCTGTTTCTGGATGATTTAAAATGTGCATTTCCCTTCCCTCCTCTCCCTCCTTTTGCGGCAATATATTGCTGTCCTTCTTCAGCCAAATCCGCTAATATCACAGGATCATCAGCGGTTCTTACTGTTGTTCCTATAGGAATTTTAATCTCAATATTTTTTCCGGCCTGGCCGTGCATATCGCTCCCAAGCCCATTTCCACCTTTTGGAGCATAATAATGTTGTTGGTACTTTAGGTCTAAAAGAGTATAGAGGTTCCGAATAGCTTTAATAATTACATCCCCGCCATTGCCTCCGTCACCACCGCTTGGTCCGCCTTTCGGGACAAATTTCTCCCGCCTAAATGCAACACAGCCTTTGCCTCCTTCACCGGCTTTGACAAATATTTTTACTTGATCAACAAGCATTTTAATTTACTAATTATTTTTTATTAATAAAAATGCAGATGTGAGATGCTTCTCACCACTGGAAATAACTGACTGATGGAACATTAGAATTGGTTTTGGATAGATGTAGAAATGTTTAACTTACGAGGGATTAAGGGCATACACACTTACTAATTTTTTATCTTTTCCTTTTCTTTCAAATTTAATTATCCCGTCTATTTTAGCAAAGAGGGTATAATCATTCCCTACCCCAACATTATTTCCAGCATGAATCCTGGTGCCCCTTTGTCTGACTAAAATGTTTCCGGCTTTTACAACCTGACCGCCAAACTTTTTAACTCCAAGGCGTTTACCTATGCTATCCCTGCCGTTAGTTGTACTGCCCTGTCCCTTTTTATGAGCCATGCTTTATCTCCTTGGTTACTTACTGATTAATCTCTGTAATTTCCAGACGAGTAAAATACTGCCGGTGACCCCGCTTTTTTCTGTGATTTTTCCTTCTCTTGTGTTTAAAAATGATTATTTTTTTATCTCTTCCCTGTTCAACAATAACTCCGGTAACTGAAGCTTTTGGAATAGTGGGTGTTCCTACTTGAATATTTTTTCCTTCACCTGCCATTAATACATTTTCTATTTTGACGCTGTCTCCCACTTCTCCATTAACCTTCTCAATTTTTATTATATCGCCTTGAGAAACTTTTAATTGTCTGCTGCCGGACTGAATAACTGCTGTCATTTGAATTTCCTCCAGATGAATATATTGCTTTTG
>CAYMVZ010000154.1:0-3253 GCA_964394335.1 uncultured Nitrospinota bacterium | reverse complement strand
TAATTTTTGCCTCTGAGATAAAAGCTATTTTAAAATCCAACCCTGTTTTAAAAAAAATAGATTCTCAGTCAGCGGGGCTTTTCCTTCTTTATGGTTCTATTCCCGCTCCTAAAACAATATTTAAAGAAATATACGCGCTTGAAGCAGGGCACTTCCTGACGATTAATAAAGAGGGTCTCATAAAAAAACGTTATTATGATCTTACGAATGCCTTTTCAGATAGATCCTTATTAAATATCTCCGAAGAGGACGCTGTTGAGAGAGTTCGATCCTGCCTTAGTGAAACTATAAAATACCACCTCACAAGCGATGTGCCGGTAGGTGCGTTTTTAAGCGGAGGAATTGATTCAACTGCCGTTGCGGCCCTCATGCGTGAAGCAGAACACAAGCCCATAAAAACCGTATCAGTCGTCTTTCCTGATACACCTTACGATGAAGCAAAATACGCCAATCTGGCAGCCCGGAGATTTGAAACAGAGCACGTTGAAATCGAAGTCAATGGGAAAAACATGATAGAGCACCTGGATAAAATCTTAGGCAGCATGGATCAACCAACCATTGATGGAGTAAATACATATTTTGTTTCCTGGGCCACAGCTCAGGCTGGCCTTAAAGTGGCAATGTCCGGAGTGGGGGGAGATGAAATATTTGGGGGATATCCTTCTTTTACACAAATACCTAAATTGTACGACTTTCTAAAGGTTTTCGCATGGGTTCCTTTTGGGAGGAGAACAGTACGCTTGATTTTAAAAAATTCCAACAGATCGCTAATGGCAAAGCTTTGCTCTACGCTCTCATCAGCTCCATCAATTCCTGATGTTTATTTAAATTACAGAGGCGTTTTTACAGAGGAACAAATTCAAAAATTGCTTCATCCGGATTTTGCAAAAGAAGCTTTGGAAGGAATGGAACTATGTTCTTTTCTACCAGATTGTTCTAAAGCAAACAGCAAATTCAACCAGGTCAGTCTGCTTGAAATCAGCTCTTACATGTGCAATCAACTCTTGCGGGATACGGATGTTTTCAGTATGGCCCATTCTTTAGAGGTAAGAGTGCCTTTTGCAGATCATATTTTGGTGGAATTATTAGCAAAAATTTCAGTGAAATATAAAGCTAAAAAGGATATACCTAAAATGCTGTTAATCAAAGCCTTGAATAAGAAGTTGCCGGAGGAGATCATTTTCCGTCCCAAGATGGGTTTTACTTTTCCTTTTGATCTGTGGCTAAGAAAAGAACTTAAGGACATTGTTGTTGGAAAGCTTAGCAAATCACATATCTTTAATTCAGCCTATAGAGAAAGACTTTTAAAAGATTATTTTGACAACAGACTCCACTGGTCTAAAATCTGGGCGTGTTTTGTTTTAAGTAATTGGCTGGAATAAAAAGAGGAATATCATCAAGTAAAAATAGAGGACAGGTTTATTTCCAAAAAAGTTATAGACGTCCTGAGATTATTTTTACACGGTCAAACTCCTTTTTCAAATTGACAAATTTTCTCGTAGTTTCACGGAGACGATAGGCCAATATCTCGGCGAACACCTTGTATATTGCGGCGTGAAAAGAATCATGGCCCTCTTCCTGAAGGCGAAGCAAATAAGACACATCCACACCTAAACAACTGGCATTTGAAGTGGCCCTAATGGTAGAAGACCTTGGTTTTTCATCAAGGAACCCCATCTCGCCAAAAATGTCTCCACTTTTTTCCAGCGTTGCTACTACGTTTCCATCCTTTTCTACCTGTACGCTTCCTGATAATAAAAAATATATCCACTTTTCATCTGATCCTTCCTCGAGAATGACCTCATTAGATTTGTACTGCCGTATTTTGCTAAGACGGAGTAACCCTTTTAGCTTCTCATCGCCATATTGTTGAAAAATTGGCAGGGTTTTGATGCGCGCGATAATCTGGTCTTGCCCTTCAAGATATGGAGATTCCTTCATGATGCATCCTCCTAATTATGGATATACCTCTCGATTTTCGACCTTTTAGATTATGCTAACAGAGGAAATCAAATTAATGGCAACTATTTCAATTGCCTAATGGCATTATACATGAAAAAAAACTTATTTTTCAATATGTAAATTTTCTTTTTAGTTGTCCTAAAAAGAATGCTTATGAGACACTGAAAGGATATAAACTCTGAATTTAAGTTCTTTATAGGATGTTCTGGATTTCTCGTACTTTTAAATAACCCCTGTGCCGCCGCGGGGATTGTCTCATACCACCTAATCACGGTTGGCCACCTGACATGAGCCGCATTCAAGGCAGTTTTCAAAGTTTACGATAATCAAATCCTTAGCTCAATCCCTGGGCCACTATTTCAGCTATATCCAAGACCTCCATAGATTCTTCTTTGCCTTTCAATTTCATAGCATCATCTATCATGATCATACAGAAGGGGCATGCAGTAGCCACAGTGTCAACTCCGGAATCTACGGCTTCCTGGAGTCTGTTGAGATTGATTCGTTCTCCTTTATCAATCTCATGCCACATATTACCTCCGCCTGCGCCACAGCAAAAGCTCTCTTTTTTATTGCGCTGCATCTCCACAAGTTTTCCCTCTTCATCCAGTATTTTTTGAATGATACGTCTAGGAGCATCATATTCTCCATTGATTCTGCCAAGATAACAGGAATCATGATACGCTACTTTTTGTTTCTTATATTTTTTGGAACTAAGTTTTTCGGAACTGATTAATTCATTAATAAACTGGGAATGATGCTTAACATGATAATTCCCTCCAAATTGTGGATATTCGTTTTTCAGAGTATGAAAGCAATGCGGGCAAGCTGTCACAATTGTTTCAAAATTATATTGATTCAAGGTTTCAATGTTTTTAAGCGCCATGGTTTCAAAAAGGTATTCCTCTCCCAAGCGACGTGCTGAATCTCCTGTACACATTTCTTCATTGCCTAAAGCGGCAAAATCGATGCCTGCGGATTCAAAAATTTTAACCATTGCACGGGAAACCTTTTGGTTTTTCGGATCAAAGGAACCGGCACAGCCCACCCAATAAAGAATGCATGTATTTTCTTTATCTGCCATTATGGGCAAGTTAATTTCTGCATCTGTTGCCCATTTGATTCGCTCACTTTGAGGAAATCCCCACGGATTACCGTTACTTTTGGTTTTATCCAGGCTAAAATTAGCCTGGGCAGGCGGTTTTCCTTCAGATAATACCAGATGACGGCGCATATCTGTAATGGTTGGAACAGTATCAATCAACACCGGGCACTCCTCCAAACAGGCTCC
>CAYMVZ010000153.1:0-3284 GCA_964394335.1 uncultured Nitrospinota bacterium | reverse complement strand
AGACCGAGCTGGGTATTAAAAAAGCATTGACCGATATTCCTTCAAAACAGGCGGCGGCTGCCGTGGGACAAAGCCACTTGATCGGCTATTATGAAAAGTATTTTAAAAAAGAAAAACAAAAGACCGCGCAGGTGCTCCTGACACATGATGATCTCAGTAACCGCCGCAGGTACCTTAACGCCCGCAATGCCTTGATGACTCTTTTATCTTTTCATGTCATACCGGTGATTAATGAAAACGACATGGTGTCGGTACATGAAATAAAGTTTGGTGATAATGACACCCTTTCCGCCCTGGTAGCTCATCTTGTAGACGCCGATCTATTGGTGATTCTTTCACATGTGGACGGGTTATTTACCGGAGATCCTGCTAAAGATAAAAAAGCAACTCTTATCCCGTTTGCGGAAAAAATCACGCTTGATCTTCAAAAAATAGCGGGAAAAAGTAGTTCCCCGGGAAGCGTGGGTGGAATGATTACAAAGCTAAAAGCCGCGAAGATTGCTTCTGACAGCGGTATTTCAACCATCATCGTGAATGGAACTATAAATGATATAATAACCAAAGTTTTTAAAGGGGAAAATATCGGGACGCTTTTTTTACCCTCCCAGGACAAGCTGACCCGGCGAAAACACTGGATCGCCCATACTCTTAAAGTAAAAGGACAACTGATTCTCGACAACGGAGCGAAAAAAGCCATTGTAAAAATGGGAAAATCATTACTCCCTTCCGGTATATCCGGGGTAACCGGCAATTTCGACAGCGGAGACGCGGTCCATTGTGTGGACAGCAAAAAAAATGAATTCTGCCGGGGTCTGGTAAATTACAATTCCAGAGATTTAAAAAAAATAATTGGAAAACATACTTCCAAGATTGAAGAGATTCTTGGTTTTAAATTTTATGATGAGGTAATACACAGAGATAACCTGGTTATATTATGATAGAAGAAAAAATAAAACAGATCGCGCAAAACGCTAAAACTGCTTCCAGAAAAATGGGGGGACTTAACTCAAAAATTAAAAATAACGCCCTCCTGAAAATGGCGGATGACTTAATTGCAAATACGGATCAACTTGTAAAAGCAAACTCCAAAGACCTTGAATTTGCAAAACAAAAGGGATTGAGCAGCGCCATGCAGGAACGCCTTATGCTTAACAAAGAGCGTATCGAAAAAATGGCGGATAGCCTCCGTGAGGTGGCGCTACTAACCGACCCTGTGGGTGAAATTGTAAAAATGTGGCGGCGTCCCAACGGTCTCCAGGTAGGAAGGATAAGAACATCTATTGGAGTAATTGGGATTATTTACGAATCGAGACCTAATGTGACAGTCGATGCCGCTTCGCTCTGTTTGAAATCCGGCAACGCGGTGATTTTGCGCGGAGGTTCTGAAGCAATCAACACCAATATAGCCCTTGCTAACATATTAACTAAAACAGCAAAGGAATCAGGACTCCCGGAAAAAGCTCTTCAACTTATTGATATCACTAACAGAACCGCTGTTCATGAACTATTAAAAATGGACGAATACATTGATTTGATTATTCCCAGAGGAGGACACGCGTTGATTCGAACTGTGGTTGAAAACTCATCAATCCCTGTTATTAAACATGATAAAGGTTTGTGTCATGTTTATATCGATAGTAAAGCTGATTTGAAGATGGGTGAAGAAATAGCTTTTAACGCTAAAACTCAACGCTCTTCAGTTTGCAATGCTATGGAAACTCTTTTAGTGCATAAAGATGTAGCGGAAAAATTTCTGCCTTCAATGATCAGCCGTTTCATAAAAGCAGGGGTTGAAATTCGAGGATGCGCTAAAACTAAAAAGATTGTAGGTGATATAAAAGAAGCTTCAAATGATGACTGGGATACGGAATACCTGGACCTTATCCTTTCAATAAAGGTTGTAGAAAGTCTTGACGCAGCTATCGATCATATTACCCTTTATGGTTCAATGCTTTCTGAAGCGATTGTTACAACCGATTATAATAGATCATGGAAATTTCTTCGCGAAGTGGATGCCTCGTCTGTGTATGTCAATGCCTCAACCAGGTTTACAGATGGAAATGAGTTTGGCCTGGGAGCAGAGATGGGGATCAGCACCCAGAAACTCCATTGCCGCGGTCCCATGGGATTAGAGGAGTTAACTTCTACTAAATATATAATATTTGGCAACGGGCAAATAAAGAAATGATTAAATTTACCGCAGAGATCGCAAAGTACGCAGAGTGGCCAGGGCCACAACCACAATTCGGTAAGGAAAACCGAATTGGACGGTTTCCGAAGGAAAGCCGCCCGAAGGGTTGAGGCCATGGAAGGCCGATTATCAAATTGTGCTGCCGCCCAATCTTCTTAAAAAAATTGTGCAGAGCTAAGCTCAGCTTTGCTAAAAAACACAGTTTTACAAATTTACTGTGAAGAGAGAAAAATTTTATTATGAGAGTTGGCATATTAGGAGGAACATTTAATCCTATCCATTTTGGACATATTTATCCTGCATGTGAAGCGGCCGAGAAATTAAAACTGGATAAAGTCCTTTTTATCCCGGCTTACTCCCCGCCGCATAAGCCTGATGGAGAAATTATTTCCGCGTACCATCGAAAAAATATGATCAAACTGGCCATTGAAGATTATCCCTATTTCGAACTTTCCCCTTTGGAAATAGACCGGAAAGGCATCTCCTATTCGGTAGATACCGTTACAGCCCTTGTTAAAAAGGAAAAAGATAACTCTTTTTTTTTTATAATAGGGCTGGATGCTTTTTTGGAAATTGACACATGGAAAGACGCGAATCGATTATTGAAAAGCTGTAATTTCATTGTTGTCACACGTGATGAGGTTATTTCTGATCAATTAGAAACTGTATCAAAAAATCTCTCTGAAAAATTCAGAGATTTTCAGTTTCATCCCGGAGAGGTAGAACCTGAAAGCAGGTTGAAGTGCATCAAGGCGAATTCTTCGCCTTATTTCATTGTGCCCCTCGAAACAACCCCGGTTAATATATCTTCTACGGACATACGGGAGAAAATTAAACGCGGCGATTCTATTAAAAAGCTTGTGCCAAAAAATGTATATATTTATATTGAAAATAAACTGCTTTATGTTTAAGATAAATGTCAATGGGATTATCCATAGAAGAAAAAACTAAAATTTGCTATAAGGCAGTCATAGATAAAAAAGGAAATGATGTTGTAATATTAGATTTAAAAAAAAGGACATCATTTACAGATTATTTTTTAATTTGCAGCGGTAATTCAACCAGGCAAGTCCAGAGCATAGCAGATGAAATT
>CAYMVZ010000152.1:0-3310 GCA_964394335.1 uncultured Nitrospinota bacterium | reverse complement strand
CACTACAGGGTTCTATAGAGAATTTGATGAGATGCTAATCAATACTACTATGTTAAAGGGTTTTGGGTTTAATTTATTCAATGAAAATAATAGAAGAAGAAAAATATTATTGCATAACTTTGACAAGCTTGCTGAGATGCCGACAATTAAAGGCCCAAAATTTGTTTTTGCGCATTTCTTGATGCCTCACTGGCCTTTTCTCTTTGATCAAAACGGTAATGCACAACCGGATTATAAAACAAAGCCTATACCTCAAAACATGGAGAGCGCATGTCAATTTTTAACTTTTGGAAATAAAAAAGTTGTTAAGGTTCTTAATAAAATACTGGAAGGATCGGCAACACCTCCTGTCATAATCATTCAGGGAGATCATGGAATGGAATTTGTTTTTCAAGGAGTTCATCCGAATGGATTAGAGTTGACAGAAGAGTTTGGAATACTTAATGCTTACTATTTGCCGAATGGGGTAAACGAAAAACTGTATGAAACTATTTCCCCTGTTAATTCATTTAGACTGATTTTTGATAATTACTTTGGAACTAATTTCGGCCTTCTGGAGGATATTTCTTATTTTTCCTGGTACGATCCAATAAAGTTCATATCTGTCCCAGAGGAGTCGTCTCTAGTCATTGCAGGCATTAAAAAGGTGAGCGCCGGTGATGCCTGGAAAAAACGTTTAACCGAAGCTATAAAAAAATACCCTGATTTCCATGAAGCCTACGCAAATCTTGCCTATATTTATCATGAAGAAAAGCTTTATGATAAGGCGATAAGATTTTTTAAAAAAAGCATAGAAATTAAACCAGATTATCATACTTACTATCTGGGTCTCGGTGACCTGTATACAGATATAGAGCGGTACCAGGAGGCCGTTGAAACTTATAAAGAAGGAATAAAAACCAATCCGAAATTATGGCTGTTTCATTTCAAGCTCAGTAAGGTAAATTCAAAATTGGGCAATTATAAAGAAGCTTTAAAAAATATGACAAAAGCCACAAGGTTAAAAACAGGTCTTTAGGCACCCTTGGTTATCATATCTCGAATCAATACGAACAAGTATGTTTAAAATTCTCCAGCCAAAGTTAAATTTTTAAAATCAACTCTTTTTGTCTCAAGTAAAAATATCTAAATTGAGAATAGCTAATAACTTTATTTAGACCCCCTAAACGGCACAGGCACTCCTTTTAGCTTATTGAAAGTGCTTCAATTTTAGATTTGCTCGAGGTTTTGTAAAGGTTTTTTAAGATTGTCAAAACCCACAGCCCTGTGACTCCTTTAAACAATAAATCGATTGTCAGGTCATACGTCTTTTGATCGAATAAAAAGGCTGTGACGTCTTTTAACGAAGGAAAGCTCAAGAATAACTCTGGGTTAATTGGAGCAAATGCTCCAATAGCTCCAAGGCGTGGTTTTAAACCGGCGAGAAAAATGATCAGCAATAAAAGATAAAAGGGTTTTTTCCATTCCGGGTGTTCTTGGAGATAGAGTATTATTAGAGGAATGAACCATATAAAATAATGAGTGAAAGCTATGTAAAGACCCCAGTATATTGCAAAATAAATTACAAGAAAATACTGAATTAATAAAGTATAGTTGAGATGTCCTCGACGGAAATATAAAATATGAAAACAAACCATAAAATAAACGGCAGCTTGACAAAATCTCAAAGCTAATAGTTTATAGTCAAAAGAAAATCCCGTTGAATGTGAAATCATGGAAAACAACTTTATAACCGCTTCACCTGAAACAAGATAAAAACCCCCGTAAAAAAATAAAATAGGAACAATTCCATAAAAGGATAGTCGGGCAAAATCTTTTACATTTCTGCTCGATACTAATAGAACTAACGGTAAAAAAATAATAGGAAATATCTTGAAAAGGCAGCCTGAAGCAATAGAAAGACAAGCATAGTGTTCTTTTCCTTTCTGGAGAGAGAAATAACAGGCAAGAACTACAAAAAAGGAAGGAATTATATCAAATTGACCAAACATGAATGCGCTGTATATTGCAATTGGATTAACTGCCCAAAATACCGCAAAATTTATCTTTTTTTTGTCATTGGGCATCATCTTCCAGCATATTAAAATGATTAAACAATCAAACACAAGATAAGGGAGCTTCATAAGAAAAAGAGAAAGGTATAAATACTCTGATTCATATAAAGCTTTTTTCGTTAGAAATCCGAGAGAATGCGTAAACTCCTCAAAACCAGGGAAAAGCAGTCGGAAAATAACCTGGACAATTGCAAAAAAAATCATCGCAAAAGGAGGATAATAATTGAGATATTTCTCAGCCGCAATTTCATAAGCACTCCATTCTCCATGTGATAAAAAATGTGGTACTCTATAGACGTGAAACATATCGCCATGCACTGTGAATGGCATTACTATTAGTCTTAGAAGTAAGCTGATTAGCAACCATTGCTTAATATTAAGACTCTTATACATAATGAATTCGAAATTGCACTGCTTGCTAAATTATTAGGAATGTTTTTAGGCCTGCTTTTATTGCCTTATGCAAGTTATAATGGAACGGTGGAATATTGGGATAATGATTTTTTTGGAAAGTTTCCCATTTGCGTATCACATTGTCAAGAAAACTTTCCGTCAACCGTGTCTATCTATCTTCTTGAAATCTATTATTCAGGTTAAATTAATTGCACTGCTTCTAAGATCTTTAACAGTAGTCAGTTTATTCTTCCTCTTTCTTTTGCTAAGTTCGTTTAATGCTGCAGCTGAACAACCCAAAAACTTAATGGAAAAGGCCTTTTTTTACAAAGATATTTCACAGTTTGTAGGTCCTTTTTTAAAAGCTCCAGTTTTGAGAAACCAGACGATTTCCCAATCTTTCGAAGCAAAATGTTCAAATTTAAATCGTATCATTTTACCTTTTTACGTGGAAGAAAAAAACAGTTCTGGTATTTTAATTTTTGATCTCTATGAAAGCAGTAAAAAAAAGAAACCGGTTTTTTCTAGTACGATTGATATAACAAATTTCCCCCCACCAACAAAGATTGGGACTTATGATGTAGAAGGAGTTCTTTACTATATCTGGATTCCTCCTCAGACTGATTCCAGGAGTAAGAATTATCACTGGGAGTTGAAAACGGATGAAATTGATGATCACGGGGAAATCGGCCTTTATATGAACCAACGATCAAATCCACAATTGCAACCGGTTATTGTAAATGGACTTGTGATGGACAATACCTATGTTGCCTTCTATTCATATTGCCAGTATCGTTTTGAATGGGACCGAATAGTGAGAAACACATGGGACCGATTTAAACGTGAAAAAATATTTTTGTTAT
>CAYMVZ010000151.1:0-3404 GCA_964394335.1 uncultured Nitrospinota bacterium | reverse complement strand
GATTAAATGTATAAGATTGTCTTTTTCATTTAGGGTAGGAATTATTACCGTTAAATCTATTTTATTTTTCATGTTTAGTGACTAATTGTCCTACTTAAGAAGACTTATACAAATTTATCAGGGAAATTCTACAGTATTAATCGTAGTGTTAATAGTCTAATTTCACTTTATGGAATTCATTGATCGGTATTTATGCTTAAAGTATCATCAATAGAAACTCATGAACATATTTGGAATTATGCTTTAATATCATGTGAAAGTATGGTATCATGATTGATTGAATTATTTTCTTAAATTGGAGAAGGAATGATACTTAACAACTTAAAGACTATAGCTAAAGTAGATAAAGGATTGTTGCTTCGCCATATTTCAGGGTTTAGTGAGCAATGCCAGAGTGCTGTTGACATTGCCAAAGCTTGTCCAAATTTTTCTAAACCCAAAAAAATTCAAAATATAGTGATACTTGGGATGGGTAGCTCCGCTATCGGTGGAGAGTTGCTAAAAACCCTTTTCATTAATGAATCCCCTATACCCATTATAGTTAATCGAAATTATAGTTTGCCGCAATTTGTTAATGAAAAAAGTCTGGTGTTTGCAGTTAGCTACTCAGGAAATACGGAAGAAACTTTAACTGCTTTTAAGGAAGTGCTTAAAAGAAAATCAAAGGTCGTAGTTATTACAAGTGGTGGCAGATTGGCATTTCTTGCAAACCGACAGAAAGTGCCATTAGTTAAAATTCCTTCTGGAATACCACCCAGGGCTGCTATGGGACACCTCTTTTTCCCAATGATTGTTTTTCTTCAAAAATGGAATATTATTGAAAATCAAACCCTCAGTATATTAGATACTATTAATGCTATTCAAAAGCTGGAAGAAAAGTACAACAGTAAGAAAAGTACCCCGGGTAATCGTGCCAAGGAACTGGCAGCGAAGTTACATAAAAAAATTCCCTTGATAATTGGAATTGAAAACTCAACGGATGTTGTGGCATTGAGATGGAAATGCCAACTAAACGAAAATAGTAAAAACCTTGCATTTACACAATTTTATCCGGAATTAGGACATAACGACATAGAGGGATGGAAAGGCATAGGAAAATTTTCAAAAAATTTAGTAGGTTTGTTTTTAAGAAGATCTGATGAATCAGAAGATTCCATCCATCGAATTGATGTCATAAAAACTTTTTTAAAAAATCATGTGAGTGAGATTATCGATGTAAAAGAGCAAGGAAGCAGTAAATTAACACAAATTTTCTCACTCTGTCACCTTGGAGATTATGTGAGCTTTTACCTTTCTGTTTTGAATAAAGTTGATCCAACTCCTGTTAGCAGTATAGATGCACTAAAGGAAAAGCTGAGAGATCAAAAGAGAAAGGTATTGAAAAAGAGCGCGAAATCACTCAGATAAAACCTTTCTTTTGCAAAAAAAGTGCTGCGGTGAAATCCCACCTTGTTAAATTGTTTTCCAGCTGCAAAATATGGACTTTAAAAAATTAGTAAAGCGTTTCCAAAATAATGTGTCATTTCGACCTCTTCGTTTCTGCCATTTCGAACGAAGAGAGGAATCTTAAATGACGACGCTCAGGACAAGCTTTTCAGAATGACAAGAAGGGCTTAAAATGATATAAGCGGCATTTATTTTTTTTATGCCTTCTTTCTAACTTTTTTACTATGGAACGAATTAGAAATTTCTCAATTATTGCGCATATTGACCACGGTAAATCAACTTTGGCTGACCGCATCCTCGAATTTACCGGTGCGCTTTCTCAGAGAGAGATGATGGATCAGGTGCTTGACACAATGGAACTCGAAAGAGAAAGGGGTATAACGATAAAGGCTCAGACAGCTCGCCTTATATATAAATATAGAGATGGAAAAGAGTATATTCTTAACCTCATAGATACTCCAGGACATGTTGATTTTAGTTATGAAGTATCACGCAGCCTTGCTGCCTGTGACGGAGTTTTGCTTGTGATTGATGCTTCCCAAGGAATACAAGCTCAAACCATAGCAAACATAAATCTCGCCATTGAACATAACCTTAAGATTATACCGGTAGTTAACAAAATTGACTTGCCCAATGCCGATCCTGAAAATGTAAAAAAACAAATTGAAGATGTTCTGAATATAGATTCCTCTGACTCTATTTTAGTAAGCGCCAAACAGGGAATCGGGATAAAAGATCTGCTTGAAGCAATTATAGTCAGAATTCCACATCCCAGCGGTAAAAAAAATGCTCCTCTAAAAGTTTTAATTGTTGATTCATGGTATGACTTGTACCAGGGGGTTGTCCTGCTGGTTAAAGTGTTTGATGGGATTTTAAAGAAAGGTATGACCGTTAGATTAATTGCTACAAAAAAAACAACCGAAGTAGAGTCTTTGGGAGTATTTGCGCCCAACGCAAAAACTAAAGATGATCTCATTGCCGGTGAAGTCGGTTTTCTTATCCCGGGGCTAAAAGACATCAAAGACACTAAAATAGGTGACACTATTACCTCTGAAGTAGAACCGCTTTCAACCCCGCTCCCGGGATTTAAAGATGCTAAGCCAATGGTTTTTTGCGGTCTTTATCCAGTTGATAACTCCCAGTTCGATTTCCTGCGTGATTCCCTTGAAAAGCTTCACCTTAATGATTCTTCTTTTGTATTTGAGCCTGAAACTTCAAAAGCCCTGGGATTTGGATTTCGCTGTGGTTTTCTTGGCTTACTGCATATGGAAATAGTACGAGAGAGATTGGAAAGGGAGTATAATTTAAAGCTCATAACTACAGCCCCGACAGTTGTTTATAATGCTGTTACCGTGAATGGGGAAATTGTTATGGTGGAAAACCCTTCTAATATGCCTTCACCCAGTGAGACCTCCGAAATAAAGGAGCCCTTTATTGAAGCTACTATTATTACACCTATAGAATTTATTGGATCAATTATTAACTTGGCTCAGGAACGAAGAGGCATCCAAAAGAGTTTAAAATATTTAAATGACAATTTAACTATGCTGATTTATGAACTCCCTCTTAATGAAATGGTTTTTGATTTTCATGACCGCCTAAAGTCAATTTCAAAAGGCTACGCTTCTTTTGATTACGAATATTTGGATTATCGTCCTTCCAAATTAGTAAAATTGGATATACTGATTAATGGAGATTCAGTGGATGCTTTATCGATTATAATTCATAAAGAAAAGGCTTATTATGTAGGAAGAGAATTAGTAAAAAAAATGAGAAATATTATACACAGGCAAATGTTTGAAGTAGTTATTCAGGCCGCCATTGGAAGCAAAGTAATTTGCAGAGAAACTGTAAAGGCATTAAGAAAAAATGTGACGGCAAAATGTTATGGTGGAGATGTTACGAGAAAAAGAAAGTTACTGGAAAAACAGAAGGAAGGTAAAAAAAGAATGAAGCAA
>CAYMVZ010000150.1:0-3411 GCA_964394335.1 uncultured Nitrospinota bacterium | reverse complement strand
CATTGAATAATTAAATTAGATACCTCGCAGCTCTGCTGCGGGGTAGTTCATTTTCTATACTATATTACAATCGCTCATTGGCATCAATTAGTTTCAATAGAGCCCTATACCATTACACTGTAAAAACTTCTTTTTTTAGACGCTGTTAGTTCTTTCTTTTTACAGCGTCTTATGCAAAGCTGAAGAAGTTTTTTTGATGGTTCTCTAAGGCGAAAGCCCTATTTGATTATCGGCAAAGCCCCGCTGAGCGTGGCAAAGCTGAGCTTAGCTCTGCCATCCATGGCCTCAACCCTTCGGGCGGTTTTCCTTCGGAAACTGTCCAATTAGCTCCGCCCCGCTCAGCGTGGCTCCGCAGATTCGCCCAATGGAGAGTAGCTGCGAAGACTTGAATTCAGTTTCCCTTACCGAAAGTGTTTAGCGAGCACTGTCGCAGCTTGCTGCGGGGTTAGCGAGTGAACTTAAAAAAAAATCATACTCTACACTGAAGCTCTCCTATGGAGAGCTTCAATTGTGGTTGCGGCAACTTGCTGCCTTATGGTTTTTTGTGGAAAAGCAAAATAGGGTATGGTACGTTTTAAAGAAGTTAATCTATTGGATTTCAAATCTATGCATGATTACGCAGATTTGATTAGGATTACACTGATTCAAGTATAAAATCTGTGTAATCTAAAGTTAATCGGAATAATCAGTTAGTGTGAGTGAAACGAACACCTAACTTGTATAAATAGTTTGCCTATGGCAGTTTATAATGCAATATTGCTTGCCGGTGACAGGCGTGGCGCAAAAAGTGTTTTTGGAAAAAATAAGGCGCTCTTGGAGATTAAAGGAATTCCCTCTTTTATCCGGGTGCTTGCGGCTCTTCAGAATGTGGAATCTGTTGGAGAAATCAGGATAGTAGGACCAAAAGAAGATATTAACTCCCTCCTTAAAAAACATTCCAAAGCGTGTCAGGGGTCTAAAACTGTAAAGGTAGTTCAGCAAAAAGATAATATTATTGATAACGTGTGGGTGGGCTTTCTTAATACGCTACCAGGCTATAAGGCAGAAACGGAAGTCTCTCCAGAACAAAAAGAAATAGCAGTTCTGGTTGTCGCGGGCGATATTCCCATGCTTATCCCGGATGAAATCAATGAGTTTATTTCCAACTGCGATTTAAGCCTATTCGATTATTACGTTGGGGTTGTCTCAGAAAAAACCCTCTCTCATTTTAAACGGGGAAAAGGGCGTAAACGTATCAGGTTGGCTGTTCTTCCATTTAAAGAAAATAAATACCGCGTTAATAATCTTCATTTGATTAAACCATTTAAGATTGCTAACAGATACAGACTTCAGGTTATGTATGAACTCCGCTATCAACGAAGGTTTCATAACGTTTGGAAAATGCTCATCAAGTTAGTGCAATTGAAAGGATTCAAAGACGCCGCTTTTTTTTATATCCTTATCCAGGCCGCGCTTTTCTTCCAAAAGGTCGGATTTGTTGAAGTTTCCGGGAAAATCAGTTCATTGTTAACACTAAGTAAGCTTACGGGTATTGTCGACAGGATACTGGGAACAAGTATTTATGTCGCGGAGACAACCTATGGAGGGGCAGCACTCGATATCGATAATAAAACAGATTTTAATATTATTAACGAAAAGTTTGAGGAGTGGATGAAGTATCAGAAGGGAAGGGGACTACAGCAATAATCTACCTTTGCAATATATCAAATATTGAAATTAATCTGAATGATTAAAATGTAACTCATCAAGCTATTAATAAGAGGAGGATTGTGATCCTAAAGATATCATTTATCTTTAGTATTGTTTCATGCAGTGTTCTCTTTACTGCCGAAAACACCTTTGCCTGGGGGGTTGGACTACACATCATGCAGGGTACATATATTCTCAAACACCTGAACCTTATTGCCCCTGACATAGCCGTAATATTAAAAGCATTCCCCTTTGATTATTTGTACGGCTGTATAAGCGCGGATATTTTTATCGGAAAGGGGGTAAAAAAGAGATGGGACCATTGCCATAACTGGTCACTGGCAAAGAAGATGCTCTTAAAGGCCGACTCAGACGATACAACCGCTTTTGTCTATGGATACCTTTCTCATCTTGCAGCGGATATCATTTCTCATAATTTCTATGTACCAAATCAATTTTATCTGACAAGTTCCACTAAAAGGTTCGGACATGTGTATTGGGAATCCCGATCAGACGAATTTATAAATAAAAAGTTCTGGAAGACTGCCCGAACGATAATTGAGAAGCGCAATCATCATAATGATGTTTTTTTGCAGGAAATGGTAAAACGAAAGCTGGTCTCATTTAAAATGAAAAAAAGATTTTTCTTCCATTCTGTAAAATTGAGCGATCTTGTCATATGGCAAAAGGCCGTAGCGCTGGTTTCAAAAAAATCAAGATGGGAGGTGGAGAAAACTTATATCGAAGAATTGAACCGGCATTCGATCAATCTTATTATCGACTTTCTGAAACATGGGGAAAAATCGATTTGTTTTAAATTTGATCCTATAGGGTCGGAAAAGCTGCTATCGGCAAAAAAAAAGAGAAGGGAAGATAAAAAAGGATTGGGAACCAAGCCTAAGCGCGCTTTATTCAGAATTCCGGCTAATATAAAAAAATTATCCTATTTGAAAACCGCAAACCTTCTTTAAGTTTATCATCAGCGGGTTGTTTTAGAGACCTGGATACTGTGTTTTTTTTAAGTTTTGTGAATAACTTTTTTTAAATAATTAATTTATAACCACGAAGGGCACAAAGGGGACGAAGGTAATTTGTCAATGTTAAAGATTTTTACTTATGCCGCGAACATAGACCCGCGGGTTTATCAGGAGAATACGATACATTAAAACTTCATGCTAATTACTGTTCCTAAAATATTTACTCCTGGCCAGGCGCCATCTCTTTTATTAGTCTTCCGCATATAATATAAATCTATTCCTGAATTCTTAGTTATCATTTTAGATATGCCTGTGGCAACCCGGTTTTGACTGAATTCATTAACCTTAAAATCATAAAATATTTCTTCTGAGAGAAAGGGAGTAAACTCAAAAACGCCAATCTTAATGAGTCTTTTTATTTTTAACTTTTCCCTCCACCTCCACTTGCTTTCCCCCTCCAAACTTCTATATTCAAACCGGGTTCTTATATTGAACTTATTCCCCATCCATTCCAGTTTTGTAATAGGTATAATTTCCCCTCGATGCTCTTCAGTCCACTCTTTTTCACCTTTTTCCCTTTCATATTTATAGTTTAATTCAAAATCAAAGTATTTGTTAATCTTGAATACGACTCCCGGTGCATAGTTATGCAATCCAAAAAAATTAAAATCATCCACGAGCCTTTGCTCAATCTTAAAATGTGCATCTAACTTTTCACCAATAGAATGTTTTAGTTTTATTTCAT
>CAYMVZ010000149.1:0-3512 GCA_964394335.1 uncultured Nitrospinota bacterium | reverse complement strand
GAAATGTAGCAGAAGATATAGAGATGCATGAATCTACTGTAAGCCGTGTTACTACTATGAAATATATGCATACACCTCGCGGCATCATTGATTTTAAGTTCTTTTTTCATAGCGGTATCGAAAGCAATTCAGGTGTTTCAACTTCTTCAGTTCTAATTAAGAATATGATTCAAGAGTTGATTAAAAAGGAGGATTCAAGCAGACCAATTACTGATCAGCAATTAGTTCAATCCTTAAAGAACAATAACGTTGAGATTGCAAGGCGTACGGTAAGTAAATATCGTAAAGAATTGAAGATTTCTGCCGCTAACAAGCGGAAAAGAATATATGATTAAATGTTTCATGGATCCTGGGACCCATTGAAATGTATATCCTTTTTTTTCCTTCAATTTTTCCGTTTTTTTTACTCAAGAATTAGGAGACAACGTGTATGAAAGTTTCGATAACCGGTCGCAAAATGGAGATGACAGAAGCGCTTAATGAGCATATTGAGGAAAAAATCAGAGGAATCAAAAAATTTTTAAACGAAGCAAAAGATATTCATATAGTACTATCTGTAGAAAAACACCGACATTTTGCGGAAATTATACTCAATGCCAGTGGATATGTGATTCATTGTAAAGAAGAAACAAATAATATGTATTCAACTATTGATAGGGTAATTGGAAAGCTGACAAAACAGCTGAAAAAACATAGGGACAAAATTATTACTTTGAAAAACAAAAAGAAATTAGGAGAGGAAGAAATAACCGGTTTCAGGTCAGATGTCTTGTCTTATGAAAAAGAAACATCAACAAGGGAAAATCCTCAGGTTATTAAATCAGTAAAATTTGATGCCAAACCTATATTTTTAGAAGAAGCAAGTATGGAAATTCTATCTACAAAAAATAATTTTTTGGTATTCAGAAACGCTTTGAATGGAAAAATCAATGTCCTCTATCATAGGAATGATGGAAACCTTGGGCTAATTGATACAAATTAATGAAAATTAACGAAATATTAACTTTAGAAACAATTTTAGCGGAAGTTAAGGCAAACAACAAAGAAAATTCGATTAAGGAATTAGCCGAGTTTCTTTGCCAGAACCATCCGATCGCTGATAAATCAGAATTAATCCGTGTCCTTTTAGAAAGAGAAAAGCTCGGTTCAACCGGCATCGGCGAAAATGTGGCAATTCCTCATGCTAAAATGAAGGGATTAAATAAAATCATTGCGGCATTTGGAATTTCTAAAAATGGGATTGAATTTGACTCTCTTGACCAGAAACCGGTAAATTTTATTTTCGTGTTGCTTGCCCCGGAAAACGCCACAGGAACTCATCTAAAAGCACTGGCAAAGATTTCCCGCCTGCTGAAAAGTCAGGAATTTAAATCAAATCTTCTTAAAACTTCCAACCGGGAGGATATTTATAATATTATTTTAAATGAGGATTCTAAACTTCAATAATTCTATTACAGAATAAAATGTTTAAAAGGAATTTAAAGTGTTTGGTGTTGTAGTAATTACTCATGAAAATTTAGGGGAAAAACTTCTTTCAACAGCAGAAACTATTGTGGGAAAGCTGGAAAATGTTGTTCCTGTCTCATTAGATTCTCCCCCCAACCCGGAAAGTACCAAAAAAAAGATAGAGGAAGCTATTAAGAAAGTAGACAAAGGAAAAGGGGTTATTCTTTTAACCGATCTTTTTGGAGGATCTCCGTCCAATATTGCCATATCTTTCCTGAACCAAGATAATATTGAAGTGGTTTCGGGAGCGAATTTGCCCATGGCAATTAAAATACCTTTCTTGAAAAACCTTGATAATGTTCATGAAGCTGCAAAGATGCTTAAACAATACGGCCATGAAAGCATTTCTGTTGCCAGCCATCTTTTATCGGATAACGATAAAACTTCGTAAAAGCCATGATTAAATTAGCAGGAATCGGAGCATCAAGAGGCATCGCGATAGGTAAGATTTATTTACTTGATCGCTCCAGGATTTGTGTTCTGAAATATGAAATTCAAAAAGATGAAATTAATAAAGAGATACAGCGTTTTAAGGAAGCGATCGCAGAATCGACAAAATATCTAAATAAAATAAAAGAAAAAGCCAAAAAAAATCTCGATTCAAAGTTTTTGGGCATTATAGACGGGCATATGATTATTTTGCAGGATGATTTACTGGTAAGCGAAACTATAGATAGAATAAAAAACGAAAGGACAAATGCTGAGTGGGTGTTTAAAGAATCAATAAAACGGTTAAGAAATGTTTTTTTGAAAATGGATGATGAATATTTAAGAGAGAGAGAAAAGGATATCGATCATGTGGGAAACTTGATTTTAAGAAATTTAGTCGGCCATGACCAGGAAAGCATTGCTGATCTAAATGAAAAAGCTATTATTGTTTCGCACGATCTGACGGCTTCTGATGTTATTCAAATGAAAAAAGACAAGGTATTGGGATTTGTTACCGAAGCGGGAGGAAAGACTTCACACGTTAGTATTATGGCAGCTTCTTTTGAAATCCCGGCTGTTGTAGGCTTGAAAGATGTTATTGAAAAAGCAAACCTGGGTGATCCAATTATTATTGATGGTGAAGAAGGCATTGTTATCATCAACCCGACTAAAAAAGAATTTGAAGATTACTTAAAAAAACATCAAATTTTTAAATACCATGAGAACGAACTTCTGAAAATAAAAAACCTTAAAGCTGAGACAAAAGATGGTTTTTCTATTAAGCTCATGGCAAATATCGAAACAAATCTTGAAATCCCATTGTTTAAAAGACAAGGAGCTCAAGGGGTAGGGCTTTTCCGCACAGAAGCCCTTTTTATGAACAGGCAGGATCTCCCATCAGAAGAGGAACACTTCCAACTATACAAAGAGACAGTGGAGAGTTTTGCGCCACATCCAGTTATTATACGGACATTGGACGCAGGTGGTGATAAAGTCAATCCGAAATTTAGCCAGTTAGAAGCAAATCCGGCACTCGGATTAAGAGCTATCCGCTATTCTCTTAACCAACCGGATATTTTTAAAGATCAATTGCGAGCTATTTTGCGTGCCGGCCATTTTGGAAATATAAAAATTATGTACCCATTGGTTTCCGGACTGGAGGAAATACAAAAGGCCAATGAAATATTGGAAGAAGTGAAAGAGGATTTGAGCAGAGATGGAATCCCGTTTAAAAAAAATGTTGAAATTGGAATAATGATAGAAACACCTTCTGCGGCTGTCATTGCGGATACACTGGCAAATGCAGTAGACTTCTTTAGTATAGGAACAAACGATTTGATTCAATATGTTTTGGCAGTAGACCGAACCAATGAAATGGTGGCCTCTCTTTATCAGCCACTACATCCTTCCGTGCTAAGATTAATTGAGCTTGTTTTAAAAGCAGCTGAAAAAGCCGATATTGAAGCGAGTGTTTGTGGTTCAATGGGCGGAAACCCATTAAACGCTCTAATTTTGCTGGGACTGGGTAAAATCGATTCATTAAGCATGTATGCTCATTCTCTTCCTAAAATCAAAAA
>CAYMVZ010000148.1:0-3586 GCA_964394335.1 uncultured Nitrospinota bacterium | reverse complement strand
TTAAGCAAAAGATATCATCCCCTGTTATATGGGGAGGGGCACACCCGACGATAGATCCCGATCAGTGTGTTAATCACGCGGATATGGTTTTTATTGGAGAGGGAGAATTTGGCTTGCTTGATCTCATAACAAAAATGTCACAAAACCTGGATTTCTCAGATATTCCAGGCCTTTGGATAAAAAAGAATGATGGACACGTAATTAGAAATGCTCCAACTCCATTAAGCAACTTTCTTGACCTTATTCCGCCAAATGACTATGAAGATGACAATAAATATTTTATTGAAAAAGGAAACTTAAAAAATGGGGATCCCTACTCAAAAAATAATGAGCTCTACACACTTCTAACCGGCAGAGGTTGTCCTTTTGATTGCACTTACTGTATTAATCACCTTTTTAAGGATATTTACACGAGCAGGGGATTTCCTGTCAGGCGAAGAAGTGTGTCACATGTCGTGAACGAGCTTGGTCAGGCAAAAAAAATGTTTCCTAATCTGAAACGGGTGACCATTTTTGATGATGTCTTTGTACTGGATAAAAAATGGGCAAAAGAATTTTGTGATGAATATAAAGAAAAAATCAATTTGCCCTTTTCCTGCCTTTTTCATCCTTCCACGATTAAAGAAGATATTGTGTCTATTTTGAAACAGGGGGGGCTGGACTATATAGATATAGGCATAGAAAGCGGCTCAGAAAGAATTAGACGTGAAATATTTGGACGAAAAGATTCAAACCGGGTTATTAAAAACGCGATGGATATCATGCGTAGATATAATATCAGACCTTATCTCGACTTCATCCTGGATAACCCTTTTGAAACCGTTGAAGATAAACGGCAGACTCTTGATCTGCTCTTAAGTTTTCCCAGACCTTTTATGTTTTACTTCTATTCGTTAATTTATTTTCCTAAAACAAAAATAACTCAGCTTGCCCTTGAAAAAAAGATTATTACTGAAGGCGACGTCGAAGATAAAAAAGGAAAGGTTTTCGATCAATTCCAGGTTACATTCAGTTACAAAAGAAACAAAGAAGAATTGTTCTGGATTTGCCTTTTTTCTTTGTCAGGGAAAAGCTTTATTCCAAAATTTTTGATCAGAAGTTTGAGCAAAATTCGCCTGTTATCAGCTAAACCTGCTTTGCTTGTAATGCTAACAACCATTTCCAATTATATCAGGGTTATCGGTATAGGCTTCGAGCGACTCTTTTCAGGTGAGTTGACTTATACGATGTTTAAGCGGTACTTTAAAGCAGCTTTTACATTGAATAAATAGTTAATTCCTGAATCATGCAAGATTCAGGTAAATGATGACGATTGGCTAATATAAGGAAATGAGAGTATGACAGTTGAAAAATATTGGGTTCTCTTTCCCATTCTGTTTTTTTTTGTTCTCGGCTGTCTTATCACGGTCGTCATTCTGACATTCAGGCAAAATAAAAAAGGCATTGAGAAATGGACCGTTGTCCCGGCACTGGCACTGATTATTATTACAGCTTTCTCAGGCTGGCTTTTTCCGCACTATCACAGGATTATTTCGTTTGTCGCGGAGGGTCTTATTTTTTGTAACGCCATAATATTCTGGAGAAAGAAAGAGAGATTTACATCATGGTTAAACATAGCGGCGCTATTTTTTATCTTTTGCGATTTTTCTCTGCATAAGATTTTAAAGTAAAGAGGAGGTGATAATTATGAATTTAAAGAAATTTTTTATTATTTTCTTCATACTTTTTATAATGGCGTGCGGCAAAACGGGAAGAAATTTTAGCGAAGCATACGTTAAACATATTAAAAATGGTGAAACAACAAAGCAGGAGATAGTGCGAGAAATAGGGGAACCTAACAGAAAGGGAAGGGCTGACGGTCGTGAATGGTGGATCTATGAGTATAACACCTATAAATTAGGAAAAAGCTTTTCTAAAGATCTGCAAATTATATTCGATGATGACGGAGTCGTAAAGGCAAGTACTTTTTCCAGCAATTTTCCCTGAGAAAAAATCGGGGCAAATTAGATTTCTCGCTTCGCTCGAAATGGCATTTTCTCCAACCTGTCATTCCGAGGGAGAACTTCTCTTCGTTCAGCACAGGCTCCGCGACCGAGGAATCTAAAAACATTGAAATTCCTATACATCGAGATAAGGATTACTAATTAACAGCGTACATCTTTCAATTATCAATTAACAATTGATCGTTGTTAAAGGACCATTGCGAAATGGTTCATCCTGTTATGAAATTAGTTGAATGAAAAAATTAGATATACGATTGATAATTTTTGACCTGGACGGTACTCTTGTTGACTCTAAAAATGATATCGCCGATTCGGTTAACTATACTTTAAAGAGTCTTCATCTTCCCTCAGTGCAAAACAGCATAATTTACAGTTACGTGGGAAACGGTGTTCTGCCCCTGCTTGAAAAAGTAATCTCTCGTTCAAATAAAAAAAGTAATTTAGAAGACGCATTGAAAGTATTTAGAAAACATTATGAAGAGCATCTTTTAGATTCGACCATACTCTATCCGGGAGTAATGGAAATATTGAAATATTTCTCAGACGTCAATATGGGGCTTGTTTCCAATAAACCGGAGCGTTTTGCTAAAAAGATTTTAAAAGGATTAAATGTCGACTGCTTTTTTCCCGTGGTAATAGGAGGGGACACCTTGGAGACTAAAAAACCTGAGCCGGAAGGCGTTAATATGATCAGGGATAGATTTGGCGCTGATCTCCACGAAACACTTATTGTTGGAGATGGTGGCGTGGATATAGAGACAGGCAAAGAAGCCGGTATCCATACCTGCGGTGTCAGTTACGGTTTACGAGATAAAAGTGAATTAGTTGAAGCGGGTGCGGACATAATTATTGATGATATTCGTGAACTCAAAAACCATATAAAAGTTTAACCGCAGAGGTCGCGGAGTACGCAGAGGAAAAAAATATCATTGTTCACCCTGTTATCCCGTCTAAATAAAAAAAATGGAAAAAAGAAAATTAGGCACAAGTGATCTAAAAGTCAGTGTTATTGGATTTGGCGCGTGGGGAATAGGCGGGCAGCCATTCTGGTCCAATGAAGGTGACGATGAATCGGTTAGAGCAGTTCAAAAAGCCTTTGATTTAGGAATCAATTTCTTTGATACCGCGCCGGTATACGGGTTCGGCCGTTCGGAACGTTTAATTGCAAAGGCTCTAAATAAAAAACGGGATAAAATAATACTTGCCACAAAATGCGGGTTGAGGTGGGAGAAGGAATCAGCCGGTTCAATACGAAAAGATAGTTCGGCAAATTCTATTCGTTTTGAAATTGAAGAAAGTTTGAAAAGATTAAAAACAGATTTTATAGACCTCTACCAGGTGCATTGGCCTGACCCGGACACTTCTTTCAGGGAAACGATGGAAGAGTTATTGAAATTAAAAGAAGAAAAAAAAATCCTTACAATTGGATTAAGTAACTTCTCTAAATCACAGATGGAAGAATGTTTGAAGTATGGAGAATTTGTATCCCTTCAGTCAATGTATAACATGCTTGAAAGGGATTTGGAAAAAGATGAAATTCCTTTTTGCAAAGAAAAAGGAATTGGGATTATTCCGTATTCGCC
>CAYMVZ010000147.1:0-3823 GCA_964394335.1 uncultured Nitrospinota bacterium | reverse complement strand
CGGACACTAGGTCCTGAACCTAGCGCGTCTACCAATTCCGCCACTTCGGCTTTATTCGTTCTTTCGAATGATTGCTTCCTGTTAACTTCCTATTCCTTTCAACACTTTTTCGTATTTACTGTAAGCGTCTGATCCGAATAAAACAAAACGCACAAGATTAATTTCCTGATGAGATTTCAAATAGTCTATTACTGTAGTCAGAGCTATTTTTGCTGCATCTTCAATAGGGTATCCATAAACACCGGTACTGATAGAAGGAAAGGCAATATTCTTAATAGAATTTTCTGAAGCAAGCTTTAAGCAGGACAAATAAGCATTTTTTAATAGCTCAGGTTCTCCATGAATGCCGCCTCTATATATCGGTCCTACTGCGTGAAACACATACTTTGCCATAAGATCTCCCCCGGTAGTTAGTCTTGCCTTTCCTGTGGGACAACCTCCAATTTTTCTGCACTCATCCATAATCGTGGGGCCGCCAGCCCTGTGTATAGCGCCATCCACACCTCCACCGCCAGCCAGACTTGAATTGGCCGCGTTTGCGATAGCTTCCGTATTCTGCTTCGTAATATCCCCTTCTACCAGTTGAAGCAATGATGAATTTATCTTGATTTGCATCTAAAAACACCTCCATTTACTTTTTTTAGACTTTTTTATAGAATCTGCAATATGCAATGTTTAATCTAAAATCGAAATAATTAACTGCTTTCTTCTTCTACGAACTTTTTATAGTCCGTTGCGGACAATAGGGTCTTTATTTCCTCTTTGTTTTTTATCTCCAATTTAAGCATCCATCCGTTTTCAAAAGGGGATGCATTAACCAACTCGGGTTCCGCTTCAAGTGAAGTGTTAACTGCTATCACCTTTCCGCTTAAAGGAGAAAACAAATCTGATACAGTTTTAACTGATTCCACTACGCCGAACCTTTTTGATTGCTCCAGTTCTTCATTAACATCCGGAAGCTCTACGAAGACAATGTCACCCAATTCTTTTTGAGCGTAGTCGGTTATTCCTACTGTTACTTCATTAGCTTCTACTTTGACCCACTCATGCTCTTTTGTGTATAAAAGATTTTCCAAAAATTCCATTTTTTCCTCCATTGAGTTAATAAATATTTTACCGCAAAGATCGCAGAGTGCGCTTGCAAGATTGATTTGTTTTTTTATAAAAAAATTTTTTTGCGATCTCAGCGTTCTCAGCGGTTATATCTTCTTTTTGTAAAAAGGGGTTTTTACAACTTTTCCTTTTCTATTTTTTCCATGAATATTAATCTCAATTTCCTCGTTGACATTGGAATCCTCAGTTGTGATATATCCTGTGCCGATTGCTTCTTTCAATGAGGGAGAAAAAGTTCCTGAAACTACTTCTCCTATTTCCTTGTTGTTTTTAAAAATTTTGTACCCGGATCTTGGGATTCCCCGGTCTATCAATTCAAATCCTACGAGTTTTCTTTTTAGACCTTTTTTCTTTATCTTTGTTAAAGTTTCTTTCCCTATAAAATCTCCTTTATCAAACTTTACTATCCATCCTAAATTTGCTTCAAGCGGGTTATGATTTCTGTCAATTTCCTGCCCGTAAAGAGCATAACCCATTTCTAATCGCAGGGTATCCCGTGCGGCCAAACCAACCGGTATTATCCCATTTTTTTTTCCTGCTTCCAAAATGTTTCTAAAAAGATATTCAGCGCAATCCTCTTTAAAATAGATTTCAAAACCATCTTCGCCGGTATATCCTGTCCGGGCGATAAGAACTTCTACGCTTGCCGCCTTTCCAGTTCTAAAGTGGTAATGTTGCAGGCTACTTAGATCCATATCTGTAATCTTCTGTAAAATTATTTCAGCAGCCGGCCCTTGCAGAGCTAACTGCGCGGTATCATTACTTGCGTTTATAACCTTGGTCCCATGGATTTGCTTTTCTAAAAGCCATTGAAAATCATTGTATGTATTTGAAGCATTTACACAAAGCATGAAACGGTCGTCTGCAACTTTATGCACTAAGAAATCATCTACTATCCCGCCGTTTTCATAGCACATCACAGTATAAAGTATCCTGCCGACCGTGAGTTTTTTGATGTCGTTTGTAATAATATACTGTAAAAATTCTTCTGCTGTCGGGCCTGAAATATCTATTTCTCCCATGTGGCTCACATCAAACAGTCCCGCGGCGTTTCGTACGGCCTGGTGTTCTTCAATAACACTGCTATATTGGACAGGCATTTCCCACCCGCCGAAATCTATCATCCGGGCCTTTAGTTCTTTATGAACTTCATTTAAAGGAGTCTTTTTCAGCATTTTTTATAAATTTATTTTCCGAAGAGGTCGCAAAGACCGCGGAGAAAAAAGAGAAACGAAAATTATGCACAAAAAAATAAAATTAGGCAAGTATAGAAAAACTTCTTAAGATTCAGGTTTGTATTCTAAAGCCTTAATTTAATCTTGCTAACAGAAAATTTGTCTATATAATAAATTTTTGATTAACGTTTGTTTTGTAATAATTTTTTTCTGACTACTTATGAATGCCAGCGAGGATAGAATTGCAATAGCCTGTGATCACGGCGGTTTCAGTATCAAAAATATATTAGCAGAATACCTGGCTAAAAAGGGGCATAAAATAGATGACCTTGGTACTTATTCTTCGGATTCTGTGGATTACCCTGATTTTGCCCATACAATTGCGGAGAGGATAGCCAATGGCATAGACAAGCGGGCAATACTTATCTGTGGTACCGGAATAGGGATGAGCATTACCGCAAACCGTTATCCAGGAGTGCGCGCTGCTTTGGGAAATGATATTTATTCCGCCCGGATGAGCAGGTTGCATAATGACTCTAATGTCCTTGTATTAGGCGGGAGAATTGTGGGACCGGAACTAGCCACAGAAATAGTTTCCACATGGTTGAATACGGAGTTTGAGGGTGGGCGCCATAACCTCCGTATAGAAAAAATCGATTATGACCGTTTAGAAACAGTTGTTTACAAAGTGGTTTCCAAGTATTTTGATAAAATGAATAATGTGGATCTTGCTGAAGTAGAGCTCTTAATTGAGGAAGCTTTTGAAATGATCCTGAAAAAGCAAACGAAAAACAAGAAGGATAAATAATGTCTAAACTTTTGGAAATCGATGCGGAGGTTCATAAGGCGATTTTGAATGAAACGCGACGCCAGGCTTTTACTTTAGAAATGATAGCGTCGGAAAATTTTGTTGAAGAGGCAGTGCTGGAAGCCCAGGGTTCTGTGCTCACTAATAAATATGCAGAAGGGTACCCGGGTAGACGTTATTATGGTGGGTGCGAATTTGTTGATATAGCGGAATCCCTTGCCATAGAGCGGGCTATGAAGCTATTTGGAGCGGAACATGCCAATGTTCAGCCGCATTCGGGAACACAGGCTAACACAGCTGTATATGCAGCCATGCTCAAACCGGGCGACACGATACTTGGCATGAATTTGAGCCACGGGGGGCATCTCACTCATGGCCATCCGTTAAATATTTCCGGCAGATTATACAATGTAGCGGCTTATGGTGTGAATCGGGAAACAGAAAGAGTGGATTTTGGTGATTTGATGAAAATAGCCAAAGAGTCGAGGCCAAAACTCATTATTGCCGGCTGGTCTGCATATCCTCGAATTCTGGATTTTGCCGAATTTCGCAAAGTAGCGGATGAAGTAGGCGCGGTTCTTATGACTGATATGGCGCATTTTGCCGGCTTAGTAGCTACCGGACTTCATCCCAGTCCTGTGCCTCATTCTGAATTTGTGACTACTACCACTCACAAAACTCTAAGGGGACCGCGGGGAGGGATGGTCCTTTGCCGCAAGGATTACGC
>CAYMVZ010000146.1:0-3861 GCA_964394335.1 uncultured Nitrospinota bacterium | reverse complement strand
CCTGATTCATCATCATTAATGAAGACAGAAGCTGTTATATGCATGGCATTCACCAGAACAAGGCCTTCCTTAATCCCGCTTTCTCTCAAACATTTTTCAATTTCCGATGTGATATTAACAAAAGCACGACGAGTTGGCACGTTAAACCATAATTCTTTACGATAGCTTTTCATAATTCATTCTCCATTTTAAAATTCAATGTCAACTTACATCAAACAAATTAATTATGTACAATTATAACATATATTATTTCGTTCCAAATGAGCATTCAATTTCCGGTAGTGGCTCATAAAGTAGATTTGAAAAAATTTTAACCTCCCCTAAATCCCCTCCTTGGCAAGGAGGGGAGGTACAAAGCTACTTTTAAGGAGGCTTTCTGCGGGATGGTCATAAAAATAATTTAATCTATTTAGTTATGTATTAGCCAATGAAAATGACTTCCTACTCAGTTTCCTGGATTTAGAGCCGGATTTATTGCACTACTAATTTTTTATTTGCTAATGTTTTTATAATATAGTAATATTACTCAATAGTTTTTAGCAGAGGTTTTAATTTTCAGTGCAGAAATATTCTGAAGTCTGGTTTTTTAACGCTCTGGCTAAATGGAATCATCAACCGAGAGGAGGTGAAACCACGTGGCAGAGCGTGAAACAGGAACTGTAAAATGGTTTAATGGTAGCAAGGGGTACGGCTTTATTTCAAGAGATGAGGGTAACGATATTTTCGTCCATTTTAGTGCTATTGGTGGTGACGGATATCGGAGTTTAGAAGAAGGCCAAAAAGTAGAATTTATCGTCACAGAAGGAAAGAAAGGCCTACAGGCTCAGGATGTTACTGTAGTACCGGAATAGACGAGACGAATTTATATGTTTAAAGAGTTCATTCCCTGCGGCCTTGTAGAGCTCGGTTAAGCTTTTCCCTGCTGAGTAGGCTTTATTGCAGGTAGCTTCAAGTATACAGGCGGTGTTTATTATCACCGCCTGTGGTTTTTCACTCCTGATTATCGGTTTTAAGAGGCGGAGTGATGTTTATAATAAAAGAACCTCAGAGTTTAAAGATATCTGGGGTTTTTTGTTGTGTCTAAAAAATTCTGAAAGACAGGGAAGTAGGTGAAAAACTGCTTTGGACATAAAAGTATATGGAAATGATATAGAAAAAGCTCTCAGATCCTTAAAACGACAGCTTGTAAAAGAAGGTCTTTTCAAAGAAATTAAAAAAAGAAGCTTCTATGAAAAACCTCATGAAAAAAAGAAAAGGAAACAGAGAGAGGCAAGAAAAACAAGAATGAAGACACTGAAATATGGGTAATCTAATATTTTCTTAAAAGAGAAAACTGCGCTATTACCCGAATTTTAATGATGCGTCTACAAAAAAAGACACTTAATCCGTCAAATTTAAAGCGCTCCTGAGAAAAAAATTCCCCCTATCTTACTATTGGGCGCAGTATCTTTGCGCCCTGTAACTAATTGATTATTAAAGCTCTTTTTTTCTTGGCCTTCCCGGCAAAAACCGACTGTCCTTCCTTAATACCAATGGCATATATTATGCATATTTAGTGTTAATGAAGGAGGTGGTTTTCGTGACCACGTCAAAAAAACATAAAAAAGTAGTTGGTTTTGTTTTACTGATTACTGCTTTAACGCTGTTTTATCCTTCATTAGTTGTTACCTCAGAAAAACCGCAGCGCGTTTATGAAGTATGTGGATGCCGATTTCCGGCGGAAGTCGGGGCATTTAAGAACTTGGAGGTGATAAGCGCGCGGTACACACTGCTTCACTATCTTCCTTCAAACGCTGCAATGGTACTGGAAATCTTTGCGGAAAAAAACGGGGAAACATACCGGATTGTTTCTCTCGTGGCATCTACTGAAACGAACTCTGTAGGTAAAGTAGGGCCGATTGTTGAAATTCTAAAATGGAACGGCGATTACTGGCCCGCTCAAATCATATATCAGCTTAATAATGACCAAGTTTACTTAGCCGCAGCACAGTTGCATGAAGAATGAAAGAACTAGAAGAATAGCAAACTATTAACCACGAAGCCACGCTCAGCGGGGCGAAGCGCATAAATTTTTCCATTCTTTTCTAATCCCAAACCGTAAATCATGTTGTGTTATAATGTCTTGAAATATGAAACATCATTTTTTTAAAAAAGAGATAAATTTTGTAGAAAATTTATTAAAGGAAGGGAAAAAAAATTTTTCACTGAACGGGCTTTATGGTTCTGCAAAAGCCCTTTTTCTATTGCAGCTTAAAGAGATTTGCGATAGACCTGTCCTGGTTATTACACGAGATCAAACAGGTGCCGAGGAATTACTCCATGATCTTTCTTTTTTTTGTAATTGGAGTGCCTGTCAGAATTCCTCCTTCTTATATTTCCCCTCATGGGATTTATTACCTTATGAATATCTATCTCCTCAAAAAGATATTGTTGGAGAGCGGCTGAAAATACTTCTGGAATTGTCTCAGGGAAAATCCTGCCTACTGGTTACTTCTCTTGAGCCATGCTTACAGCTTTTAATTCCACAGGAAGAATTAAAAAGAAGTATTTTAAAATTTGATCTTAAAGATTTTATTGATCTGGAAATTGTGACGAATTGTCTTGTATCCAGCGGATACGAGCGTGTAGAAATAGTAGAAGATAGAGGTGAATTTTCTGTCCGCGGCGGGATTATCGATGTCTTTCCATCGAATCACTCTGATCCGTTTAGAATTGAACTCTTTGGAGATGAAATAGAATCTATCCGCCGTTTTGATGTGGACTCCCAGGTTTCTGTAGAGCCTGTCAATAGTTTGATCGTAATGCCAGTAATTGAACAGATATTAAATAAAGAACTTTTTTCAAAAGGAATTGAAAAAATTAAAGCAGAAGCTGACTCGTCAAAGTTCCCGCAAAAAATCATTCACGAAACTGTCAATCGATTGGAAAATATCTATCCTTTTTCAGGAGTGGAATTATTGAATCCCTATTTTTATTCCAACATGGATTCTTTGTTTGATTATCTGGATAAAGATTATCTGATTGTTCTGGATGAACCTGAATTGATTGAAAATAAGAGACGCAAGTTTGAGGACCTGGTTTATGAAGAGTACGATAAAGCAATTGCTCGCGGAGAATTTGTACCTTCACCCGAAAAGCTCTTTCTAAATAAAGAACAATTCTATAGAGAGATTAATAAAAGAAATAAATTGGAAATACAGTCATTAACAATATCGGAAAAACATAATGAATCAGAAAGCACGGTCTCCGTGCGACAGATTCCTTCTTTTAAAGATAGAATAAAAGATTTTGTCGAACAGCTTAAATCATGGCAGAAAGAAGGAAACAGGGTTGTTCTAACGATTTCTTCAGAAGGCAAGTCAACGAGGTTTAAAGAACTATTACTCGGGTACGATGTGGTTTTGGAAGTAGTGGTGGGTGATTTATCAAACGGAATTAACCTGACTGGATCTAAAACTATTTTTGTTTCGGAACATGAGATTTTTGGACAACAGCATAAAAAGAAATATAGACTGACAACCGGCAAACAAACTTTTTATAGAGGACTTAAAGACCTTAAAGAAGGAGATTTTGTGGTGCATGTCGATTATGGAATAGGATTGTATCGGGGCGAAAAAGATCTAGAAGTAGAGGGAGGGTCCGGTGAATTTCTGGATCTTTTATATGCGGATGATCAGAAACTGTATCTCCCTGTGGAGAGGCTGAATCTGATTCAAAAATATTCAGGAGCAGGGCAGGTGAGTCCGTCTCTCGATAAAATCGGTGGAGTTAAATGGAAAAAACAAAAAGAAAAAGTTAAAAAATCCATTAAAGAAATGGCGGAAGATTTGCTTAAGCTCTATGCTGGGAGAGAAATTGTGG
>CAYMVZ010000145.1:0-4010 GCA_964394335.1 uncultured Nitrospinota bacterium | reverse complement strand
TTCATTTGTTAGCGAATCAGCTGCATGCAATATCATCCCAACCCTGAATTCATCTAAATCGTCTTTTAGTCTTTGAGGCTCCTCATGGAAATTGATTATGCAAGTCATATCTTCAGGAAAATTCCACTTTTCTGTCAGCAGTTTTCCAATCTCAGCGTGAGAGAATCCAATAACACTTTTTTCAGCATCAACTGGTGACAAATTGTCTTTTTCAATTAAACTTTGAATTTTTCTGTAGTCATTTCTAAAGTACAAAAGGAGTACTATTTCTCCTATGTCACGAGTAAGCCCTATGGTATAGATTTTTGAAAGATAAGGATTTTTTAATATCTTTCCGAACATCATGGCTAATTGTGTTGATGTGATGGTTTTATGCCAAAATTTATTATACTCAGAATATACTGCATCGTTAGAATCCACACTAAATAGGCTGCAAATACTTAATCCGAGAACTATATCGCGTATCTTGTTTCTGCCGAGAATGGCTATTGCATGCTCAATACTCCCAACCTTTCGCAATCTACTATAATAGGCAGAATTTGCGATACTTAGTATGCTAGCACATGTAGAAGTTTCAACTGAACTAACTATATTGTTCACAGAGCTATCAGGGTTATCTAAAATGCGAATTAATTTAAGTGCTGCCCCGGGAATAGGAGGGATATGGTCAAGGTTAAGAATAGTTTCTTCTGCGTTAGATTTGCTCATAATTTTTAAAACCAACTACAACTGCTCGGAAGCGGATTATTATGCCCTGACAGGTAATTTAAATACAAGTTTATTTGCCAATGCCCTTTCCCCATTACCATTGAAAATGGTATCATACCAAATTAATCGTTGAGAACAGGTAAGCATAAACGTGTTCTGTTCTTTTTTTAATTAATTATTTTTTGTGGAGGGAGTTTAAGATGAAAAAAATAGCTTTTATATCTTCTTTATTCATAGCTACTGTTCTGTGGTCATCTGCAAGCTCTGCTGACTCATTCATAAAGGTTGGACTCTTGAAATGTATTAAGAGTGGAAAAGGAATCAACATCCTTATCCATTCACAGTTTCCTGTACGGTGTCTCTTTAAAGATACTTCTGGTGGCAAAGAGAAATACAGAGGAAAAACTGGCGTTGAGCTTGGCTTAGACCTTCAAAAGTTGGAAAAATCAAAAATGGTTTTTACAGTCCTTTCTGTCGGAGACCTCAAAGCCGGCAAAAAATCACTTGCAGGCAGGTATCTTGGAGGCACTATAAACTTAACCGTTGATGTGGGTGCAGGTGTTAACGCTCTTGTAGGTGGTGGTAAGAATCATATTGCATTACAGCCTATTGCTTTAGAGTCTACAAGAGGAATTGGGGCTGCTGCTGGAATTGGTTTTTTAGACATTCATTAAGTTAGGCATTAATCTTCACAGGAAGAGAGATATGAAGCATCATCAAAGGGCAGTGTTTGTTTAAAAACAAAAAACCTGGACCTCAGGGCCAGGTTACTATTGGCTATGCCCTATCCTTCCATCCCTAAATGCTCCCACGTTGTCATGCCCGAGTGTTTGTATCGGGCATCCAGCATAAAAACTTGCCCTGGATTCCCGCTGAAGGCATTCGGGAATGCCATGTTGGCTGCATGCAGGGATGACATTGCGAGACGTACATGTGCCACTCACTTTCAAAGAGCGTGGCACATATATAATGCTGTGGTCAATAATTCATGCCCTCTGGGCTTATTCCAATGCCGGCCCCTCCGGGGGTCGGATTTTCATTATGCTGGGCTGAAATAATAATTTTCACCATTCAAGATATTTTTTCGCCCAGTAGTTAATCAATAAACCGGCAGCCTGTGCCGGTGGACTGGCCCTGGTTCCTTTCAGTTCGTTTATATGGAGACAAACGAGAATAATTGATTTTTTAGGATCCTTTTGATCTGTTGCAAACCCTGCGAACCACTGATAATGTCCGTCAACACCTTCTTTTGTGCCTGTTTTTCCTCCAATTCGAAGTCTTTGGCGATTATATCGGAACAAAACTTTTGGATTTTTAAAAAAGCTGCGTGCTGAACCTTTTTTTACGGTTGCCTCAAACATCCGGTTGAGACCGTAATAAGTATTTTTAGTAAGATCAGGTAAAGGAAGTCCAATAGATGTCTTTGGGGCATATTCAGTCCCAACAACTGGAGACCATGGAATTTCCGGAGCTTTTCGCTGCAGTACAGAGCGAACAATAGCCGCTGCCAGCAATGGAGAAATGGTAATATCTGTTGTGAATCCACTGGCAGCCTCAGCAACACCAAAGCCTTTATCAGGTGGCTTAAAGTTGCTTTTAGCAGGAATTCCATCAGTATAATCGCGGTTAAAACCAAGTTTTTCTGCTGTCTTCCTCAGCGTGTTACCGCCAAGCTTAAGCCCAACGATTCCCATCGGTGGATTCATAGACGAGGCAAAGGCTTTTTCCAGGCTGATTTGCCGCCCATTATAATTTTTTGGCACCTTTAATTGACTACGATATAGCGTCACACTTCTTCCGATATAAGGAATAAGCGTGTGGTTTGAATAACGACGAGATTCCAGCGCTGCTGCTGCAGTCACAATCTTAACAAGGCTTGCGGCAGGAAAGGAACTGCTCGGTAGATAGGTCGGCAGAGCGGAAGCTTTGAATTTATTCTGCTGACCCCAGGCCAGAATGCGGCCGGTGGTACCATCTACCATTAGATAAAACGCCCGGAATGGTTTCTGTGAGCTAAGAACATTTAGAAGATCTTCTCCTAAAACCTGATCCGGCTGTCTTGACAATAGCTGAACATTAGCGGTCTCTTTTAAAGGTTCTGTTGCAGTAATTTCAGGCTTTATAAGCTCAACCTCTGTTTGTAAATTGAATTCGTCTGTCTTTTGAATCCGGGCAGGGTTTACAGGATGGTTTAACTCATTTTCCGAAGAATGAGAAAAATAATTGTAGAGAATATAGATAAAAGCAAGAACCAGGATAATACGGATAAGTGGAAAACGACGAGGCTTCAGGGGATATTTTAATTTTGAAAGATTATATCCATGGTGGTAGTCCACATTACTATCTGCAGATAAAAGAGTTAAGTTTTTAAGTTGATACCTTTCTACCAGAGATTTTCAAATGTGTCAACTGACAAAATAGACATTAAAAAAAAATAGACAATAAAATATGAACTGCGAAGCTTGAAGTTACTGTCAGAAGAAAAAACTCAATAACTGAGCTTACCCTCCAAATTTGCATTTCTTGCCGTTTCTATGACACAAAATTCCCAGATAAAAAAGGGCTATAAGTGGAAACTAATTTCCTGGTATAGGTGGAAAAATTATCCTGTATATGCAATTAATACAGCAAAAATTGTTAGAATTACTTTTTTAACAATACCCATATTAAGATTTCAGAATCACAAATAATTTTAATAAAGATAGGAAAATAGCCTGGAAGTACTGATAGTTATAGCTACAGATGTCTAACCTGAGGGTGCTATCAACTCACCTCGAAAGCCGAAAAATCCTTTGAGTGGCATCTAAATTGCTAATTAAATGCATATTAAGCCAATTTCCTGAGAAATTATTAAAAACCCACTAAAGGGGAAAAGAAGGAGGTGATATAAATGTCAAATAGAAAAAAAAGATGGCAGTGGTTTAAGAAATACGGTTTTTCTCTTGTTGCAGCAGTAGTGATATTCGGGCTGTCACTAATTATTTATTCTGCTGGGCAATACGATAATACATTCGAGACAGTGTCTGTTGAGCAATAGAGATATTACATTCAAGGCAGTGTCTGTTCAATTTTAATAATGAAAAAATAAGCAAAGTAAAAGAAAGAAACCCTTTAGTAATATTATTGAAAAACACGCAGGTAGAAATCTTAACGTTTCAGCTTAATCTATTCTAACCAGCTTATCTGCCAACTCTTTTTTAAAACAGGAACACTCATTCCCCTACCAGCCCTGAATATGCTATCATTGCGCATTAATCCTCATAGGACTAGAAACACATGAAGCTGTTCCGTACTCCCACACT
>CAYMVZ010000144.1:0-4053 GCA_964394335.1 uncultured Nitrospinota bacterium | reverse complement strand
GCCGAAGATTGATCATTTCCATTGTTGCTATGTTCAATGCTTCAATCACTTTTTCAGTAAAATGTCTGAGGTATTTTTGAAACATTTATTTTCCTCCATTCCAAAAGAAGGCTAACTTTTAATTAAATCTGGATTGCCTCGTTTAAAATTGGGATGTTTGTCTAAGACTATATGATTTTTTTTTCAGTGTCTATTAGAGCATTTAGCGGTAAGAATATATTTTTTATTATATTAGCAAATTTTCTATTCGTAACTCAATCAAATTTTTTTACGTCCTCCGGGTGCATCAAGCTAATAGGACGAAAGGAAAACCGGATGGAGATAATATCTTTTGAATGAAACGGGGATGGACATGATGTACGCAGTTAAAGATAGGGAGGCTTAAAAAAGTTTAAAAGCACTGATTATCGGAGGGTGTTGCGGGAGCGATGCTTCAATTGCGCTTTGAAACGGGGCAAAACATGCTGAAACTGAAAAGTTTTATGTATAGAGTCAAAGCCTGTAGGCTACTTCTTGCGCTTTTTAATTACTGAAAAAATTGTGCTGTCACGGCTAATTGTGTGAACGACAGGGGTATCAGGAAAGCTTTGGTTTAATCCGTATCGAGTGGTTGAAATATAATAGTCCATTTTTGATGGTAAAGAATCATTTAAAAAATTTGTAAACACAGTGAAAATTTTTACATGTGGTGCTCGGTAGTATTCAGCACAGAGACGATTAGACACATTGGCTGCCACCAGTACGTTTATTGGGCCTTTGTTTGGATTTGTATTTTCATTAACCCATTCAATTGCTTCTTTATAACTAGATGTCCAGTAATCGGTTTCAAATTTTTTTCCTGCCTCCTTTAGGCCCCCAACAAAGGAATTAAAATATGTCATCTGATATGGATGGAGCCGGACAATGTCAATAACTGTAGATAGAATTAAAACAGTCATCAATGAATAAGTAATTATTCTGTGGCGAACAGTAATACTTTTGCAAATAAATGCAGCACCTATTCCTGAAAAAACTGCCATTGCGGGAAGAATGAAAAGGAAATGGCGAATTCCATCATAAACATTTGGTAACTTAATTATGAAAAAAGTAACGGGGATAAAAAACCAGATCAACGTAGTAAAGTATAGAAAGCTATCATTTGATTTGAAGTGTTGTACTACTTCGTAGATACTTCGCCCTACACCGAAAAAAAAGCAAACTAAAAGTATTGGAGGTGTTGTGATTAAAAGGTATTTAGGTAAATAATATCTCGGCAACAGATTGCTAAGAATAGATTTACCCTCAAAAAAAACTGGGTAAGTAGCATGAAACTTTGTAATCATTTTTAGTGCCAGTAGAGGATTCATAATAACGTTTTCGTGTGCCCATGGCCATAAACTCACCATGACAATCCAGGCCACCGCAATCACGCTCATCGGCTTAAACAACTTTTTTGCCTTAAAAGCCCGCAGAATATTTTTTGATAATGACCGATTAACCACTAAAAATATTCCCTCTGCGGCAAGAAAAAAAAAGAGCAAAAAGCCGCCTATCCGGGTGGCAAGTGCCAGCCCAACTGCAAGACCGACATACATAATTTCTCGCCAAAAAAATGTTTTCTTATGGAATAAACGTGCAATAGCATATATTGCCCACACAAAGAAACAGGCGAAGGGGACATCCTTGGAATTATTAAAGGCATGTCCGTAAAACCTCGGCAGCATTATCAATGACAGGGATGCAAAAAAAGGAACAAAGGGGTCGTTAAAGAGGCTGCTGAATTTCATTACCCCTGCAATTGTGAGCAATGCTGTTAATGCTATACAGAAGTGTCGAATTTCAAATTTCCATTCTCCAACGAACCGGTATATTATGGTTGGAATTACTTCAAACAACGCACCATAATATTTAAGATCGAAGAAAGAGGCATACCGATTGTTATTAAAACCTGATTGAAAATAATCAAGGACCAGCTCAGCATATTTAGATTGCGGGAATTCATCCCACGTAATACCATAGTCATCAAAAGTAAGTATTATTACAACGAAAGCGACAAGGAGTATTGACCAAAACCAGTATTTGGGCCAATTTGAGATTAGATCCTCTCTATTCGGTCTGAAGCTTGAAGAGTTCATCGATAGGATTCCTGATTCTCAATCCAAGTATACTATATGCAGTAGTTACTTACCTCAACTTGGAACCGGTAAAAATGTTTTGTATATATTTTTCTCTGTACTTGATAAATATAGCGGTGATAAATAAATGGAATTGGGGTTACATCTTTGATATTTTATTTTTATAAACGTATTGTCAGTGCCCGAGTTATAGTGAACAGGTTTATTATGTTTTTTCTAAGTACTAATGTTTATTACAAGCGAGTAAAACCTGGTTTTTTAGCAAAGTCTTTTGACACCCCTTAATCCCCCCTCACAAGAGGATGCAATTCATTTTTTGGCCGCAGCTCCAACCCGCCGTGAAAATCTTTGTTCTAATTCCTTTCGAAAGCTGGATGAGGTTAGATTTAGGTAGCACCATCAACTGAAAAATAGTCCAATGTCAAGATACGTCCCCAAATCTTTCAGGTTGCTTTTTCAACAAACCTTTAAGGTGCAAAACCACCGAGTCTCCTAACGCCTTCAAGTTGTACCCGCCTTCTAAAACCGAAAGGATTCTTCCATCGCAAACTGATTCAGCGGCTTCACAAACCAGGCGTGTCATCTGGTAAAAACCGTTTGATGTAACATTCATTGTAGCAAGGATATCTTTTTCATGAGCATCAAACCCGGCTGAAACAATAATTAAATCCGGTCTATATTTTAATAATTCCGGGACTATTTTTTTTTCAAAAATTGACAAGTAAGTCTCGTCTCCTTCATGCGGATTTAAGGGGAAGTTGAGCGTAAATCCATTGCCTTCACCACGACCTGTTTCATTAGAGCTACCGGACCCGGGATAGAAAGGATACAGGTGTAATGAAGTATAAAAAACATCTGAATCCGTATAAAAAGCATTTTGAGTCCCATTTCCATGATGAACGTCCCAGTCGATAACAAATACCTTATTAAGACCGAGATTACTAACAGCGAACCGAGCCGCAATCGCAACATTATTAAACAGGCAAAACCCCATTGCCCTGTTGGATTCCGCATGATGACCCGGGGGACGCACAGCACAAAATCCATTCTTTAGTGTTCCCTCATGGATAAGGCTTAAAACTTTCAAGACGCCTCCTACAGCCAATAGAGCCGTATCATACGATTTTTTACAGATCATGGTATCGGCATTTATAAATCTGTCACCAAACTTGCAGGAGTTCATGACAGACTTAATATATTCAGGTAAGTGGATTAAACTTATTTGCTCCAGAGTTGCTTCTTCCGGTTCAACCAAAACAAGGTCTTTTTTTATTTTACTGGAATCCACAGCAGATTTAACTGCCTTTAAACGATCAGGACATTCCGGGTGATCGCCTGTCTCATGATCCAAAAACATTTCTGAAAAGAGAAACCCAGTTTTATTCACAATAGTTCTATAGTATAGTATTGAAGCTCCCCATAGCAAGCTACTGGAAATCTTCACAATTTTACCATGATGGTAAAATTGGATGGCTTTTAAAAAGCCACCCGAAGGGTTGAGACCATGGATGGTCGAAATCACGATTCGGTATGGAAAACCGAATAGGACGGTTTCCAAAGGAAAGCCGCCCGAAGGGTTGAGACTATGGATGGTCGAAATCAATGTAGAGTATGGTTTTATTTTAAGTTCGCTCACTAACCTTGCAGCAAAACTTAGCTCTGCGAGCTGCGGGGAATGCGCTCGCTAAACACTTTTAAAAATAAGATGCAATTTTTTTAATTATGAATCCTGAAAAAGACAAACTTCTGGAAATCCTACAGCAACCCGGTTCTGAAAAGCGGAAGTCCGTGTTAAAGAATTTTTCTACTCTTTTCCCGGCAGATGTCGCAGAAATAATTAACAGGCTGAATGAAAAAAGAAAAAAAATAATTTTTTCCTGCCTATCTCCAGAATTAGCTTCTGATGTTCTACTTGAGTTAGATGAAAAGTCTAAATTTT
>CAYMVZ010000143.1:0-4068 GCA_964394335.1 uncultured Nitrospinota bacterium | reverse complement strand
ATATCGTTGGATACGATCGTTATGTAGATTTAATAACAATGTTAATAAAAGACCAAAAAATCTATACATCCGGCATGATGGAAGAGGTTAGTAGATGCAAAAAAGCTTTAGAATTAGCTGGGAATGGAGAAATCGTTACTGTTGTAAGCAGCGGAGATCCGGGTGTTTACGGTATGGCAGGACTGGTATTGGAATTAAATAAAAATGAACAGTTTGAAGTAGAGATTATTCCTGGCATTTCAGCCGTTAACGCCGCAGCTTCCTTATTGGGCGCTCCTTTGTCACATGACTTTGCTGTTATCAGTTTAAGCGATCTCCTTACCCCATGGGAAATCATTGAAAAGAGGATTAAATGCGCGGCAGAAGGAGATTTTGTTATCGCAATATATAATCCGAAAAGTAAAAGAAGAGTCAGCCAGATTATTAACGCAAGAGATATTACTATGAAGTACCGCTCCGGTACAACACCGGTTGGTATTGTTACCAATGCCTATAGGAAAAAGCAATCTATAGTTTTAAGCAATTTAAAGGATTTCGCTGATAAAGATATTAACATGTTGTCTGTTGTAATAATTGGCAATAGTCAAACAGTGCTGGATAAAGGAAGGTTAATAACGCCTAGAGGCTATCAGAGTAAATATCAAGTTTAAAGTAATCTAAATTTCTTAAAATACAGATTGGGCTAATTATAAGAATTATTTTTTTTTCAATTTGTGAAATTAATTGTTGACCATGTTGTGCTATTTTTAAATATGAAGCTTTTACTAAAAAACGGGAGAGTTATAGATCCTAAATCAAAGAAGGATGATATTTTTGATGTTTTAATTGAAGGTCGCAAGATTAAAAATATCAGGAAGAATATTTCTGATAAAAATGCGCGTATAATAAACGCAAAAGGGAAAATTATTACTCCCGGTCTTGTTGATGTGCATGTCCATTTTAGAGAACCGGGACAGGAAGATAAGGAGACGATTAAATCGGGATCCCGGGCGGCAGCGGCCGGAGGGTTTACTACCGTTCTGATGGAGCCAAATACATCACCGCCTGCAGATACTCCTGAAAGAGTAGCGAGAGTGCTAAAAATAGCTAAGAAAACCGGCATTGTTAATGTATTAACTAAAGCATGCGTATCGAAAGGGTTGAAGGGAGCCAGACTTACAGATGTGAAATTGCTAAGAAAAGCTGGAGCTCTGGCGATAACGGATGATGGAAATCCTGTTGCTGGGAAAATGTTAATGTGCAATGCGCTAAAAGAAAGTAAAAAGGTCAATCTCATTGTGAGTCCGCATTGTGAAGAATCAGCGTATTATAGAAACAAGCTCAAATTAAAACTGGGACAAAGCAGGCAGGTTTCTCATCGTATAGGGGCCGGAAGGTTTATTGATAAACCCTATTGGTCGGAAGCGGATTTTGTCAGGAGAGATATAGTGCTTGCAAAAGAAACCGGTGCGAAGCTTCATGTATCTCATGTTAGCCTTGCGGAATCTGTAGCGCTGATTGCTGATGCAAAAAGAGATGGGGTTAATATTACAGCTGAGGTAGCTCCTCATCATCTGCTTCTCACAAAAAAAGATGAAGGGAAAATAGGAACAAACGCGAAAGTCAATCCTCCCTTAAGAACACAAAAAGATGTGGATGCGGTAAGAGAAGGCCTGATTAACGGAACTATCGATATTATCGCGAGTGACCACGCACCACATACTATGCGGGAAAAGGCATTAAAATGGGATAAAGCTCCTTTTGGATTAGTTGGTTTGGAAACTACTTTAGCCTTAATATTAACACATCTGGTAAAACCCGGCTTATTAACTATGTCTCAAGCAATAGAGAAAATGAGTATTTTGCCTGCAAAGATTTTCAAATTAAAAGCTGGAAGTTTAGCCTTGGGTTCTAAAGCAGATATAACAATAATTGATCCAAAAAAGAAATGGACGATAGATTCTTCCCGGTTTTATTCAAAAGGCAGAAACTGTCCATTTGATGAATGGAAAGTTCAAGGAAAAGCTGTTATGACTATTGTAAAAGGCCGGATAGTGATGAAAGAGGGGAAAATAATTGTTTAGAAGGAATGATCTTTCCTGTTCCAGAGTCCCTGTCTACTGAGAGCTATTCAATTTCTTTCCAGTTGGCGACATCTTGATCTTCTCCGCTACCACCTTGCGTACCGTCAAAGCCATAAGAGAGGATATCGTATTCTGACCCGTTTTCTCCGGGATATGTATAGATATATTGCCTTTGCCATGGGTCCTTAGGCACGGACTTCGGAAGGTATGGCCCATCCCAATTATTAATGCCGGGATCCTCTCGCAGAGCATTGAGTCCCTCCTCCGTTGTGGGATAACGTCCAACATCAAGTCGCATAGTGTCCAGCGCAGTGCCAAGTAACTCTATCTGAGCCTTTGCTGCCTTTGTTTTAGACTTTCCAACATGGCTGAAAAATTTCGGAGCAACCAGCGCAGCCAGCAATCCAAGAATGATCATGACTACCAGTAACTCAAGGAGTGTAAATCCTTTATTATCCAAAATTCTTTTTAATAGTTTTCTAAGCATAATAATTTTCTGTAAATTTTAAGATAGTCCATATTTAAAAAAATATCAACAAAAAAACTGTCTAAACTATTAAGAAATATAGTATAAATCTCAATAGCATAGGGATAGCTTATAAACAGACAATAGGAATAGGGGATTAATCTATTGCAGGAATCTGCATTGACTCTTCAAACTCCCACTGTGAAAGCGGGTATTCTTTTTTCGGATGGCCTTGTTAATCCTTTAGTGGAAATTGAAGCTCCACGTAGCAAGCTACGGGGAATGTGCTCGCTAAACACTTTCAGGTATTGAAAACTAAGATTTAAATATCGCTTGCTTCGAAAAATTTTCATGCCGTTCTTTTACAACTAAGTAATCGGCTGATGTTAGTCCTTGAGAGTCTAACTCTTTAGTTATTTTTCGAGCAGAATAGAGCCGTTCTTTTATAAAACAGGCAATCATCTCTCTACATTTTTAACCCTTATAATTTATCAGTCTTTTAATTTCTACTCTTACGCTTTGAGCTTGCTTCTGTGTTTGAACCTTTACTTGACTTCTAAATTTCTGCAAATTTCCACCTACCTGCGGTATTGATGTTCTTACACTCTGAACAGCCATAAATCTCAATCCTTTCTCTAAATTTATGTTTTATTTTATTAACGGAATACCAGAAAAATTACTTTACACTTATTTGATAAAGACAGGCAATTAGTAGCACAGGGTATCCTAATGGCTTGGCTTTATGTGGCTTCTTATCAGATTTTGCGATGTTTGCATAAACCTGTATAAGAAAAGTATTCCCATAACAAACAGAAGACACATATACCAATGTGTTTTTTTTGCTATGCGCGTCATTGCGGTAATCTTTGTGTGTAAAATATAACCTGCCGATTTTATTCTTTTCCCCATACTCAAACATATCGGCATCTGAAAAGATTTTCTTAATATCTAAAAACCCTGCTCTGGCCTGAAGAAAAAAAAACATGAAGTATATTAGGCAGGTAAAAAGGGAAAGCAGGCAGGAAGTGGAAATTAATTTCAATAAAGTACTACCTTATCTTTATAGTCAATATTTATATCAAAGATTTCTACGAAGGTATGGAATGGGCAGGACTATTCTCACATAGTATTAAAGGATAGTAGAAATGCTGAAAAATTTTTAAACTATTTGTTTAATATTAAAGTTTAAATGTGCTAATATCAGGCTAAATAATCTTGGGATTAGCAACCGATTAAACTTTTCTTGGAGGGTATTTTATGGATGGGCATGAAGTGGCAGAATTAAAATTACTATTGAATCGCTACCGCCAAAAATACGGTTATTACCAGTATGCAGTTTTTTTGTGTGAGTTCAGTTCTTATAAATTATTAGACGTATTTAGGTTTTGTACATATAAATCATACGAGTTTGTAGAGCATCATGATAACTAAGAGATACTGGCAGCTTCTTTCTTACTTGCACAGATCAATATATAAAGACTATAAATAGTAAAGAACCCCGTGCTTCCGCACGGGGCATTAAAAACCTAAATCCATTTG
>CAYMVZ010000142.1:0-4283 GCA_964394335.1 uncultured Nitrospinota bacterium | reverse complement strand
CAACAAAAAAAGTGGAAATAACAGACATCAGTAGCAGCCGCATCCATTCTTCCTGCACATTAAACAGTATAATAGGAGCAAAAACGATTGAAGAAAAAATAGCGGATATCTCTGAATTGAGGTTTATCCGTTCCCAGAACCAACGTAACACCAGAACTGAGCCGGTTCCAGCTCCAAAAAGAAGCGATATTTGCCAAGCTTTTTGAATCGAACCGAGATTCGCCATAATGATTAGCGCAATAAAGAGAATGAGAATAGTTGAAAGTCGAGCTACAAGAACCAGCTCTTTTGGGCGGGGCTCTCTTTTGAATATTTTTCGGGAGATAATAGCTTTGTAAATATCATTGCTCCAGTAGCTGGCGCCCCAGTTCAGATGGGTATCCAGAGTGGAGGCCAGGGCAGCCAACATGCCGGTAATCATAAGCCCTCGCACCCCTACAGGAAGCAGATCATTGATCCCTTTCGCAAAGAGCATTTCCCTGTTCGAAACAAAGGAATCGTCTATCGGTAAAGACGGATCAAAAGGATAGATAATAAGCAGGGCTACGATAATTGGCAGCCAGAATAAGCTGCGTATGAGTACCTGCGCAAAAGTAAAAACCACTCCCGCAATCTCAGCACCTTTCTGGCTTTCACAGGCCATTGTGCGCTGTGCTAAGTAGCCAGTGCCATCGCTGTTCATTTGAAAAAACCATTGAAGGCTTATCACAACTATAAAAGGGAGAATAGCGTCAGACGGCAGAAAAGAGAGCATTTTTGAAGTGCGTTCTACACCATAAAGTTCCACAAGCCTATCGGTGATATTAAAAAATCCGCCGGCATTGTAAATGGCGATAACGGCGTAAAGCAGGGTTGCAAGCATCATAATAGTAAACTGGACTATATCCGTGGCGATTACGCTTCTAAGTCCGCCGGTTGTGGAATAGAGCGCTACAAAAATAATCATCATGGACAAGCTTATAATGTTGTTGGTTGTGGCGATGAAGGTTTCATAACCCGTTACATTGGAAGAGATGGGAATATTGATAGCTACAGCCACATTATATATGGGTTGATACAGCTCTGAGGGCATCCACAGATGCCATGGAAGAAATATTTCAAAAATACGGGTGGCAGCAACAAGAACCATGGCCAGAACCACACAATTAATAATGGTTCCGTAGTAGATACCTTTTAGCCCACGCAAAAGAAGTACCGCATTGCCACTGTAACGAATTTCTGTAAATTCCGCGTCAGTAATCACTCCGGCTTTTCTCCATGCCTTGCCAAGCAGGTACCCCATCATTAAGAAGGCCAACGCATAGATCCAGAGCCGCCACAACCCCGCAATACCACTTGTGACAATAAGACCGGTTACAAGCAGGGGTGTATCCGCGGCATACTGTGTAGCCGCCATGCTAATGCCAGCCTTCCAGCCTTTTATGCTTCTCCCAGCAAGTAAATATTCAGTAAGGTTTTCAGACGCCCTGGCTTTAGAACGAAACCCGGAATATATGGCCTGCGCAATAAAGGCCAGAACAATGATCACATCAATAAAATGCATAACAATTTCAGTTCCAGTTTTTTAACTTAATTATATCTACAAATTATAGACACGCCTAATTATTATCATAATCCATAGAGTTATTTAAAAAATTGAATTGCAAGTCTGCCTATGTTTTAATCTCATTATGACTCAAGCGCTCAAAACCGATCTTTACCAGTTAACCATGATGCAGGCATATTTTGCGGGAAACCACAACCCCTATGCAACGTTTGATTACTTTGTGAGAAATATCCCCTTTGGCTCTTACCTGGTGGTTGCCGGTCTTCCTTCTGTGCTTTCATATATCGAAGAATTACGTTTTGATCCTGATGATCTTGAATACCTCGCTGAACAAAATCTTTTTACCCGCAGCTTCCTCAAGTATCTTGAAAATTTTAACTTTACAGGAGACATCTCTGGAATGCCTGAAGGAGAATTGGCTTTCCCTAAGGAACCGATTCTACGCGTAAGAGCCCCCATCATGGAAGCGCAGCTCATTGAAAGCTTTGTTCTCAATAAAATAAACTTTTCCAGCCTTATAGCGACTAAAGCTTCCCGCGTGGTATATGCTGCAGGAGCAAAGCTCGTAGCCGAGTTTGGACTGCGGAGAGCCCAGGGAGAGGCTCAACTTGAGGCAACAAGGGCGTGTTTTATCGGCGGGTGCTCTGCAACTTCTAACGTCTATGCGGGAAATCATCTGGGAATTCCTGTCACAGGAACTATGGCTCATTCTTATGTAACAAGTTTTGAAAACGAAACTGACGCCTTCCGGATATATAGCGAGACTTTTCCTGATAACACCATCTTGCTCATTGATACTTATGACTCTTTAGAAGGAGCACGGAAGGCTGTTGAGATTGCAAAAGAGATGGAATCTCGAGATCAGCGGCTGAAAGCAGTCCGCATTGATAGCGGCAACCTTCTCGAGCTTTCTAAAAAGGTGCGCAATATCTTTGATAAAGCCGGATGCTCTTACGTAAAGATTTTTGCGAGTTCTGATCTTAATGAATGGAAGATAGAGGAACTCTTAAAAAATGGAGCGTCGATCGACGCGTTTGGAGTGGGAACCGAAATGATAACCTCTAGTCCTTCTCCTGCGCTTGGCGGTGTTTATAAGCTTGTTGAAATCGAAGATGCTGATGGTAATTTGATTCCGAAAATGAAGCTTTCAAATGATCAAGAGAAAGCAACTTTACCGGGAAGAAAAACAGTATGGCGGCTTTATGATTCCAATGGACTGCTAAAAGAAGACGTTATTGCCCTTGACGATGAAAAGATTGATTATTCAGGCAAGTATAGAAAAATTCATGTGTCATTTGTCGAAAAAGGACAGGTTGTTTGCCAGATTCCACCTTTAACGGAGATTCGGGATCAGGCGCAAAAAAATCTATCTTTTCTTCCGGAAAAATATAGAGCTTTTGATGCTGCTCCAACCTATCCTGTAAAACTGAGCACTGGTCTGGAAAAACTTACCCAGAACCTTAGCCGTTCTTTGCATTCACCGGAGCTAAAAAAAACAGAACCAAAATAAAATCAGCAACAAATTCCAAAGTTTAATCCGGAAGTTGAAAATCTTTTCCGGCAAACTGAATATTTGCTTCATCTTCGCACCGGGGTGGGGACACAGCATGAACGCCACCGCAGTGGGGACATTTCCCGACAAATGTGCCTAATATAAATTCACCGCCGCATCCACGGCATTTTGTTTTCAAACCTCCATTAGGAAGTGGCTGGTTTCTCACACCCCCTCCATGGGCGTTGTACACAAATTCCACCAATTCTCTGCCTTCAGAAAAGGGGCCTGCTCCCGAAGGACCGCAACTACCGCAATCACTCATAATATTTGATCTCCTTTATTAATTTAATCAATTATTAATTGAACCATACTAACTATGTATAATATCATACCAAAGCAAACCTGCAACTAAAAAAAAAGAACCTTTATGTCGGGTGAAAACATAAAGAGGAGAGGCTCCGCAACCACAATTGAAGCTTCCGCTCCGATGAACAAATAAAAAATACTTGCTCAAAAAACAAGCTTTTGCAAAGTAATAGTATAAAAAAGGCTTGTAATTGAGACGACAGATCGGAGTATAATATTGCTAAGACCAACTTTTTCTTTCTAAAGACTTGTCTAAAGAGGCTTATAAATGGAATGTAAAAGAAAATTCCCCAGAACAACTGTAAACCTACCGGTAAAATATGACGTGGTTAGCTGGGACGACTCTCCCCATGTGCTGAAACAAAATGCTTTGATGGCAAAATCTAACGATTTAAGTGCAAGAGGAATACGGTTTACCCATGAACTCAATTTGACTAAAAAAACTGTAAAGAAATTACAGGATGGCTCCGTGAGACTCAATTTGGAATTTACACTACCAAATGAAGAAAAATCTATAAACATATTAGGCAGGGTGATTTACTGCGGAGAGGATGAAGACAACGGAGAGGATATAAAGAATCAATGTATAGGCGTTTATTTTCTTGATATTTCTCCCAATGATTTATCAAGAATTGACAGGTTTGTACAATCATCTCTTGACCTCACCTGAGTTGAAAGGTTTTTATTTATCTGATTTAACTACCCAACTTCAAGTTTTTTCCCTTTCAATCCTCGCTTGTATTGTGCTTTTCTTCAATGGTGTGGCCTTCGCTTTCTGTACTTCGAATTGCTCAAGAAATAAAATTGTGTTATCGTCGCCTTAAAGAGAATAAAGGAATCCATGCTAATAGACTCTCACGTGCATCTGGAGATGCC
>CAYMVZ010000141.1:0-4370 GCA_964394335.1 uncultured Nitrospinota bacterium | reverse complement strand
AATGTTCCATTAATTCCCCTGAACTTCCGGATTTGCCAAAACGATCTTCAATGCCGACACGCTTTAAAGGAACCGGGCAATTCTCTGACAATAATTCGGCCACCGCGCTTCCAAGCCCGTTAATAATGGAATGTTCTTCCCCGGTAATTATCGCGCCGGTTTCCTCAGCAGCCGCGAGGATAAGGTTTTTATCAAGCGGCTTGATAGAAGAAGAGTTAATAACCCTGACTTTAATCCCTTCTTCATGTAAAATTTTCGCGGCATCCAGGGCAATGTGAACCATAATCCCGCACATCACAAAAGTCAAATCATTGCCCTCTCTCACAACAGAAGCTTTTCCCAATTCAAATGGGCAATTCTCATCAAAGATAACCGGAAACTTTTCCCGGGACAACCGGATATATAGTGGTCCTTTATGCTTCGCGGCAAACTCAATCACGGACTTTGTTTCATGACCGTCACAGGGCATAATGACACTCATATTCGGAAGACCTCTCATTAAACCTATATCTTCAACCGAATGATGAGAGGCGCCGTCAGGGCCGACAGTAATCCCACCGTGTGTCGCCACAATTTTAACATTAAAATTAGGCAGGCAAATGGATTGCCTGATCTGTTCCCAAGCTCTACCTGTAGCAAAAACAGCAAAGGTACTTGCAAAAGGGATTTTCCCTGCCGCGGCCAGACCAGCCGCCATGCCCATCATATCCTGCTCGGCTACACCCATATTTAAAAACCGATCCGGAAAATTTTTACCAAATTCTGAGACTTTAGTAGAACCGGCAAGATCAGCGCTTAAAGCAACTATGTCTTTATTTGTCTTTCCTAATCCGACAAGGGTTTTACCATACACATCCCTTGTCCCTAATTTATCAACCAAAACATTTCTCCTTTAAATGAGCTTATTAAATTCGCTTAATTTGTTTAGTTCGTGGTTACTGCTTCTAATTCTTCCAACGCTTTTTCCAGCTCCTCCGCTGATGGGGCTACTCCATGATATTCGACCTTACCTTCCATAAAAGAAACCCCTTTCCCCTTTATTGTCTTCGCAATGATTGCGGTTGGTTTACCATTTACCTCGTCCGCTTCGTTCAGTGCTGAAGAAATTTCATCAAAATTATGACCGTCAATCTCTATGGTATGCCATCCGAAGGCTCTCCATTTTTCCTTTATAGGATCAATATTCATAATTTCAACAACCGGTCCATCAATCTGCAAGCCATTATTATCAATAATAGCGCATATATTATCCAGATTATAATGTCTTGCGGTCATGGCCGCTTCCCATACCTGTCCTTCCTGAATTTCACCATCGCCTAATAAAACATAAACACGGGTGTTTCTTTTATCCAGTTTGGCGGCCATTGCGAGGCCGTTAGCCTGTGATAGTCCCTGGCCTAAAGAACCGGTGCAAACCTCCACACCGGGAGTCGTGGTTGAATTAGGATGTCCTCTTAAAATACTTCCCAGTTTCCTTAATGTGTCAAAATGATCCGTAGAAAAATATCCTGAAAGACCTAAAACAGTATATAGAACCGGAGCGCCATGACCTTTGGACAGGACAAACTTATCCCGGTCTTCCCATTCAGGATTCTTGGGATCATGCCGCATTTTAGAGAAATAAAGGGTGGTCAGGATTTCAGCGGCAGAAAGAGAACCTCCCGGATGGCCGGAACCGGCTTTCGCCAGCATTTTCAGAATATTTACCCTAACCTCATTAGCGATTGATTGAAGTTTTTTGATGTCCTTTGTCATTTGATCCGTTCCAGATACAGTATATAAACAGTCTAAATTGAAAAAAGCATATCATTGTTTTAACATCCATGCAATATTGAAAACAGGAAATTTATTTTTTAAAAAGGATGGAAAGGATAGAGAAACCACGAATTTTGCTTCGCCCCGCTGAGCGTGGCTTCGCAGATTCGCCCTATGAAGTAATTGCTGCGAAGACTTGAATTGCGCCAATTACGCTAATTAGTGCTTTTTTTCTCAGCGAACTCTGCGTTCTCTGCAGTAAAAAAACAGCCTTTAATACAGAATATCGGAAATGGCTTCCTGTTTATATTAATTGTTTTTAAACACTCTCTTTGATATTCTTTTTTGATGAGTACAAAAACAATGATCATTGCGAAAGATCTTGTAAAAAAATATGAAGAAATTACGGCGGTCGATGGAATAAGTTTTGTTATTAACAGGGGAGAGTGTTACGGGTTTTTAGGACCAAACGGAGCTGGAAAAACCACAACAATAAAAATAATCAACTGTATGTCTCCTCTTACTTCTGGGAATGTGTTGGTAAGCGAAAGACATGTGAAGACAAAACCCCGTGAGATTAAGGCGTTGACAGGGGTTGTTCCGCAGGAAGAAAACCTCGATCCTGATCTCACGGTGTTCAAAAATCTCCTTGTTTACGCCCGGTATTTTGAAGTTCCATCCAATGAAGCAGAAAGCAGAGCGGAAGAGCTGATTAATTTTTTAAATCTATCGGATAAAATAGATTCTCACATCAACGAGCTTTCAGGCGGCATGAAAAGAAGATTGCTGATTGCACGCTCTCTTATAAACAATCCTGAAATATTGATACTTGATGAGCCGACGACAGGACTGGACCCCCAGGTGAGGCACATGATCTGGCAGAAACTCAGGCAGCTGAAAAAAAATGGAATCACTATGCTTCTGACAACCCATTACATGGAAGAAGCAAGCCAGTTATGTGATCGGATCGCGATAATGGACAAAGGGAAAATATTAATAGAAGGAAATCCTGTGACGCTTGTGGAAGAAAAAATAGGGAAAGAGGTTGTTGAACTTCGCGTTGATGACACGATGGAAAAGGAGTTGCTTGAAAAATTAAACCGTTTTGAATTCACTCACGAGAGAATGGGGGATACCCTTTATATGTTTTCCAAGGACGGCAGGGAGCTTCTGCAATTTCTTGTGTCAAATGATTATCCCCTTGTCCTTCACAGACCCGCGACTCTTGAAGACCTTTTCTTAAAATTAACCGGCAGGGGATTACGGGAATGAAATCAATTTTTAAAGTACCGGATATATCGTTCCGCGCCTATCGCGTCTGGCAGAGGAACAGGGATTCATATAAAAGATTTTACAAAGCAAACCTCATAGGCAGCCTGGGTGAACCGGTGATGTTTCTTTTCGGGATGGGACTCGGCATCGGGGGGTACCTGGCCTCTATGGAAGGGGTGTCTTACATCCAGTTTATCGCGTCCGGCATCATCATGGTCACCGCCATGTACTCCGCAACCTTTGAATGTACCTTCGGCTCATATACCCGGATGATGGGCCAAAAGACTTATGATGGCATTCTCGCGACGCCGCTCAGCGTGGGAGATATTGTTATGGGAGATATTCTCTGGGGAGCTACCAAAAGTCTGATAAGTGGAGGGATTATGCTCGCTATAATCATAATGGCGGGATTAATGAAAGGCCCTGTGATCTTTATAATCCCAATCCTCATGCTTATTTTTTTAGTGGGGCTCATGTTTGCCTCCATGGCAATGATTGCGACAGCTTTATCCCCGAGCTACGAATTTTTCTCCTACTATTTTACTCTAACACTTACCCCAATGTTTTTCTTTTCCGGCGTATTTTTTCCTTTGGAAAAATTTCCCCTTATTATAAAGGGGCTTTCTTATTTACTCCCGCTGACTTACGCGGTCAACATCTCCCGCTCTCTTGTTTCGGAAAACTTTTCATATATAGCTCTTTCAGGGTTCCCCCTTCTTCTGGCTATAACAATCATACTTATCGTTGCGGCAGTTAACATGATTGAAAAAAGAATAGTGAAATAACAGCAAGAGAATATCCAGTTCCTTTTACTCTAACCTGAAATAAAAAAAAATTTTTGCTTTACAATATCTGTTTTTCCAGATATAGTTTTGCGGCAATGAATATTAGTGAAACCACCCTGACATTTAAAGCCTTCTCAGATGAAACGAGGATGAGAATTCTGAATATCCTTACCGTCGGGGAGTTATGCGTATGTGATATTATGTCAATCCTTAATCTGCCGCAATCAAAAATATCAAGACATCTTGCTTATTTAAGAAAATGCGGCTTTGTCAAGGTTCGTAAAAATGGATTATGGGTCCATTATTCGCTGAAAAAGCCTCGGAATAAAATTCAAGAAAGTATTTTGAGTTGCGTGAAAAACTGTTTTAACACTGTACCCATACTAAAAAGAGATTTGAATAAGGCAAAAGAGGCTGTTAAAAGTAAGGCATGTAGTGTTTGAAGTGAAAATGTTTAGTGAGAAGATTCTCCGTATGTTTGCTGCGGAGGAACTTAAATTAATGATTTAGTAAAGAACCCCGTGCTTCCGCACGGGGCATTAAAAACCTAAATCCATT
>CAYMVZ010000140.1:0-4450 GCA_964394335.1 uncultured Nitrospinota bacterium | reverse complement strand
GATGACGTTATTGGCTTGCTCCAAAAAGCCAAAATTAAAATTGAAAGTAAAAGAACTGATGAACGAAAGAGCATTCATTGAAAACTTAACCATTATCGTGGACAGCCGGGAACAAAAGCCCTACCTATTTGACGGATACAAGACGGTAACTCATTGTCTACCGGTCGGCGATTACAGCTTATCGAATCTTGAAAATGAAATCAGCATAGAGAGAAAATCTCTCAATGATATGATTGGCAGTCTAAGTTCTGGGCGGGAGAGGTTTGAGAAGGAAATCCAGAGAGGCTCACAACTTCTTTATTTTAGCTTGATTATCGAATCGAGTTTGAACGATTTACTGAGTGGAAAATATCGAAGTCGGATGTTACCGGCCTCCGCTGTCCAGACACTTTTATCCTGGTCCGTGAAATATCGGCTCCCTGTTTTTTTCGCGGAGTCCAGACAGCATGGGGAAAAAATTACACTGTCGTTATTGCAAAAATATGCGAGGGCAATTTTTCAGAAATATCATTCTTTAGCAAAAACTTAATAATTGTGCCGCGCTCTGTGTTGGCTGGTCGAATTTTTTAAAAAGAATAGGCGATTTTAGCCAACGCAGCGGCACTTCATAAAAACAAATGAATCAACAACTCCAACAGCTATACAGCCTGGGCGAAATCAAAGAAATTATGCGCCTTGGAATGGTGAGTCAAAATTTATCCTTGCCCGAAAATTCTGATTGTGGTAACACTCTCTGCATGAAGGGAACTATCCGCACAAAAGAAGTTTGTCCGCGTTGTAATAAAAAATTTACTTTCCAAGACGAGAAGGACGGTTATTTCTGTCTGGACTGTTTGACGGTCCCCAAAAAGTTTTACATTGATCTACACAGTACAGGGTCCGGTAGAATCCGCATTTTTAGCGACAAATCCGGCAACTCTTTTAATTCGTATAAACACGTAAGACGGACTTTAGAGCATATCCGGTATGAAATTGATCAAAAGACTTTCGACGCGAATGATTACAAACCACGAGAAGCGAAAGAATACCGTTTTGAAAACAGGGTCGCGGAGTGGTTAAAGATAAAAGAAAACTATGTCGAGAAAAACAACCTCGCCCAAAGTTACGTCAAGAAACTTAAACAATACGAGAAAAGTTATTTCAGGGAATTTTTTAAAGGGAAAGATGTCCGGGATGTAAAAACAGGTGATATTGAAAAATTCTACAGATCGTTGCCTAATCATCTTAGCTTAAAAACACAAAAAAATGTCATGGACGCACTTTTTAATTTTTTCAAGCTCCTCAAGGAACATGATTACATTGAGAGAATGCCAAAATTCCCAAAAGTTGAAGTTCCTGAATTCCCCTATGCCTGGATTGATAGCAGCATGCAGGATGACATATTCAACCATATTCCGAAAAAGCATAGCCCGATTTTCTACTTCATGAGGCGTACAGGTGTGAGACCCGGCGAAGCGAGGGCATTACAGAAGCAAGATATAAATTTTAAAGAGAAAATAATTGTCGTCAGACGAACTTTCTCAGACGAGAAGTTAAGAGAGTTTACTAAATCAAAAAGAATTCGCGTTCTCCCCCTCGCTGATGACGTAATAGACGTTTTAAAAAAACTGCCTATACCCATGCACCCGGACAGTTTTGTTTTCACTCATGAAGGTCGTCCATACTCTCAGTGGACACTGTTTTATTGGTGGAAAAAAGCGAAGAAAAATGCCGGGATCAATCCAAAAGAAAATTTAAGACTGTACGATGGAACGCGTCACAGTTTCGCGAGTCAAGCTGTTAATCGCGGAGTACCTCTTAATCTAATTTCCACGGCTTTGGGTCACACAAATGAGAAAATGACGAAGCGTTACGCCCACCTTTTGACGGATAGTTTAAAGACTGTTTTCGAGAAACCGTCACCGAAAAACCGTCACCAAACCGTCACCAAGGCCAAAATTGTCAATTTTTCAGTCAATAAATTCAAATAGTTAAGCCTATACAAATGGGGTTCGAGTCCCCTTGGGGACGCCAATTAAATCAGGGCATTACAATTTTGCCCTGATTTAATTTCCCCCATTGTGTCCAAAATTTTCCGATGGTTCCTCTTTGTCGAGGACTTTTATTGCGCTTCTTAGGTTTTCTGCTGAAAGGTGGGCATATACAAATCGAATTAGCCTGCTCTTCCATCCATCCCTTTTACAGAGTATTTATCAGGTCAAGTTTGATTCTTAAAAGGAGAGCGAAGAGTGTGGAGAATATGCGTGGGGGGAATTTGTTTTAATCATAATCTACGGTCTTAATATCATTATTAAGTAGATACAAAAATCTGAATATATCACACGCTTATAAAATATATCTGACGCGTATACTTAGGTCTCTCTACTCTGAAGTATACATATATATATTATAATAATATATTGAATTTGACCATTTAAAGGGTATTTGTCAAGGGGCGGAATAAAAATGTACCGGCATAGCGGACTAAAAGTGTACCATTTACGAGATAGGCACTGTATTTCCAGTTTTTCTTCGATTAATTGTTTTAAATAAAAGAAATATATAAAAATTTGTAGTTGAGCCTGTGGAGCTTGTGTAAAACCGATCTGGTTTTTGAGCCTTACTGATACAAAAAAACTGCGTTTTTTACATTTTTTTGGAATCCTAACCATGCCTTTGAAGTCTAAATATACCAATAAATGATAATTATCCTCAGAGAAGAGGATACTCTGACAAGAACTCAGCGCAAGACCCTGACAAAATCTCAGGGCATGTCAATGAGTAGAAGCAGAAAAAAACCTAAAGATACATTCTGCTTAACTCAAGTTTATCATTATCACAATCATACTATTAAGCAAAAAGGAGGTGTTTAAAACTGTTCCGGTTGTAAAAATCAGAGAAAATTGCAATTACTATTAAGTGAAACAGAACCGGTGGAGGAAATCCTCTGGATTCTTAAAACGCATTACTTTATTAATTAAGAGAAAGGAAACTAAAATATGGCTTCAATTACATTAAAAGGTAACAAAGTAGAAACCTGCGGAGAACTCCCCAATGTAGGGTCGGAAGCTCCTAATTTTAAACTAACCAAAAGCGATCTTTCGGAGATAAGCCTCTCTGATTTAACAGGAAAAAAAACGGTACTGAACATTTTTCCGAGCGTTGATACACCGGTTTGCGCAACTTCAGTAAAGAAATTTAATGAAGAGGCGGCAAAGGCTAAAAACACCCGGGTTCTCAATATTTCTGCAGATTTGCCCTTTGCTCAAAAACGTTTCTGCGGCGCAGAAAATATAGAAAATGCTGAAACAGCCTCTACATTCAGAAGTACGTTTCAGAAAGATTATGGTCTGGAGATTAAAGATTCCGTCCTGGCCGGTCTCTGTTCCAGGTCCATTATCGTATTAGATGAAAACAATAAAGTAGTCTATACAGAACAGGTTCCGGAAATTACGACAGAGCCGGATTACGAGAAGGCGCTGTCCGCCCTTAATAATTAAGACTCATCATCAAGGGGATCATCTGTTCTTACCGTCATTTAGGTTTTTATGTAGATTGGGTAGAAGCCACAGTCACCTGTGGCTCCCCCCCTTAGACCCCATCGTGCCTTATTAAGGCAATAGGCTCACGATCATATTTTCGGTTTATTTTTGACTTAAAGCTAAAAACTTTGCAATTAAGCCACTATTACAGTAAATTCCATTGGAATAACGAACTTTTCTAACACATAAAATCCCTTGTAGACGCCAATTAAATCAGGGCATTACAATTATGCCCTGATTTAATTTTCCCCATTGTGTCCAAAATTTTCCGATGGTTCCTCTTTGTCGAGAATTAATTCACTAAATCGCTTGAAAAAATCCGAAAATCGAAACAAACTTGAATGACAAAAATTCTCATATTTTGTCAATTATAAAGATTTGACCCTAAGCATAAAAAAACCTGTAAGGTAAGATTTAAGTCTAAATATATAGGGGGTTGAAGGCGTATGCCGAAAAGATCCTGCTTGCTATTTCCGGGGTTTTGTCCAAAGGGAGTAAGTGAGGGGGGGATAATTAGGCTATCGGCTTTGATCAGCTCCTAAGACAAAGAAAGGAGAAACAATGTCACGAAGTGAAATAAGAGGGAAGTGGCATAAATTCTTTGAGAAATACGGATTTTTTCTTGCTACAGTAGCAGTGATATGCGGATTGACGCTAATCACTTATTGTGTTGGCAAATCCTAAAAATTATGCGACGTTTAAGTATACATATAGCTTTTGTCCACGCGCATGGAGAAATTTCAATCTAAAGAGATAATTGCTCTGCATTTCCATTAAGATCATTTTTTAGCCTTTGAAAGGAGGATTTCAATTATTGGCTTAATCGATCCGGATGCTATAGCGAGTTCTTCATTAATAGATTGTTCCCAATCCCTGTGACCTACCCTAAATCTTAGTACCACCCTTAGAGTTATGATTTTCTATGCCGT
>CAYMVZ010000139.1:0-4478 GCA_964394335.1 uncultured Nitrospinota bacterium | reverse complement strand
CGGACTGAATAACTGCTGTCATTTGAATTTCCTCCAGATGAATATATTGCTTTTGTTTTAAGCTGAGCACTCCTAATTGTCATTGAAGCTTTCCGCGGCAACACCATGGGGAGTACGCTCGCTAAGCACGATCAATTATAGCCTATTTGAATTCGGCTTTTAAGTCAACAGGTTTCTGAGAATTTAATGGATTAAAGAGAGGAACGATCATCTTCGTCCATGTCCAGTGAAGTAAGCAGGGAAGTAAGAGAGTTCAGATGTTTCTCTTCTTCTTTCGACAATTCCCGGCTGTAATCTTTCACTTCTTGAGACGCGGCTTTTTCCGCCAATTCCACGAATGTGTTATAGGCCTCTTTTTCCATACCAATAGCGAGTTCCAATACCGCTTTCATGTCTCCGTTTTGCAATATTTCCGTCTCCTCCGCTGAAATAATGCTTTCCATAGACGATTCCAATTCTTTCACGTAGGTCTCGGGATTAAATTTCTGCGGCCAGGGGGTACTTTTGGTCTTGTTGATAAGATGCTGGATATGGCCGTTCTCCATGTCAGAAAGTTCCAAAAAAAGCATACGGGATTCATCGTTTTTCGTAATTTCCGCTGCCCGATTAAAAAAAACTTCGGACTTTACTTCATGTTTCAAGGCTTTCTTAAAAAGCTCAATTGTTGCCTGCATAAATTCCTCCTTTATGTCCAAGTATAAGTCCTTTGGAATGTAGAATCAACAATTATTTAAAAAATAATTTATAAATGTGAACCGTCAATTAAAAGATGCCTTCCTATCAATAAGTATTTTTCTGACTTTTTCAGTATCATTATTAATATAAGTTTGAGAAAATGCAGAATGCCGATCACATCCATTGAAGAAAGCTTATGATTACAAAACCTAAATATAAAGTCACCCTACCTGACATTGAGTATTATCGGGAACAGATATTATGCCAGTGGGCCTGTCCTATTCATACCGGCGCCGGCCGGTATGTTTGTGAAACCGCCATCTGCAATTATGAAGAAGCCTATTCCATTGCCCGTGCTCCTAACCCTCTTGTTTATACTCTCGGACGAGTTTGCGGCCATCCATGTGAAACAGCCTGCAGGAGGGGTAATATTGATGAGCCTATCTCTATCAGGGCTTTAAAAAGAGTTGCGACAGAACATCATGATCTGAGCAAAGGGCATAATACAAAGATTGAAGAAGTTAAAAAGAAAAAAGAGAAAGTAGCTGTGATTGGTTCCGGTCCTGCAGGCCTTTCTGCCGCGCATGATCTGAGTTTAATGGGATACGGTGTTACGATTTTTGAATCGAGATCGGTTGCCGGAGGCATGCTGCATCTCGGTATTCCGGAGTACAGGCTTCCCCGCGACACTATAAAAAATGATATTGATGCAATTGAGAAATTAGGAGTTGAAATTCATCTGAATAAAACCCTGGGAAAAGATTTTAGTCTGCAGGATTTAAAAAAAGAAGATTTTAAAGCAATCTTCATTGCTATTGGCGCTCATAAAAGCAGGGATTTGCAAATGGAAGGGGTTGAACTGGACGGTGTCCTCAAGGGAGTTGATTTTTTATTAAATGTGAATCTTGGATACAAGGTTGAGATGGGAAACCGGGTGCTTGTAATTGGAGGTGGAAACGTTGCTGTTGATGTGGCTCGTTCCGCTGTAAGACAGATAAAAGATATTGACTCGATGAGTCAGGAAGAAATGATGGAAGCGTTAAAAGAAGCCCATGAGACTGTAGAGGATTTAACCCAGGTTAAGGAAGCTGACAAAGATGAGATGACTACTGCTGTGGATGTCGCCCGCTCTGCTTTAAGAATGGGAGCCAAGGAAGTAATGATGGTTTGTTTGGAATCAAGAGAAGAAATGCCTGCTCACAAAGAGGAAATAGAGGAAGTTTTACAAGAAGGAATTATTATTCTAAACTCTACGGGGCCCAGGAAAATTGTGGGAAAAGCCGGCAAAGTTACAGGTCTGGAAACCATTCGAGTAAAATCGGTTTTTGATGGTCAGGGACGTTTTAATCCTACCTTCATAGAAAACACGACATCGATTATAGAGACCGATACAATTATTATGGCAATAGGTCAAGCCTCCGACCTGTCATTTATTAAAGAAGATGATGGAATAAAAATCAGCCGCCGAAACACGATAGAGATAGACCCTGAAACTATGGCAACTACTGCAAAAGGAATATTTGCCGGTGGGGATGCAGCATTAGGACCTCGTTTAATTGTAGACGCTGTTGCGGATGGACATAAAGCTGCCAAAGCAATAGATGATTATATTCAGGGGAAAAAAAGAAGAAGTCTAAAAGGCAGAATGACCGTTTTAAAAGATCATGCAATGCCGGATTGTTTTGATGAAATCCCAAGACAAACTTCGCCAACTATTTCAATCGACAGAAGAATCGGTATTTCCGAGGTAGAGCTTCTTTTGCCTGAAGAAAGAGCAGTTAATGAAGGAAAACGCTGTCTGAATTGCTTTGTAAATCCTGTATTTAATGGAGAGTTATGCATTTTATGCGGCGGTTGTGTTGATGTATGTCCTGAATACTGCCTGAAACTGGTCAAGCTTGCCAACCTAAAAGAAAGCGATGCATTAAAAAAACTTTACAAACAAAAATATGGTTCTCAAAACCCTGTAGAAGGTACGGCCATAATAAAAAATGAAGATAGATGCATCCGATGCGGCCTCTGCTCCGAGAGGTGCCCCACAAACGCAATAACCATGGAATTATTTGAGTGGGAAGAAATTACAGCGTAAAAAACATTGCAAAAAATTCTTTAAAAAAATAAACTATGAATGAAAAAGAGTTTACCCGCCGTGATTTTTTTGGACTGATTGGTCATACATCTATTGGCTCCTCAGTCGCCGGGACTGCTGTTATTTCCTTGAAATATTTAGACCCAAACGTTTTATTCGAACCACCCTTTAAATTTAAATTAGAAAAAGCAGATGACTTTATTGAGGACTCTATCAAATTTATTGAAGCCAAAAAACTTTTCATTATTAATAGAGAAGGTGGATTTCAAGCTATTTCAGCAGTTTGTACTCATCTTGGGTGTACTGTAAAATTGGCGCAAAAAAATCAGTTTCACTGCCCCTGCCATGGGAGCAAATTTGATAAGCATGGAAATGTTATATCCGGCCCGGCTCCAAAACCTCTTCGTCATTATAAGCTGACTTTATCCAGAGACCGGTACCTTGTAGTAAACATGAAAAAAGAGGTTGATGCCAAGTTTAAATTGATTGTATAAAAATTTGGATTCGGACGCAGGTTTTTAGGATTTTTAACAATGAAAAAAATTAAATCTTTAATTAAGGAAAACAGGGTTTGGAAGTCCATTGTTCGACATGACTTCTCATATACTGATCGAGACCGTTCTATCCGCACATTCGGCAATTTCTTTCTTCATTTGCATCCGGTTAAGGTGAGAAAACACGCTATTCGGTTTAAATATACTTTTTGTATGGGCGGACTGTCTCTGCTTTTATTTATGATATTAACCTATAGCGGTATCCTGCTTATGTTCTATTACCACCCATCCGTTCCTACCGGGTACAACGACATGAAAGACCTGGGGTTTGTAGTTTCTTCCGGCGTGTTTTTAAGAAATGTTCACCGCTGGTCTGCCCATATGATGGTGGCTTTTGTTTTTTTTCATATGTGCCGTGTCTTTTTTACCGGAGCATACAAACCACCAAGAGAGTTTAACTGGGTAGTAGGGGTTATTCTTCTTGTTTTGACATTACTGATGAGTTTTACCGGTTACCTGCTCCCCTGGGATCAACTGGCTTTTTGGGCCATTACAGTGGGAACCAATATGTCCAGTTATGCTCCGGTTATTGGGGAAAAAATAAGGTTTTTACTTTTGGGAGGTAATTTCGTCAGTGAAAATGCCCTGTTAAGGTTTTATGTTCTGCATTGTGTTGTGCTGCCGTTGGCAATTATACTTTTTATGGCAATTCATTTCTGGAGAATACGGAAAGACGGCGGGATTTCCGGGCCATTATAAATTAATACGCTGTAAGATTTTTATGAGGAAGTTTTTTTAACCATGAGTTTCATTAGCAACTAAGCCACCTATAATAGTGAACTAAAGTGTAAAATGATCTAAAGTGCCTAAAATTAATGAAATATAATTTAAATTTATAATTTTTGTTGTCATAACTTTAGTCACTTCAAACTTTAGCTCACTTTAGGCACTCTCTCTTGTGTCTTAGTGACTTCGTGGCAAAGGATCCGATATGAAATCAGAAAAAGATAAAGGAAAGATATTCCCAGCTGACCCTGATAAAACCTATGGATTAATGGCTCTGGTTAAGGGGGAGACACTACAGGTAGAAAAAGAACCTGAAGATACAGTAATGACCTACCCCCATTTGTTCCTGCGGGAGGTCATCGCGGCAATGGTTTTAATTATTTTCATGAGAAAACAACCCTGGATACCCCGTGCGGGAGCACGGGGAGGAAAGG
>CAYMVZ010000138.1:0-4598 GCA_964394335.1 uncultured Nitrospinota bacterium | reverse complement strand
GGCGGCTTTCCTTCGGAAACCGTCCAATTCGGTTTTCCTTACCGAATTGTGGTTGCGGCCAAAGGCTGCGCTAAGCATTCAGCTATCAAGTTAACAGACCAAAAAGCTGAAAGCTGATTGCTGAAAGCTGTCAGCTTAATTATTATCTTTATATCCTCCCGGATGGGTTGAATGCCATTTCCAGGCAGTTTCAATGATAGTTTCAAGGCCTGCGTATTGTTGCTTCCACCCGAGTTTTTTGGAAATTTTTTCTGAACTTGCTACCAGAACAGCGGGGTCCCCTGCCCTCCTCTTTTCCTTAACCACAGGAACTTTTTTGCCTGTTATTTTTTGAGCAGTATCAATGACCTCTAACACGGAATGACCATTTCCATTACCAAGGTTGAAGATGTCGCTGTCCCCTCCATCAAGAAGGTGCTTCATGGCAAGAATATGTGCTTCTGCAAGGTCCAACACATGGATATAGTCTCTGATACAGGTTCCATCTTTCGTATTATAGTCAGTTCCAAAAATTTTAAGCGGCTCGCCCCCTGTCTTTTCATTTAAGACAGCTTTCAGGGTTAGAGGTATCAAATGGGTTTCATTTTCATGATCTTCACCCAGGCTTCCATCAGGGTGCGCTCCTGCTGCGTTGAAATACCTTAACGAAACGTATTTTAGATGATCAGCAATGGATAGACCCTTTAAAATTTCTTCAACCAGTGTTTTGGAAGAGCCGTAAGGGTTTATAGGCTTAACAGGATGCGCTTCCGTAATCAGAATACCCTCCGGTTCGCCGTATACTGCGGCAGTCGAGGAAAAAATGAAGTACTTAACCCTGGTTTCCTTCATAGCCATAAGCAGGTTTAAGGAATTGACTACATTATTTTCATAATAAGCGCCAGGATTTTTCACCGACTCCCCTACCAGGGCAAAGGCGGCAAAATGCATTACCACATCTATCTTATGTGATTGAAGCGTCTCCTTAAGCAGACTGTAGTCCGCTAAATCTCCTTCAATAAATTCAGTTTTATTAGAAAGAGAAGTCTGGTGACCGGTAGAGAGGTTGTCGATAACAGTTGTATTATACCCCTGCTCTAACAGCAGTCGATTAATGAAAGATCCAATATATCCTGCCCCGCCTACAACCAATACATTCATATCTTTGTCCATTATAAAAAAGCTGTCAGCCTTCAGCAGTCAGTGGATTGTGCAATTTTCTTTTTTTCACTCCATTCTTCAACCCACATGACGGTGGCACCGGCCACAGCGGTAGGCATGGCCAAGAAATTAATCAATGGAATGGTTGTGATAACAAGGGTTGAAAATCCAAAACCAAAGGTTAAAAGCATCCTCTCTTTTAATCTTTTCCTTAACTCTTTAAAAGAAATATTGTGAGCCGACATAGGGTACTCCACATATTCCAGCGCAAGCACCCAGGCACTGAAAACCAGCCATAAAATCGGAGCAATTACGTTAATTACAGGAATTATAAATATCAGTAAATACAACGATGTAAGAAGCATTATATAAAGTAATTTTTTAAGTTCTGCAATGAGCGAAGGGATGAAGTTATTTATCATTTTGCGCCATCCTCCAAACTGATCAGGTTTTATTCCGGTCAGATGTTCTTCCACTCTCTCCGATAGCAGACCGTTAAAAGGAGCTCCCACTATATTGGCAACAAGCGTAAAAGCAAAGAAGACTATAATAAGCGAGATTAAGGCAAATATTGGCCAGAGAAACCTTCTAAACCACTCCGCTTTATCCGGCAAAAGCCATTCGACAAAATCAGAAAACTGCCCCGCACCATACCATATCAGCAGTCCAAAAAGTATTATGTTAATTGATAGTGGAATCATCACAACCCCCCGGATGCCCGGTTTTGAGATTATTTTAGCGCCTTGCAGCAAATAGTAAGAGCCTTTAAGAGGATTATACATACTCATTGATTGTAATTTGATCTGCAGGTAGTTTCAAATCTTTTATACTATTACAATGCAAAAACTTCTCTTTTGACGAAGTTTTTTTCGTTTGATCTTCAGGGCGGGAGCCTTAATAAATAACTCTAATCTACTTTTAAAATTGCATTCTTAATTCAGTTGCTATATTTTAAAGTTCAAATTGAGTTCCCCCTCTTACAAAATGGAGGATAAAACAATGAGTAAAGAATATAAATTTTTAATCAGCGGCCAATGGCTTACGTCTTCTGAAAAGCATGATGTTAAATCACCTTATAACGGGAAAGTCATTGGAACGGTCTATCGTCCAAGCCCTGATGATGTGGAAAACGCTATAAAGGCGGCTACCGCGGCCTTTGAGATTACTAAAAAAATGCCCCCTTATGAACGGTCGGAGATCCTTTCCAACATAGCCCGGAGATTAGAGAACAAAAAGGAGGAGATGGTTCAAACTATAGCGGCAGAAGCAGGCAAGCCAATAAAAGCAGCGAGAATTGAAGCTGAAAGATCCATCCTCACTTTCACCATAGCCGCAGAAGAAGCAAAGAGAATTAATGGTGAGATAATTCCACTGGATATTCATCCCTATGGAAAAGACAGAATCTGTAATGTTTCCAGATTTCCTATTGGCCCTATTGCGGGAATTTCTCCATTTAATTTCCCTTTGAACCTGGTAGTTCATAAAGTTGCTCCATGCATTGCATCAGGGAATACTATGATCCTGAAGCCTGCTTCTCAGACCCCGCTCTCATCTCTCAAGTTAGGAGAAATTGCTATGGAAGCGGGACTACCTGCAGGCGCATTAAACATCCTTCCCTGCTCATCTCAGGTAGCTGAACCTTTAATAACGGATGAGCGAATAAAAAAGCTGACATTTACCGGAAGCCCTGTGGTGGGATGGGGTCTTAAACAGCAATGTGGAAAAAAGAGAATAACCCTTGAATTAGGGGGCAATGCCGGAGTGATTGTTCATAATGACGCTGATCTTGACTATGCTGTAGATAGAGTCACTATGGGTGGGTTCGGTTATGCCGGACAGACTTGTATTTCCGTTCAGAGAATTTTTGTGCAGGATGAAATTTTTGAAGAATTTAAGGAAAAATTTATTAAAAAAGTAAAAGCATTAAAAACTGGCGATCCTCTTGATGAAAATACCGATGTCGGACCAATGATTTCTGAAAAAGAAGCAGAACGCGCTGAAGCATGGGTCAAAGAAGCTGTAAACAATGGCGCAAAAATACTGACCGGTGGGCAAAGAAATGAAACCATGTTAAAACCAACGGTAATAACTGATGTCAAGCCAGACATGAAAGTCAGTTGTCAGGAGCTTTTTGCCCCGGTTGTAACTCTTTTAAGTTATTCCGATTTTCATGCTGCTGTACAAGAGGTCAATGATTCGGATTTCGGACTCCAGGCCGGTATTTTCTGCAAGGATCTGGATTTAATTTACAGTGCCTATAGAGAAATCGAAGTCGGCGGCCTGGTAGTAGGAGACGTCCCGACTTTTAGAATAGATAACATGCCGTATGGCGGAGTAAAGAGTTCCGGACTCGGCAGAGAAGGTATCCGCTACGCCATAGAGGAAATGACGGAAATGAAAGCGCTGATTTTGAATTTATCTACTTAAGCGTTTCAATCGTTCTGTTTTTTTTGACGGGATGACAGGATGAAAGTGTTTAGCGACCGCATTTCCCGCTGCTTGCCGCAGGGAGCTTTAATTAATTAGCAATGGTCAACTAACAATTATCAATTTTTAATTGATGACTGTTAACCTAAATCTTGCATTAAAAAAGGCAGAAAATCGTATGTTATGTCATTTCGACCAAAGGGAGAAATCTTAAACCACCGTGTATAAAGATTTCTCGTTACACTCGAAATGACATAAAGAGAACAGTTTCTATAGTTCACTGAAGGTGAATTACAGAATAGACCATAGAAACTGCTAAAATCATTTAATCATAAGGCTTATAACACCTTTTGGGCAATTTTTTATGCAACTGTAAGGATAATCCTGTCAAATTTTTTTCAATGAAAAATATTTTTCTCACCGGACCACCCTCATCAGGAAAAACAACAGTTATCAAGAAAGTTCTAGCGGGGCTAAAGAAACCGGCAAAGGGATTCTATACTCAAGAAATCCGTGTTGACGGTAAGCGTCAGGGATTCAAAATGATTGCACTTGACGGAAAAGAAGGGCTATTAGGACACAGGGATATTAAAAGCACTTATACTGTTTCGAAGTATGGGGTTAGCATTGAAAACATAGATAATATTGCCGTTCCCTCTATAATCCCGGATAATCAAAGTCAGATAATTATTCTTGATGAAATTGGGAAAATGGAGTGCTTTTCAGAAAAGTTTAAGGAAGCGGCGCTTCAAGCATTAGACTCAGACAATACGGTTATTGGTACCATTGCGACAGGTGGAACAGATTTTATAAGAAAGATTAAAAACAGATGTGACATAAAAATTATTGAAGTAACAGAGAGTAATAGAAATGAATTGCCAGAAAAAATCTTGAACATGATGTAATACCTTTTTACAAACAATTTTAAAAAACTTATAACTTGATAAGATTTTTAACATTTTTCATAACATATATACTTGTTATTGGTTATGCAGGCAGAGCATTTGCTTCGGATGAGTGGCAATACTGGA
>CAYMVZ010000137.1:0-4688 GCA_964394335.1 uncultured Nitrospinota bacterium | reverse complement strand
AATCAAGAAAACGGAGAATATCTCTTTGATAAGATTCAACTGTATTGTCTGCAAGACGCCTCTCTACAATTAAATAATTAATAAATTCATCTAATAGAAGATCAAAATGTTGGTTTTTAGAGGACATTACTTACTTTCCAGAATAAAAGTAACAGGTCCATCGTTATTGATATTTAGACTCATTAACGCTCCAAACTTCCCTTCATCAGTTTTTATTCCTTTATTTTGCACAGAGCGAATGAATTCAAGGTATAGCTTCTTTGCGAGGTCAGGTTCCGCGGCCTTATCAAATCCCGGTCTTCTCCCTTTTCTGCAATCTCCGGCTAAGGTAAATTGAGAAATAATCAACATCTCAGCATTGATATCAAGCAGCGAGAGGTTCATTTTTTCCTGCTCGTCTTTAAAGACTCTAAGGTTGACCGTCTTCTCAGCCAGATACTCGATATCCTTTGAAGAATCTCCTTTTTCAACACCAAGCAGAATAACGAGCCCACGTCCGATTTTACCGACAACAACTCCATCTATTTCAACAGAAGCTTCAGAAACTCTTTGTAAAACGATCTTCATTTATTGGAAAAGTATATAGCGATAATAGGTGAAATTCAAATCACAGCGACTATGCAGAGATACTTCTCTAAGATATTCCTTGAAAAAGGAGATTTTAGGGTTGTAAGCTGGGTGTCCGAAAACTGCCTGCACCTGTCATTTCGAGCGGAGCGAGAAATCTTGAACAATTGATCATGCAAGAGTTAAAGATTTCTCCTTTCAGTCGAAATGACAAATTTTATCGCTTTGGACAGACAGTTCTCATGAAATGGGCGCGGTGTGTAATGCTGACTGCTGCACGCTGATAACTGACAGCTTTTTAAATTCTTGTCCCCCGGCAACAGACCCCTTTTCCTTAAGCAATTAAAACCTATTTTCTTTTTAGCCTTTTTTGGTGGTTCTAATAAGGATTTTATAGCATCAAATACCGTTTTAATTTGCATGTCGTGACTTTCATATTTCTTTTCTAACCGCTCAATTTTCCGTTTCAGGTCTACATGGGCAGTTAGCATTTCTCTCATTTGTATAAAAGCTCGCGCAACTCGAATACTGGCGCTTATTGCGATAGGACTGTTGAGAACATTTACTATCATTAGAGCACCGTGTTCAGTGAATACAAAGGGTAAAGTGCGACGTCCTCCACGTACTTTTTTTGAGGTCGCAAATTGCGACTTCAAAGACTCAAGTTCCTCTTTTCTCAAAACGAACATAAAATCTTCTGGAAATCGAGCTTGGTTACGCTTTACTTGCTCATTAAGCCGCTTAGTAGTAACGCCATAAATCTCCGCAAGATCAGAATCGAGCATTACCTTTTTATCTCTGAATCAGAATCTCCTTCAGTTGGTGTTGGTCTCCAACTTAGCGGGCATGAAGCATTAAATGCCTTCACAGCATAGTGCCCAATTTCTTGAGATTTGCTTTCTTGAGGTAAAATTTCCTCTACCATCTGAAAAAAATATCCGTATTATAAAAATTTATAAAATAGAAGTTGTCCGAAATGTTAATATCATTGCTAACTACTTCAATTATTTAGATATTTAATTAATAAGTCAACAGTCTTCCAGAAAATGGGCGTAAAACACTAAAAGTTCACCTTTCCTCTGAAAAGCGAACTTTTCCATCGATGGGATCCTTTTTTTTCTGTTTGCCCTGTACATCACGTTAGAAGTTCTAAAGAAAATATCTTTCATAAAATTACCTAAACAGTCCGGGGGCCTGAACCACAATTCGGTAAGGAAAACCGAATTGGACGGTTTTCTTTGTAAACCGCCCGAAGGGTTGAGGTCAGGGAAGGCCGAAACCAAATAGGGCTGCCGCCCAGGTGAGCTCAAAGAAATTTTCTGCCATAAAAAACACGAAAATAACTCTTAACCCACTCAATTAAACTCCTAATATGGGACTTCAAACGGGGTTTATCTTGCTCAATAAATAGATTTTACTTTGAAGATTTGCCAATAGAAGAATAACATCGGAGACTTGGAAGTGCTTAGCGAGCGAATTCCTTGCAGCTTACTGCGGAGAGCTTCAATTTGCGAATATTTAAACCGTCAGTTTACTTGACCTTATTAATAAACGCCTTTGCAGACTTAAGGTACTCATGGACGGCATTTTTATTATAAATTAGTCCTCTGTAGTACCCTGCTATATGTACGCCGTCATAAAGTCTCTCAAAGTCTCTCATCAGCTTTCCATTATGAATGGATAAGTGTTTACGAAACGCTTTTCTTAATCCCTCGACGGATTTGGGAAGTTCTTTCCTGGTATAGCCTTTTTTGATTAATGCCTCATTAATAGCTTCCAGGATGGCCAAATATGCGGTACCAAATGCTTCTCTTACAGGCTTAATATCGGTGTAAAAGTTATCCTCAATAGGAACTTTTTTTAATATATCCTTAGCGTTTTTTAGATATCTAAGAGCTTCCTTATGCATATTCCCTTCCTTTCATTCTGCATATCAATTTATCATGGATTATAGACCTTCTTTTGTCAAGCATGTGCTGTATGAAAAAAATATGTTTTAGTGTGTGTAAAAACTCCCCTCTAAAAAGAGGGGTGGCTCCGATGGAGACGGGGTGTGTAATGCTGACTGCTGAACGCTTACTCCTTCGCATTTTTTCGCGTTTTTAGCGGGTTAGCCAAGGGGACAAAATAGAATGATCCTGCAACTGCTAAAGCAAAAGCCGAGTAAATTATAGTAAATATCTCCTCAGGAGCTTCATAAAACAGGATTTTGTGAAGCCAGTATTGAATAAAGCTCTGGTTATAAAAATCTACTCCGCCTGCTATGCGAAGATTTCCTTCCAAAATCGTAAGAGGGCAGGGAATGCCGAACAATGATATAACAGCAACAAAAGCTATTGAAGCAAGATGAAGAATACGAAACCAGAATGACTTTACCCACTGCCATTTCATTAATCCTCCGATCCAAATGAACAGCAGACCGACCACAACAAAGAGGACATAGAGGAAATGGGTAATTAATACAACATCCGCAAGAAAAGAATATACCATTTTTCTCTCTGCGATCTCGGCGCCCTCTGCGGTTAAATTATTTAAGATTGGATGTATTCAATAGCTTTCTGCAAACGCTTTAAAACTTTATCTTTCCCTAACAAAGCGATTACTTCAAATATTCCGGGGCTTTCTTTTTTACCGGTGAGTGCTACCCTTAAAGGCTGGGCGATTTTACCTAATTTGAGATTATGATTTTTCATTAATTCATTAAATATGGGCTCTAAATTTTCATGGGTCAAAACTTCATTTATTACTTTAAGTTTTTCATTAAACTCTTTAAATATTTGCATTATTTCAATTTTTAAAAATTTCTTGGAAGCGGCCTCGTCATAAACGATTTCCTCTTTAAAATAAAACTCCGCTTTATGAGCCATCTCAATTAGAGTTTTGCTTCGCTCTTGTAATAAAGGGATAATCTTTTCTATTTCACTATCAGTAAAATCACTCTCAGTAGAAATTATTTTTTCGCGTAATAAGAAATTTTTAAAAAGAGGGCATAAATCAGCGGGCTTGCTTTCTTTAATATAATGCTGGTTTAACCAGAGCGATTTATCAGTATCGAAAACTCCGGCTGATTTATTAATATTTTCCAGGGAAAACTTCTCGATCATTTCTTCTTTGGAGAAAATTTCCTGATCTCCGGAAGACCAGCCGAGGCGTACAAGATAATTAAGTATTGCTTCGGACAGGTATCCCATCTCTTTATATGCGAGAATAGAAGTAGCTCCGTGTCTCTTGCTCAATCGTTTTTTATCCTTGCCAAGAATCATGGGAATATGGATGAATTCGGGGAATGGTAGACCAAGACCTTTGTAAAGCATAACTTGCTTTGGAGTATTTGAAAGGTGGTCATCACCGCGGATAACGTGAGTGATTTTCATTTCTACGTCATCCACAACAACTACAAAGTTATAAGTCGGACTGCCGTCTGAGCGGGCGATGATTATATCGTCCATTTCAGACATATTAAAAGTAACTTCACCATGGAGCAGATCGTTTATAGTGACTGTGCCGTCAACTGGAGTTCGGAATCGGACAACAAAAGGTTCATCCTTTGGATGGTCAGTTAAATCGCGGCATTTTCTGTTATATCGTGGATTTTCTCCGGCCGCCATTGCTTTTTCCCGCATTTCACGAAGATCTTCCGAAGAGCAATAACACTTATAGGCTTTTCCTTCATTTAAAAGCTTTTCAAGATAAGATTGATAAATTTCTTTTCTTTCAGTCTGTCTGAAAGGTCCTTCATCCCACTCTATCCCTATCCATTTGAGTCCTTCAATGATCTGCTGAATGGACTCTTCTGTAGAGCGGGAGGTATCGGTATCTTCTATGCGGAGTAAAAAAGTTCCGTTATTATGTTTAGCAAAGAGGTAATTAAACAGCGCTGTCCGCACACCGCCGATATGCAGATGACCGGTAGGGGAGGGCGCAAAACGAACTCTAACAGCATTATTTTTCATTTCTTATCTGCGGTTATCTGCGAAGATCCGCGTCCCATTTATTCTTTTTTATTGGACGCAGATAAATGCAGATTTAAGGATAATACGTATAAACCGTGAGCAATCCTATTTAATTACATCCAATTTCAGCTTCAGTTCTTTTAATTGTTTCTTATCAACATCTGAGGG
>CAYMVZ010000136.1:0-4809 GCA_964394335.1 uncultured Nitrospinota bacterium | reverse complement strand
CAGGAAGGGGCGTGATCTTGAAAAAATTGTTCTTTCAAGGGCAATATGGTCACATGTACAGCGGAAAACACTTGTCTATGGAAATCGCACAATTGTTTTTTCATAAACTAAATATTTTATAATCCCGCGCTGGAGTTCAACGCCCAATAACTCTGTCGTGTTTTTTGCGCGTCTTAGCTCCATCGTTAAAAAAGTTTAATCTGCTTTTCCTTTTTGACTTTTTAAAGGGACGGCGTTAATGTTAATAAATCCTTCGGCATCTTTAGGATTATACTTCTCGAACCCTTTGTCCATTGAAGCAATGTCTTTATCGTAAAGAGATTTTGGAGCTTTTCTTCCTGTGATGGTGCAGTTTCCTTTGTACAGTTCTATTCGTACTTCACCTGTTACACCTTCCTGACTTTCGGAAATCATATTTTTTAGCAAGTTCATCTCAGGAGAAAACCAGAACCCGTTATAAATTAAACTGGCAATTCTTGGCATTAACGAATCTTTCAGATTCATGACGTCCCTGTCCATGGTAATTGATTCTATGGCTCTATGGGCTGCATGGAGAATAGTTCCTCCCGGTGTCTCGTAAACTCCACGGGATTTCATACCCACGAACCGTGATTCCACCATATCCACTCTGCCGATTCCATTTTCTCCGCCGAGTTTATTTAAGTAAGCAAGTAGTTCTGCTGGAAACATTTTGTTGCTGTTGACAGATATCGGTATTCCGTTTTCAAAATCAATTAAAATCTCAGATGCTTTGTTCGGAGCTTTTTGGGGTGATACTGAATATTCAAACATTTCTTCAAGCGGTTTTTCCCACGGATCTTCAAGCATACCGGCTTCAAAACTGATATGCATCAGGTTCTCATCGGAACTCCACGGCTTATTTTTTGTTGCCTTTACAGGGATATTATTCTTCTTCGCGTATTCAATCATTTCCTGTCGTCCCGCAAATTGAACTAAAAAATTTTCATCTCTCCATGGAGCAATGACTTTTATATCCGGGTTCAGGGAGTAATAGGATAGTTCAAACCGTACCTGATCATTCCCTTTGCCTGTGGCTCCATGAGAAACGTATTGAGCGCCTTCGGATTCCGCGATTTTTATTTGTTTTTTTGCGATTAAAGGACGGGAAATGGATGTTCCTAATAAATATGTTCCCTCATACACAGCATTAGCTTGGATAGTCGGGAAAATATAATCAGATACGAATTCCTCCCGGACGTCTTCAACCAGTACTTTCTCTGCTCCCGCGTTTATACCTTTTTCGCGAATAGAATCCAAGTCCTCTACTTTCTGGCCAAGGTTAATTAGCAGGCCAATAACTTTGTATCCCTGCTTTGCCAGCCAGTGAACAATTATTGATGTATCAAGTCCACCGGAGTACGCCAGCACAACTTTCTTGTTGTTCATATACACCCTTAATTAGGTAATCATTGAGTAATTATATTAGACAGGATAAACAGGATAAACAAGATAATAATTATTTTTGCATTTTACCGGTCATAGGGACGAAGACTACGCCGCTAAAATGCCGGACTTTTAAATCTTTTTCCGATTTAGTTATCAAAGTCAGGGTTTGATATAAAGTTGTGTTGCCGAGAGGTAGAATGAGCCTTCCACCTGTTTTTAGCTGCTTGATTAATGGCGGCGGAATATGGTTTGCCGCGGCGGTTATTATAATCGCATCAAAAGGGGCATATTCTTCCCAGCCAAAATATCCGTCTCCATATTTTAATTTCGTTGTATTGTAGCCCAACTTTTTAAATCGTTCTTTAGCTTTTTCATGCAATCCTTTTTTAATTTCTATAGAAAAGACATTATCCGTTAACTTTGCGAGGACCGCGGCCTGGTATCCCGAGCCGGTTCCTATTTCCAGCACCTTTTCTCCCGGTGACACATTCAAAATCTGCGTCATCAGAGCTACAATGTAGGGTTGAGAAATAGTTTGACCTTCTTCAATAGGAAGCGGGTGGTCTGAATAGGCCGCTTTTTGCAGATGTTTGTCCACGAAAAGATGTCTTTTTACCTGTCTCATGGCGTCCAAGACTTTTGAATCTTTAATATCCCGTCCCTTGAGATCTTTAGCTATCATTCGTTCTCTTGCTTTTATGAAACGAGTTTCTTCTGCGTAAGATAAGTCCGGTGTTTGTAAAAAACAGAGAAGACAGAGAACAGCAAAACCAGAAACAGATAAATTGCTGAAAACTTTAAATAAAAAATTTCGCATGGTTCGCAGTAGTTCCTGAAAGATTAAGGTAGTAAAAATGTTTGGATATCTTCCGGTATTATTTGATTTGGAACCAAAAGGCTTATAAAAACAAAAAACCCGATCATGTTTAGGTTAACAAGATCGGGTTTATGGTCAGTATAGGTATATAATAAATTAATTAAAAAACCTTACTCAAAAATATATCTCATCGGATTAACAGGAATACCATTTAGCAGAACTTCGTAATGCAGGTGAGGTCCTGTGCTTCGTCCTGTATTTCCTACATAGGCAAGTGTTTGACCTCTTTTTACATGATCGCCTACCTTCACAATATTTTTAGAGTTATGACCGTAGCGGGATACGACACCATAGCCATGATCAATTTCCATTAACACACCTAAACCGTGATCCCGACCTGACCGGATCACAATGCCATCAGCAGGCGCAATCACATTGGAATGCATGCGTGAAGCTATATCGAGACCTTCATGCATTTCCCGGACGCCGGTATAAGGTGATCTCCTATACCCAAAACCGGATGTAACCCAACCTTTAGTCGGCCAAATAGAAGGTGTTGAGGAGAGAAGCGACTGTCGGTCTTTAAAAAATTGGTCTAATTGAAAGAAGCTTATTTCTTGCAAATCTGCTTGAGACTTTAACTGCTCCAAATCAGCAGACAATCGTTCAAGCGCGGTTGCGTTTGTAGAAAGTTTTGCAACGGTTAGATTTTCCTCAGATGTGCCACCGATACCCCACTTTTTTTGGATTGTGTCTTCAGGTTTACCTAAAGCAGTGGCGGTACGAAGTTTTCTATCGAACTTTTCGAGATGCGCCATCTGTTTTTTAAACTTTTGAACCTGCTTTACAAATTTTTGAATCTGCAATTTTTGGGCAATGGTTTTTGATCGAAGTTTGGTGACTTCCTTAGCATCTTTGCTTATAACAGAATAGCGATGAGTAAAAAATACGGAGGCGCTAATTAAAAGGATGGAAACTGCGATAAACCCTTTAAAAAGAAATTTATAAAACCGAAATTTTTTTGGCTTACCTGTAGCTTCAGGGAGTACTACAATAGTAAAATACTTCATTTGCATTCACTCTTTAAAAGTCTTTACTTATAGGTATATCGGCATAATGACACTTAATATTTATCTAAAATTCAAGGAAATGTCAAGTTTTTTTTAAAAGTGTTTAGCGAGCGCATTCACTGCGGTTTTACCGCAGAGTGAGTTTAAAATATAAATAATACTCTATAATGTAGTTTGTTATTTTTTTTAATGTGCTGTGCGTGCAACCTTTTTTTTTAAGTTGCACAAGTTAGTAATAACAATATGATGACAGTGTTTAGCTATCGCATTCCCCGCAGCTTGCTACGGGGAACTTCAATTTTGTTTTTTGAGTTTAAAGCAGGCCTAATGTATAAAGCCGAGTAACATGCTAGCCAATCCAAAGAAGATTAAAAGGCCAACAATATCATTAATGGCTAAGACAATAGGACCTGCTGCAATAGCAGGGTCTATTTTTAGGTGGTGAAAAATCATAGGTATCAAAGAACCAAGCAAAGCAGCGACAAAAATGGCTAAAAACATAGAGAACCCAACTACAACTCCTAACCACAGGTCCCCATGCCACATCCTGGCAATCAATCCCGCAATAGAACCGCAGATAAGACCCATAAAAAGTCCGACGCCGCATTCTTTTAACAACAATTTAACAAAGTTTGATATGTTGATACGGCCTGTCGCGAGACCCCGAACAACAATGGCAGAGGATTGAGTTCCAACATTGCCACTCATACCCATGATAACAGGAATAAATACAGCAAGTGAGATAACCTCTTTCAAAGTGATTTTAAATATCCATATTAATGATCCGGTGATTAGTCCCCCCGCGAGAGAATAGATAAGCCAGGGAAGGCGAAATCCTGCAACTTTAAAAATAGTGTGAGAAAAAAGAAGTTCCTCTTCGTCTGTTCCAGCTATTGTTAAAATATCTTCCGAGGCTTCTTCTTCCAATACATCTACTATGTCATCAACTAAAATACGACCTGTTAATTTTCCTTTGTTGTCTACAACCGGTACGGAAACCAGATCATATTTTTTAAATATGAGCGCTACTTCTTCCTGATCTACCGTAGTTTTAACAGCAATGGGGTCTTTGTTCATTAAACGTTTAACAGGGGTATTTGAAGGATGCAGAAGCAACCTGTTGATCGGCAATATACCGGTCAATTTGCCATTTCTATTGATGACAAAAACGTTATGTATGTCTTCCACTTCTTTGGAGATAGATTTTACACTGCTAATGGCTTCCCTAACAGTCGAGGTTTCTCTTATTGAAACCAACTCAGTCTGCATGATACCACCGGCGGAATCTTCCGGATATTCAAGAAGTTTTTTTACTTCTATTGATTCTTCAGTAGAAATTGAACTCAGTACGTTTTTTGCGTCTTCCTTTGGAAGGTCAGCGATGAAATCAGCGGCATCGTCTGATTCCATCTCTTCGACAATAGAGATCAATTTTTTATCATCAACATCCTCAATGATTAAAAATTTAGACTTTTCATCTAACTCAAGTAGAACATCAGAAGCTAATTCTGGAGA
>CAYMVZ010000135.1:0-4929 GCA_964394335.1 uncultured Nitrospinota bacterium | reverse complement strand
GAGCATCTCTGCCCCAGTTTTTGACAAAGGTACGAATCCAAGCTCATCAATAATAAGCAGTTTGTGTCTGGATAAATATTTCTGGAACCGCAAGAGACATTTTTCATCCCGAGCTTCCAATAACTCGTTTACTATAGAGGCCGCAGTTGAAAAAAGGACAGATAATCCTTTCTGACAAGCAGCTACACCAAGACCCGTTGCTATATGTGTTTTCCCCGTACCGCTGTTTCCAAGAGCAATAACGTTTTCTTTCCTCTCAATAAATTCGCATCGGGCCAGTTCTATAACCAATTTTTTATTAAGGGAGGGTATGGCTTTAAAATCAAAACTATCAAGTCTTTTTATGGTAGGGAACTTCGCCTGCTTGATCTTACGCTCAACCATTCTGCGTTGCCGGTCGACTAACTCCTGTTCAGAAAGCCGTAATAAATATCCTTCATAATCCACTCCCTCGACACTGCATTGCTTGGCCACTTTGCCATATTCTCGATAAAATGTTGGAAGCTTGAGCGTTTTCAGATAATGAGCCAGCAAAAGCTGCGGTTTTTCACTCATAGCTGTACTCCCTGTAAAAGGTCCATATACTTGCTGGCTAAAGTTGTTTGCACCTGAGCCTTGGGAAGATAGGGATAGCATTCAAGATCAAGCCGTGCTGGTCGTTCTTCAATATGGCACAAAAGAAGATGTTTGACGGCATCAAAGGAGATTGCTTTAAGCCGCATTGCTTCATGCACACCAGTCAGAACATCTTCAAGCCTGAACGTCTCAATAAGCCTTAATACCTGAACATATTCTCGTTTGCCCTTTTTGCCCATGCGGGATTCCATCAACCGACGTAATGTGGCAAACTCATCGGGCAGGGTCCATTCTTGTAACGGGGCTGCCTGATCCAAAGCGTTTATCTTCTGCTCAATGAGCGGTAGATAATGCAAGGGGTCATAAATAAAATCTTCTCGATCATAGGAGCGTTCATGTCTGGCGATTTTCTCTGTTCCGCAACTTATGATAACTTCGTGGACATAAGCGCTAACCTGTACCTCCCTGTGCCCATAAGCGACAGGCACAGAATAATCATTGGTTTTGTATCGTACCAGTGACAGAGAGTTGACTTTAGTATTTACCTTATCGCATGCATCATAGGGAAAAGCCGGCAGCGGCAGGAAGGCTTGCTTGTCACGTTCAAAACGCTCACCAATCGTCTCTTTGTGACTACGAAGCCGTCGGTCACGTCGTTTGCGGCATTGCTCCTCAAGCCACCTGTTTAGTGAGTCAAAACTGTTGAATCGCGGAATGGGAACAAAAAAATTACGCCGCACAAAGCCGACAAGTCCTTCAACCTTGCCCTTGTCGTTGCCTTTGCCGGGACGGCCAAAACGGGCCTCAAAAAGATAATGAGATAACAACTCTTCAAACTTGCGGGTAAATCTGCGGTTCCCGTCTTTTTGTATCTTTGCTACTGCAAGCTTTGTGTTATCGTACAACATTCTCTGCGGTACACCGCCAAAGTACGAAAAAGCAGAGTTATGTCCATCGCAGAAGGCTTCCATCTTCTCCGCCGGGTACGCCTTTACGAACAAATCATCGCTCTGAGGAAGATCAATACAAAAATAGTGTGCCTTCAACTCAACCCCGCTAATAACCACAAGGGCCTCACCAAAATCCGCCTGACCGTGTCCCGGAGGATGGCTTAAAGGAACAAACATCTCGCGGAAACGAAAACGTTTTTCCCGTATATAATCTTTTACTATTGTGTAACCGCCTTCGTAGCCATATTCATCTTGTATACGATCAAACACCCGTTTGGCTGTGTGACGCTGCTTCTTGGGCCTATTCTCATCTTCTTTTAGGATAGTGTTGATTATCTCCCGGAAGGGATCGAGCTTGGGCTTCAGGGCAGGTCTACTTCGTCTGTAACCAGGAGGAGCTGAATACTGCAGCATCTTACGAATAGTATCACGATGAAGACCGTGTGTTCGTGAAATATCCCGGATACTCTTGTTCTCAACATAATAAGCTTGTCTAACTCGTCTATACAATCCCACTTTGTACATCCTTCCCGCCTTCCTTCAGTGTTAATAATCAATTTACTGAAAGAAAGCATAGTACATGGCACACTTTTAGTCCGCTGTATTTTTTTAAAAGTATGCCCTAGTGGGACATTATCTCACCGCCGTTCTCAATACTGTTATAATAGCATAACCATAAGTATATTTTATTGAGAAATAATTATTCTATTTTGACTGCATTTCATGTAAGAATTCTCTAAATCCAATTTAGGATTTCGGAAAACCGTCAAGTTGCCCGAAATACAAGGCTACAAGCAAATTTGCGATGGAACAGTACAGGTGGAGTACGGTGAGGAGTCAAATCTACGAGAATGTAGTATTTCAGGATATATTTCGGCGGTTTCCAAATCCCGATATGTTTTCTATCTTGGGATTTTGGTGCGAAAATAACGAATGTAATATCTTTTATTCTTATAGATTGGAGGATAAATCAGTGAATGTTTTTCTGACCAAAAAATAAGAGAAAATCGTTAAGGAATAGGTGAGTTCCGGGTTGTTCAATGATGCCAGCGAGGTAATTCGTGAAACCTTTCGCCTTATGCTTAAATTAGACGAAGTTGAGTCGTTGAAGCTTGAACTGCTCCGCAGCAAGCTGCAGGGAATTTAACCCACAGCGTGTGATTAATCTATTCCGGAAACTGAGTTCTGGCGTATATTTGTGTGTTCCAATAGTCCCAGAGCCAGCCCTGTGTCTAACATTTTTATTGATAATGAGAAATGCGGAACTAAGGGGTTTATCAAATCTGTTTCAAAAATTGATCTCTCAGGCGCTTTTTTTTATTGTATTCCGGGCGCTTAAGCAGTTATCGCAAAAATGGTTTGCGTTACGGCCGCACATTAAACAGGAAACATCGTTCTGAGATAATTTTAAAGCACCGCCACAGTGATTGCAAAAATTAGATGATTTTTTATAAGAGATAGTTTTATTGTTTGTTACTCGTTTATTTCTCTTCATGACAAACCCTTTCCTCTAATAAATTTAAATTTACGAATGAATTTAATAATGAGATTCAATTTTTTTTTAAAAGGATTCATTTTTTTTTAAACTCTTTTACGCATGCGGAACTGCAAAAGTAATAATAATTCCCTTTTATATATCGCCGAATGGCGTCAGATTTCTGGATAAAAGTTTCACAATTCGGGTCTTTTACCATCTCTGTTCCCACATTATCCTCATTCGACTTTTTATTAGATTGAAAAAGGAGAGAAAAAATAAGGTACAAAACAATAAAAAGGAGAAAAATGTAAAAAATAATTCTCATGGGTTTAATATTAGCATAGATGTTAAATTGAATAAATCCAGACAGCCAAATTGTAGTCTAAGTAAGATAATGTGATTTCCTAACTTTAATTTTAAATTGCATTTTTGATTTAAAAATAATTGATTTGAAAGATGAAGAATTAGTGGTAGCATATTTAGAAAGCGTCAACAAGGTAGAGATACTCCCATAAGGTGAAGATATAGAAAAAATAATCGATGCTTTACCGCATAAATTTTAAGCATTAAAGTGTTGCTACTGACACAAAAAAACTCATATTAAAATTTTGAAGAAACTTCAGAGAGATATTATGAATCAAACCTAAAGGAGGAAAAATGAACAATTTTATGGGATATACTGATGAACTCATGGATCACTTCAACAGCCCGAGAAATATTTTGAAAACTTCTGAAGAGAAATACATGGCCGATGGGATAGGAGAGGTTGGAAATCCCCAGTGCGGGGACATGATGAAAGTATGGATCAAGGTTGATAAAGAAAAAGATCGTATTTTTGATTTAAAATGGAAAACTTTCGGATGTGCCAGCGCTATTGGGAGCACATCTGTTATGTCGGAGATGGTTGTTGAAAAGGACGGAATGAAAGTAGATGATGCTTTGAAATTGACACCACAGAATATTATGGATCGTGTCGGAGGACTTCCTTCTATAAAGATTCACTGCTCTGTGTTGGGAGATAAAGCTTTGAGAGCCGCCATCAACGATTACTTAAAGAAAACAGGCCAAACAGAAAGAATTAAGGAAGTAAAGGCGAAAATAATTTGCAACTGCCTGAATGTTACAGACCATGAGATTGAAGAATATATTCTGGATGGTGTAGAAGATTTTGAGACGCTTCAGGAAAAAACAAAAATTTCAACCGGATGTGGCGGCTGCAGAGAAGAGGCAGAGACAATCTTTAATAAATATCGGAAAAAATATTTTTCTAAGTGTGGTGGTTGACAATATAATTATTAAATGATACTAATATACAACGATACTTTTTTAAGAAAAAGAGCATTAATTTATTAAGGTTTTTTTTGGAAAATGATTTTATGAAAGACATGAAAAAAAAGAGTTCTTTTTTAGCGGATTATGTTAAAGATGTGGTTGATAAGAAATATAGAACCAGAAGCATAGCTGCAGAGGACCTTGGAATAGATGAGTCCGTATTGTCCAGGATTTGTTCCGGAAAAAGGCCGGGAGTAAGTGAAAGTATTGTAGAGGGTATTTGTGAAAAGCTTGGACTAGATAAAGCAGAAGGAGTATTAAGACTCTTTCTTACCAAACATTCAAAAATAAGACAATTCTTCACTAATCCAAAAAAACCGATTGCATTTAGAATTTTACATTCGGATTTCAATGATAAGGCAATTAATCCTGAAAAAATATCAAAGACTCATACGCCGGTTCCACTGGTTTCAAATGACGCTTTAGACGGTTTTATTTCTCTCAAGCACAGGGCGACGGAACACACTCTTATCCCAAAAACCTGGCTGCAAGAAGATCATAATGTTCAATGCAGCCGTGCAAAAGGTGATTCTATGTCACCTACTCTGCCGGATGGGAGTATAGTTGCAATTGATTTTGACAGTAGAACTGTAC
>CAYMVZ010000134.1:0-5149 GCA_964394335.1 uncultured Nitrospinota bacterium | reverse complement strand
CTTTAACTTCTGTATGATTAATGATTTAAGATTTCTCGCTCCGCTCGAAATGACATGTGCAGTCTGTTTTCGGACACCCTGAATTTTTTAGGCTTCATTCCTTTGCTAAGGGGAAATTACACTATTCTTATCACCCATTAATAAGGGAAGTTAGAAAAGGTTGCTGAAATAAGAAAATAATAAAGACTTGTTGTTCAGAAAAATTATGCGGGAATTTCAAAGAATAAAAAGACTTCCTCCCTATGTATTTAATATTGTAAGGGAATTACTGATTGAAGCTCGCCGAAATGGAGAAGATATTATTGATTTTGGAATGGGGAACCCGGACCAGCCGACACCTGATTTTATAGTGGAAAAACTTATTGAAAAAGCGCGTGAATCCCAAAACCACCGTTATTCAGCTTCAAAGGGCATTCCAAATTTGCGCCTTGCTATTACAAACTGGTATAAAAGAAATTTTGACGTTGAGTTAGACCCGGAATCAGAGGCTATTGCGACTATTGGGTCCAAAGAAGGCATTTCTCATTTATCGCTGGCCATTATCGGGCCGGGAGATGTTGTCCTGGTGCCTACGCCTACTTATCCCATCCATAATTATGCTGTAATAATAGCAAATGGAGATGTGGTTCAGATTCCGATGGACAAGGAGGGTGATTTTTTTGAAAATCTGTTAAAGGCTTTTAAACGCCACTGGCCTCACCCTAAGATTTTAATTATCAACTTCCCGCATAATCCCACGACCGCCTGTGTAGATTATGATTTTTTTGAAAAGGTTGTAGACTTTGCCAGGGAGCATAATATTACTGTTGTTCATGATTTTGCTTACGCGGACCTTGTTTTTAATGGTTACAAAGCTCCAAGTATGCTACAGGTGCCGGGAGCGAAAGAGGTAGGGGTTGAACTTTTTTCCCTTTCAAAGAGTTATAATATGCCGGGCTGGCGTGTTGGTTTCGCGGTAGGCAATTCAGAAATAATAGGAGCATTGGCTCGTATAAAAAGCTACCTGGATTACGGTATGTTTCAACCGATACAGATTGCTTCTATCATTGCTTTAAACAGTAAGCGAGACTGTGTCGATAAAATAGTTGAAACTTATAAAACGCGTCGCGATCTGCTTGTTGACGGGCTAAACCAGGCGGGGTGGCATGTTGAAAAGCCTAAAGCCACAATGTTCGTTTGGGCGAAAATCCCGGATAATTTCAAAAAGATGGGCTCTTTGGAATTTTCTAAACTCCTCTTGAAAGAGGCAAAAGTTGCTGTGTCTCCTGGGATCGGATTTGGAGAAGGGGGAGACCAGCATGTGCGTATTGCCCTGGTAGAAAACGAACATCGTATTCGTCAGGCTTTAAGAGGGATTAAAAGTATTTTGAAATAAAATGATAGAGTTAACTGAGAAAAATCTCAGAATTGATGAAAATACTTACCTTCGCACTGCCAAAGTCCTCGATTTTATAATCAAATTTTTAAACGTAAATATCCGGCTGCATGAGGCAAATGATACGATTAAAAAAGGAGATATTTTTCTCTTCAACCATTTCTCTCGTTTTGAAACATTTGTTCCTCAATATCTATTTGCTAATAAACAAAATATTTTCTGCCGGACCATAGCTGCCGCCAATCTTTTTGATGATGGAGTTTTCGGTAACTATCTCGTAAATATTGGCGCTATTCCTCACACTTATCCTGAAATTATTAATTTTCTAACCAAGGAAATAAACAGTAATATTAAAATTATTGTGTTTCCTGAAGGAGCAATGATCAAAGATAAAAGCGTGATGGATAAGTTCGGCCGCTTTTCCGTTTACTCAAGAGAAAAGCGGTCAAAAAGGCGTCCTCATACCGGTGCTGCAGTTATAGCCCTCCGCGTGGAAACATGCAGATTTTTGTATCGTCTGGCTTTGAAAAATAATGATATAAACAGAATTGAGTTTTATTCTCACGGTTTTTCCGGAAACGAAAAAACAGGAGAACCTCCTGTTCACATGCGCCCAACTCAAATAGTGCCCGCCACCATTACTTTTTATCCTTTAAGAATATCGGAAAATTTCCTTAAATTTATGGCGGAACATCTTGGCAATAAAAATAAGCGTTTGATTGAAGAAATGGCTATTGAAGGAAATTTGATTACTAAAAATACTGACATGGATATTCATTTAAGTGCCCCTATTAATGTCCGAAATTATTTCGCTTTTATTGATAAGGCCATTTTGAAGGGGCTCTACCACCTGAAAGTTGGACCAGCTGACGACACAAACCCAAACTCTTCTTTTCTTACTAAACTGTTCATCAATTTATATGAGGGCCGGATAAGACTTCTTGCCAAAAGATTAACCGACAAGTGCATGAAGACAATTTATTCCCATGCAACCATTAATCTTTCTCATATTGCTTCCCAAATGGTTTTTTATCTCATTGCGGAAAAGAAATTATTTCATATCGGAAAAAATAAATTTTCTACTATCTTATTCTGCGTGATCAAGGAAATACAAAAAGAAAGTAATCTGATCCTTCATCCACACCTGAAAGATCCCGAACGTTATTGTTCTCTTCTTGAAGGGAAAAATGATTCTCTCAACCAGTTTTTGTTGATGGCTCAGGAAGAAGGGCTTATAAGCATTACAGAAGACGCTTTATCTTTTTCTCCAAAACTTTTAGAGAAATTTGAATTTGACACCATCAGGATTAAAAACACACCAAAAGTTCTTTATAACGAGGCAAAACCAATAAAGCAGTTGCGGAAAATTGTGGAAAGAGTGGGAGAAAAATTTAATAAATATGAGAATGAGCGGTTGCCGGAATATTTTTATGATGATGATCTGAGGATATTTCACCAGGACAAAAAGAAATTTTCCGGTTCTGATTATGAAGACATTAACCAGAGAGAAACAAAAATCCTAAGCGGCGAACCTTTTTTTCTGAAATCCCGTGGAGTAAAAGGGAGAAAGACAGGTTTTTTATTAATTCATGGATTTCCCGCTTCCCCGGCAGAGATGAAACCTCTTGGAAAGTTTTTATATGATCACGGCTATACGGTCTATGGAGTGCGACTCAAAGGCTACGGAACATCCCCTTATGATCTGGATCAGACACCATGGGAAAAGTCCATCGAATCAATTGAACAAGGTTATAAGGCGTTATCTTTATGGTGTAGAGATGTTGTAGTGGTTGGGTTTTCTGTTGGGGCTGTTATCGCTCTGGAATTAGCAAGTCAGTCGCGGGATAACATTCGAGGCGTTGTCTCAATTTCAGCAGCAGTTGAAGTAGAAGGGATGGATAATCTTGCGTTAATTTTTTCAGCTCAAATGGAAAAGCTTGTCAGATTAATTCCGGGCGTCAAATCAAAATTCATTGAATGGGATACTGAAAGCCCTCAAGTCAATTACCGTTCCTTGCCACTGCAAAAATTAGCAGATTTAAAAAATTATATAGAAAAAGTCAAAAAACGGTTAAAAGCAGTATCTATACCTTTACTGATTGTTCAGGCTACCTGTGATCCTATCATAAAACGCCGAAGCGCTGAATTTATCTTTGAAACAGTTTCATCCAAAGATAAAAAAGTGTACTGGCATGAATCGGATAAACATAATGTCGTTAATGAAAACTGTGTTGCAGTGTATAATAATATTTTATCTTTTATTAAAGAATTGAAATAAAGAGTAAGTCACTAAGGCACAAAGTATTTCTATGCTAAAAAAATACGCTCAAGTATTCATTTCAATATTATTTATTGCCGATATCGCCTCGGTTGTTTTCTCGTGGTTAGCTTCTTTCTTTATTCGATTTGTTCTGGAATTATTTCCTTTAAAGCATACCTTACCGTTTTTTAGCGACTACCTGATATTTCTCCTTTTCATTAGCATTGTTTTTCCCGTATGCCTTGTAGGGTGTGGTCTTTATAAACCAATGAGGGGAAAAAAACAGTTAGATGAGTTTGTTAACATATTCAAGGCAGTTTCTTTCTCCATTGTTATCCTTACCGCGATTACTTTTTTTTATCGTCAAATTTCCTATTCTCGAATTGTAATGGTCCTTTTCTGGTTTTTAAGTATTTTAACTATTAGTCTTTCCCGTTTTTACTTAAGAAGAGCCTTGAAATATTTTAGAGAAAAAGGATACAACCTCCGACATGTTTTAATCGTTGGGGCCGGAGATTTGGCAAAAAACCTTGCTGAAAAGATTAATCTTCATCCGGAAATAGGATTTAATATAGTTGGTTTTTTAACGGATCATTCTAATAAAGTTGGTCAATTCCTTTCAGGGAAAAAAATATTAGGGCAATTGGAGGATGTTCAAAAAATCGTGAGGGAATATAATATAGACCAGCTTTTTATAGCTTTGCCGCGCCATGCCCATGATAGATTAGAAAAAGTTATAAGCTACTTAGGGGAAGAATTTGTCGATATCAAAGTTGTGCCGGATCTTTTACAGTTTATGCGGCTCAACCCGGGGATTGAAGATATAGACGGTCTGCCTATAGTTAGTTTAAGTGAAGGACCTTTATATGGCTGGAACAAACTATTTAAGAGATTTGCTGATATTGTTACTTCTTTAATCATGCTGATCGTTATGTCCCCGGTGATCATAATTATAGCAATTGCAGTAAAATTAACTTCCAAAGGACCCCTTCTTTATAAACAGGAACGTATGGGATTTAGTGGCCGACTTTTTACAATGTATAAATTCAGGACCATGTTTGAGGATGCTGAAGAAAAAACAGGAGCGGTCTGGGCAAAAAAGGGTGATTCTCGCAGAACATCAATAGGAAAACTTTTGCGAAAAACCAGCCTTGATGAACTTCCTCAATTTTTTAATGTACTGAAGGGTGATATGAGCATAGTAGGGCCAAGGCCGGAACGTCCCGTCTTTGTCAATGATTTTAAAAAATCAGTGTATCAATACATGCTAAGACATAAAATGAAAGCGGGAATTACCGGATGGGCACAGGTAAACGGCTGGAGAGGAGATTCCTCACTGGAAAAGCGTATTGAATATGATCTTTATTACATCGAAAACTGGTCCCTTTTATTTGATTTAAAAATTATGTGGCTTACTATCTGGAAAGGATTAATTAACAAAAGCGCTTATTAGTATAGAAGTAAGGATTTAGCAGTTAGCTATCAGGAAGCAGAAAAATCAGTTAGTGTTTCAT
>CAYMVZ010000133.1:0-5254 GCA_964394335.1 uncultured Nitrospinota bacterium | reverse complement strand
ATTAGGTTTGTCAATTTTATTAATAGCCACAACAATAGGCACATTTCCTGCTTGAGCGTGGTGAATGGCTTCGATGGTTTGAGGCATAAGACCATCATCAGCCGCTACAACGAGTACTACAATATCCGTTACCTGGGCGCCTCTTGCCCTCATTGCCGTAAAGGCCTCGTGTCCGGGCGTATCTAAAAAGACAACAAAGCCTTTTTTGTGAGAAATTTCATAAGCCCCGATGTGCTGAGTAATTCCTCCTGCTTCTCTTTCGGTTATTTTGCTTTCTCTGATAGCGTCCAGTAATGTAGTTTTTCCATGATCCACATGCCCCATAATTGTTACCACAGGAGGTCTGGGTACGAAATCATCAGAATTTTCTTCTTCCTCAAGAATATCGTCGAAAATTTCATCTGCTTCAACTGGAATAAACTTTAAGGATTTCTTAAAAATTTTTTCTGATACTTTGGCTATTGTTTCATCAAGGGGAGAATTGATAGTAGCCATCACGCCTTCTTTAATCAATGATTTCATTAGTTCATTTGGGGTGCACTTCATTTTTTCAGCAAACTCTTTCAGAGTAATATTTTCACGAATTTCAATTTCTTCAAGAGCTTTTTCAGTTTCAGCGGTAGTTTCTGTTGGGACTGTTTCAGTTTCTAAAGTCTTACCGGGGAGTGGCTTTGGCTCAGCTGCAACTGTTTCCGAAATTTGAGCAGCCGGTTCAGGTTTAATATCTTTTTTTTGAGCTTCTTTAAGTTTAGCTAAGATGGTTTCCCGTATTTTAAAAACCTCATCTATGTCAACCGTACTCATACGGTTTTTAACGGGGTAACCTAAACTTACTAACTCAGAGATCAATTCTTTGTTCGATATCCCTAATTCCGTTGCCAATTTATATACTCGAGTTTTTCCCATTTGCACTCATTTAATAATTATTGAAGATTTCCTGCGGTTTTGCAGAGTTAAGCATTTTCATATTTTTCCATAAATTCTTGGGCGCTTTTTAATATTGATTCAGCTTTTTTAGCGCCAATTCCCTCAAAAGAAATTAGTTCGTCAATTTCCGCTACCGATAATTCCGCTACGGTTTGATACCCATTAGCATTAAGAATATCCAGGGTTTTCTTGCCGATTCCCTTAAGCTCATCTATCGGATAATCGTCGATATCGGATGTTTCAAGCTTTTCAATGTCTGTTTCCAGAAGCACCGTTGCTTTGGCTTTAAAGTCCTGGCAAACTTCTACAATTTTTTCAGCTGTTTTCAAGCCAATGCCAGAAATTTTGGTTAAACCTTCTGTGCCTATTTCTTCAATTTTCCCAGGTTCGATCAAATTGTGTTCAACGAGCAGATTGGCAATAACATTGCCTAAACCGGAAATCTTGCACAGTTCTTTTATAAATTTGGAGTCACTGGCTGCCGATAAAGCACCTTTATCCTCTAAATCCTTTTGATATGCAGATTCACTTTTAATGTCAATGCTCCAGTTTAATAGCCGGGATGCCAGCCGTACATTTTGACCCCGCTTCCCAATCGCTAATGAAAGTTGGTCGTCCGGTACGATAACAAGCAAATGTTTTTCATTTTCATTTGGAACGATAGTAGCAATTTTTGCCGGGCTCAATGCGTTTTTAGCAAAGACTGTCGGATTATCAGACCATTGAATGATATCAACTTTTTCTCCTCTCAATTCTGCCACAACAGCTTGCACTCTAACGCCACGCATTCCCACGCATGAACCAACGGCATCAATGCTTTTCTCTTTGGAAAGAACTGCAATCTTTGATCGTCCATTGGGTTCTCTAACCGCTCCTTTTACTTCTACAATTCCTTCTGATATTTCAGGAACTTCCATTTGAAAAAGGCTTGTAAGAAGCCCTGGGTGTGTTCGTGATAAAATCACTTGGGCCCCTTTTGCGCTTCTTCTCACATCCAGCAAGAAAGCCTTAATGCGTTCTCCTCTTTTGAAATCTTCTTTATAAACCTGTTCTTTTCTGGGTAAAATTCCTTCAGCTTTTCCAAGGTCGATTATTATATCTCCTCTTTCTTGGTGTAGAATGACACCAGTCACCAGCTCACCTTTTTTCTCACTAAATTCCTTTAGTACAATATCAGTTTCAGCTTCCCTTACTTTTTGTATTATTACCTGTTTGGCAACTTGCGCTGCGACTCTGCCTAAAGGTTCCCTCCCAAAAGAAACTTTTATTATATCTTCGAGTTTTGCATTTGAATCTATTTTCTGTGCGCTTTTCAAATCTATTTCTTTATCAGCATCTTCAACAGTTTCAACTACCTGTTTGCATAAAAACAGTTCTACATCGCCGGTCTTTTTATTTAATAGAGTCTCTAAGTTTTCATAAGAGTACTTCTTCTTACATGCCGATAGCACTGCCGCTTCAAGCGCCTCAACAAGAATAGAAGGGTCTATCCCTTTTTCCCGTCCAACCTGGTCAATAATATGGAGCAATTCCACACTCATTACGCCACCCCTTGACAATTTTTTTAAAATTCTATTTCCAATATCCCTTTTGCAATGTCGGCAAATGGGATATTAATAATTTTATTTGATTTTTCTTTTAAAATAACTTTCTGATCATCAGTGCTAATAATCTGTCCGGTAAATGTTTTTTTGCCTTCCAACGGCGCATAAAGAGAAACTTTTATTAGTTTTCCTTTATTTCGGTCGTAATCCGCTTTATTTTTTAAAGGGCGATCTAATCCCGGAGAGGATACTTCCAATACATAATTATTTTCAATTATGTTTTCAATCTCAAGAAATGCTCCCACCTGGGTACTGATATTTGCACAATCTGAAACATTAACCCCCCCTGTTTTATCAATAAATATTCTGAGAACCCCATTTGGCCCCACTTTATATTCCACGTCCACTAGTTCCATTTTCTCCGCTTCTACGATTGGCCTGATAAGGCTTTGAATTTTCTCGTTAATAATTGATTTTTTATTACTTATTTCCAAAATTTTATGAATATTTATTTGCCAAAAAAAAGGCATAAACAAAAAAAGCGGGCTTATGAGCCCACTTTTTGTTAGTAGACCAAATTTTTAAAACTTTTTAGGCTATCATACTTTAAGCATTCTGGCAAGTAAAAAAAACAGGTGAGGGAGTCTTTGAAGAATGGTATAAATTAAGAAGTATCTCCCGTACCACAAAGAAGTAAAACCTTGTTTTTTCTTTCTCTATATTGTCAAATGAGCGGTTTCGCCACACCAGCTCAACAAAGTTATGTATAACTGTAAACATATTGACATGTCCCGGTAATTGAAGCTCCCCGCAGCAAGCTGAGGGGAATGCCCTCGCTAAACACTTTCAATAAATGGGCATCAGCCATAAGTTCTTTATATCGCGGCAGTTCTCTTAAACCACTTTTCTTTTTTTGATCATTAATAGCAATGCATATAAGTTCAATGGCACGGACATTACTTTCCCTCACTTCTTCATAATCTTCAGTAATAAGCAGGTTTTCGCTCTGCCCAACTCAGACCCGATTATCAATATCTTTATCCGGATTTATCCAATTTCTTCTTTTAGAGAGCAAAAATTTGACAAACCTCACTACCAGCCTCTTTCCCCCTATCCTTAAAACCTGAAATATCACTTGAAATCAAGAATTTAAGAGTTTATATTACTCATATAAGTCGAGCCTAAGTATCTATTTTCCTATAGAGAAACATGTACTTTTCTTCTACATGTCCTCTGACATTGCACGCATAGCTGAACCCTACATTTCAATTTTGACGTTCTATTAGGAATAACAAGCAAAGGAAAATGCGGTGACAAAACAAAATAGGCTGACCAGGCGAGATTTTCTTAAAACAGCGGGTGCTTTGAGTTTAGCCGCTGGAGTAGCTCCTGCTGTGATTATTCCTGGTCGGGCTCAAGCCAGCCACCATAAAACGTTAAAAATCCTTCAGTGGCACCACTTTGTCCCGGCCTTTGATGAATGGTTTAACAAGGTTTATGTCAAAGAATGGGGGGAGAAAAACAATACCCGTGTGATTGTGGACAATGCTGGCATGACAAGTTTGCGCAGTCGTGCCGCTGCCGAAATTTCTGCTCAAAAAGGACACGATATCTTTTTTTTCCTAAGCCCTCCATCAATCTACGAAGATCATGTCATCGACCACCGGGAAATCCATGAAGAATGTGAACGTAAATATGGTAAGCCTATCGATCTTGCCCTCAAAAGCACCTATAACATTAAAACTAAAAAATACTTCGGTTTCTCCGATAGCTATGTGCCGGATCCGATCAACTATAGGAAAGATCTATGGGATGACATAGGAATGCACCCCGACAATTGGGATTTGATTCGTATAGGCGGGCGTAAAATTAAACAAAAACACGGCATTCCCGTCGGCATCGGGTTGGCACCTGAACTTGATACCAACATGGCCCTTCGCTCGATCATGGCAACTTTTGGAGCTTCCATTCAAAATTCTGATGGCCGCCTCATTCTCAAATCAAAACAGACTTTAGAAGCGATTAAATTTGTCAAAGCTCTTTATCAGGAAAGCATGACTGATGAGGTTTTTGCCTGGGATGCTTCATCTAACAATCGTTTAATGCTCGCTGGAAGGGGTTCCCTGACCGCCAATGCCATCTCAATCACCCGCGCTGGAGAGAATCAAAAGATCCCCATGGCAGACAGGATCTGGTTGACAAAAGCAGCCGCAGGCCCTGTGCGTCGAATCGGGCTCATCCATCTTATGGATGTCTATGTCATTTGGAAATTTGCTGAAAATATTGAAGGGGCCAAGAAATTTTTGATAGACTTTGTGGAACATTCCCGCAAAATATTTTTGGCAAGTCAATTTTATAATTTCCCCTGTTATCCATCAACAGTCCCTGATCTAAAAAAGCTCATCAGCCATGATTCTCAGGCAACCCCACCTGACAAATACAAAGTTTTTGAGGATGTCTCAGAATGGACAACTAACGTTGGATTCCCCGGTTACGCAAATGCTGCCACTGACGAGATATTTAGCAAATGGATCCTCCCAAAAGTGTTTGCTCAAGCTGCCTCTGGGAAACTGACACCAGAAGAAGCCCTTGATCAAGGTCATCAAAAAGCACGGCAGATCTTTGAGAAATGGAGCACCAATGGAAAAATTTAAGATTACACTTAAATGGCTTCCCCTTATCTTTGTGGGATTTTTGTTCACTTCATTGGCTTATGGAGAGCCCTTGAAGAAAAGAATCTTTGTCGTCAGCAGTTATCACAAGAGCTATCTCTGGTCCCAATC
>CAYMVZ010000132.1:0-5367 GCA_964394335.1 uncultured Nitrospinota bacterium | reverse complement strand
GATAAAATATAACTTACTATAATTTATAAAGTTCTTAACCGGACACTACTGATATAAGATCACTAAAACATTTGCCAAGAAATTCGAGCTCGTGCCCGTTTTGGGCCTCATGCCTTATAAACAGATAGAAAACACCCAACTTAAAAGCGGCGAGAAGCGTCTTTTGACGTTTGCACTTCCTTCCGAATTAAATGGAAAAATCAGCAGCGTAGAAGTAGTATTGAAAATGTACGAGGTGTCCGATGAGTATCAGGGCGATATTGAAAAGGCACATTGGGCAAGTCAACCGATTGTGACAGAGAAAATCAGTTTTTAGGGAAATGTACGGAACAACGGTATCTAACCATGCAATCGAGCTGACGGCGTACCCATTGCTTCGCTCTGGGTACACCGCAGTTCATTACAAACGTTAGAGGGTAAGTATCGGTTTCAATATTTTGAATTGTTTTAATAATTACCAAGAATAATTCTAAATGTTCGAAAAAATTATTTTGAGGCGTTCCGACAAAGGCCCTGGGTTAACTGCAGGTGAATTGGCCGAAGCGCTATTGTTTTATCAGAATGTACACATTGTATTAGACTTTAGCAGCTTAAAAAGGGGTCAAATCTCCCCTTGACTGCATGTTTTTAAAGCAGTTGTCAGTGGTCGGGTGCCAGTTGACAGGGATAAGTACAGCATTCAGCTATCAGCGTTCAGTATTACACACCCTGCCACGATGAAGATTTATTGGTCGCGTACTGCCCGCACACCTCCGTCACCGCAAGTGCGGCGTAGACCCATGCCGACTTTGCCGTTATCGAAGATGATCCCGCGGGCGCAACAGGGACCTACAGTTGTCGCCGTCCAATACCACCATGCGCCGCGACGGGCAAATATTGGGTCAAGGCGGCTGGGGCCGCCACGATAATTTGTGTTCGATTTAGATTCCTCAAAAAGCGTTTTTAATTCTTTAACTGTAGGCATCCGCCAGTCGCTGTATCCGCCGGTTTTCAATTTGCCTACATACTTTTCTGATTTATACCAGTTCCGGCATTCCCCCAAAGCTGCGTAACTGTCCTTTTGCGTCCACATTAATTCAGTACGATGATCTGTCACCGTGCCATTACCATTGTCAACATAACGTCCATCTCTGGAGGGTTTACCTTTTAATGCTTCACCAGAAAAAGTAAAGGATAGAAAAAGAACCGAAATGAGCGAAATAAATAATAAGTAAGAATATTTACTTTTCATAAGGGAAAAGGGGGCAAGTCCATTCCTGGTTTCATTAGAAAATTTTATAATTATAAAACAATTAGCTATTAAAGAACAATTATAAAAAAGAAAAGGGGTCGGGTGTTAATATATCAGCAGTCAGCTATCAGCGGGCAGGGTTCAGCATTACACACCCCGGCCATTTCATGGCCACCCCTCCTTCGACAGGCTCAGGACAAGTTCTCAAGAGGGGAATGACATCCTCCTTTGATCCCCTTTTTTTAAAGGGGAATTTCAACTGATAATTGTTATTTTCCTACCACTGTCCCCGACAACTAATTTTCCAATTCCATAATCCTCAGCGATCTCAGCGTACTCAGCGGTTAGCAGGCTCTTGCGGCTATCTAAGGATATCTTCAATTAAAAGAACTTTTTGTTCTATCCAGTGAATAAGACGGGGATTTAGAATTTTTTTTGTTTGTTCCTTATTTAACGCGATTGCTTTTGCCATCTCAGCCAGCGATTCTTTGCGGCTTATAGTGGAATAAAGAGAAACAGCTTCATAAGCTTTATTCCATTTGTTGGACTCTATTTTATAAAATTGATATTGTTGTTGGCTCACTAAGCTTGTGAAGTAAGAGAACGCATTCTGAATAATAAAAGGAGAGACATTTCCATACTGCCATCGATTTTTTATGGAATTAAAGTCCCACTCCGAAAGCTTCGTGAACTGAGATGCATGAGAATATTTTCTTGCTTGAGTTTCCGCATTAAAAGAGTCGATTACATGAGTCATTTCATGAATAAGGGTTCCTTTGATGATTTCTTCGTAATATTCATCAGGGTTAACCTGTCTCAGCCAGTGATTGAAGAGGCGATTATAAATATCAATACTTTTTACCTCTACTGATGAAGAAGCAGACGCGGCCTGTGATGGGTTATGCGGGGCAATGTCATATCTGTAGAACTTATTATATTTAGATTGTTTAATCGTGTTAAGAAAATGAGAGAGTTTATGATGGTTTTCAATATCCTCTAAGGCTTTTGTAATGAGATTTATTTCTTCAGAAGTCCATGGCCTGGGAATCGCGTCCAAACACCACGCCTCATCCCATTCGCCCTTGCAGGAAGAAAGAGTAGCGAATTTAAAACCGTTAAATTCTCCTTGAATAAGAATTCGAGAGGAGTTATCAGAATTTAATTTTTCTTCAGCATGTAAGTAAAGCGGGAAAAGTGAGAAGAAATATAAAAATAAAATTATGACTTTGTTTGTCTTCATTGGTTATAAAATTTCTCATTTCAAATTTAGGTAATAGGTCATTCTTGCTGAATTGAGATGCAGCGATTAATAAATCAGTTATCAGGGGTCGGGTGTTAGGTGTCAGTATTACACACCCCTGTGCCTCTCTCAAGAGGGGAATAACAAGCCCCTTTGATCCCCTTTCTTTGACAGTGCCTATCCTGAGTTGACCGAAGGACTCAGGACAAGTTTTTTTTAAAAATCTTTTTACCGCAAAGCACGCAAAGAAAATAAAAGTGTTTAGCGAGCGCATTTCCCGTAGCTTGCTACGGGGAGCTTCAATTTTAAAAAAAATCCCTTCGTCTTCTTCGTACTACTAATATGCGAAACGTTGTTTTTTTAGCAACATTTTTATAACCTATTGAAAAACATTAGACAGGATTACAGGATTAACTTGATATAAATCCAGTAAATCAAAAACGTCTATGATTAAACTATTACTCTCAATACCATTTTGGTTTTAATTAAAAATTATTCTAAAGTATAGGATCATCGATTTTCATATAACAAATTTCAATTCCTTATTACGTAGTACACATAATGTTTTCATAATTTTTTTCGCATACTTTAAATGGCTTAATTTGTTATCTAAAAATCTATAGAATTGTGATAAACATGATTCCAAAATATCCTGTTTATCCTGTTCATCCTGCAAAGCTGAGCTTAGCTCATGTCAAAAAAGCTTTTGGTTGCGGCTCTGTCTCGCTGTGCACATTGTGGTTACAACATTTAATTAATAGCTGTTAACTGCTAATTGCAAATTGATAGTTGATAATTTTCCATTCCTTATAATTCTGTAGTATAATTAATCGCTTCATTTTCTAAGTAAACACTTTCAGGAAAAAATATGATCAATATAAGCCAGTCTGTTGCAATCCTAATTGATGGAAATAATATCGAAAGAAGCCTCCATTCCATATATAAAAACGATAACGTTATGCTTAATTTCGATTCGCTCATCCCGAAACTTTTGAGAAACAGGGAACTGAACCGACTAATGTATTTCAGGGAAGGAAAAATTATCTCTTCGAAACTCGCTGACAGGTTACATGAGAACTACCACGGCTCTGTTGTCCCCTGCCATAAGTCTGCCGACATACCCCTGACCATTAAAGCCACTCAAATTGCTCAAAAGGTGGATACGATAATTATTCTTTCCGGTGATTCAGATTACATAGAACTTGTGAGACATCTTAAAGCTGAAGGGGTACGAGTGGAAATAGCGGCGGTTAACAAATCTACGGCTGCTATTTTAATAGAAGAGGCTGATTATTTTACGCCCATCGAAGAAGAAGACTGCTGGGAGGCTATAAGTGACAGGAAAAGAAAAAGGGTACTGAAAAAAAGAAGATATTAGTAAATCAGTTGTCAGGGTTCTGGGATCAGGAATTAAATACAGCTACCAGCAATCAGGAATTAATCCAACCCTGCAGCGCGTTAATAATTTTTTCCGCCTGTTCTTTATTGGAAATATTGAATTTTGACTGCTGTCTATATTCGTCATGTATTTTGCGATAACGACGAATTGTATAACGATCTCCCCCGTATCCATCTTTTTTCTTATCCCATTGCTGGTACTTAAATATGATTGTTGACCATGCACCTCTTGTAAGAATCACTTTATCCAGTTCTTTAACAACTTGGACGCCTTCTTCCTCATAATTTATGGTTATATCATCAATATTTGAAAACATATAATTCTCCTTTCAGTAGAAACATGCAGCATTGTCCCAGTTAATGAAGTACCCTGCAGCAAAGCTGAGCTTAGCTCTGCAAAGCCGCAGGGTATCGTTAAAGAATTTTATTATAACAACCCCCTTTGCCCCCCTTTTCTAAGGGAGGATTATAATGAAACCCCGTGGCAAGACCACTGGAAAATACAAGTTAAAAAGTTTTATTTGTCATAAGAACCATTTCTATCACGGCTGTGAGCCATTAGGACCGAGGCCACAATGCCTGCAACAGCAAAAACCTGCAAGGAGGATATGGATTCCGAATCTATCCAACCCCAGATAAGGGCCACAACAGGAATAACATACGCGACCATGCCGGCAAAAAGTGGCCCCCTGTCCCTGATCAAGCGAACAAACATATAAGTAGCAACTCCAGTGCAGAAAATTCCTAATATCGCGATTGAAATGACAGCGAGACTCAGATCTTTATTCAAAGCAACCGGCTCTGCTGCAACTGCTACTGGCAGCAAAACCAGACCCGTCATAGTTAGCAGACCACATGAGAGGGACAAAGGCGAAATGGTAGACAGGTTTTTTTTGATAAATGTGTTTGCAAAGGAATAAGAGGCAGGAGCAAAAATTGCCAGACACAAACTGCCCGCAGGAATGCTGCGCTGTAAGCCGTCAGAGAATATAATTGCAAGACAGACCAGTCCGCTCATCACTCCTGCTGTCTGTAATTTTGTTGGCCATACTTTTAACATGGGGATAGAGAAAAGAACGGTCATGAACGGTACAAGTCCAATCATCATACCAATGAACGCGGAACCGTAAAGAGATACAAGATGAGGCAGGACAGTATAGGGAAAGATATTAGCGGTAATCGAAATAAAAGCAATAGGGAATAGGAATCTCCGGTTCAAACCCCAATTGTTTTTAACAAGTTTTATAGCAACCGCAAGAACAACCGCACCTCCAATCGCTCGTAAAGCACCAATGCTAATAGGTCCAAAAACAAGAGAAGCCTTCTTCATCAATATGAAACTACTTCCCCAAAAAAGACTGATTAAAATAAACAGGATGTACGGCATAGAAAAAAATATTAGTACTTATTTAAACGTGGCATTGCAAAAATAAATGGTTTAACTATAACACAAAGACAGACACCGATTCTTGTCTGATTGTGACGATTATGATAAGCT
>CAYMVZ010000131.1:0-5397 GCA_964394335.1 uncultured Nitrospinota bacterium | reverse complement strand
TCTATCGTCGGGTGTGCCCCTCCCCATATAACAGGGGATGATATCTTTTGCTTAACGCTATCAGTAATATCTTTCGCAATGTTATAAAAAGTTGAACAGCTTACACTAATCCCGACCAGGTCAGGATTTTTTTCTTTAACTAATTCTGTTAACTTGTTAGTTTCTTCCGGGGTTGGCCTTTTCGCATCGTTAAACAACATATTTTGAAAAAAAATAAGGTCCACATGAACGCCTTTTGACTTTAAAAGAGAATGAAGGGCACGAACGCCTAAATGATTAAAGTTATAGAGCGATATTAGAGTAAAACGAAATTCAGAGGTCAGCCTCGTTCTTAATTCACTGATTTTATGAATATCAATACACATAGTTTTTGTATTTTACCATTAAAAGCTATTCAAAAAAACATTAGGCAGGCTAACAAGATAAAAAAATATTTTTACGGGGTAATTGCTTATTGTGTTAATATTATGCAATGGACCAGCTAGATGTTTCAGTTGTTATTCCAATATATAATGAAGCGGAAAATATTCTTGAGCTGTATGACAGGCTCACAGCTTCAATAACTCCTATTTCGCCCCGATATGAATTAATCTTTATTGATGACGGCAGTACGGATAATTCCCTCAACATACTAAAGGATTTGAGAAGTAAAGATAAAAAAATCTGTATTTTAAAATTTACCAGAAACTTTGGACAGCACTCAGCAGTCCTTGCCGGGTTTAAACGTTGTAAAGGCAAGACTATTGTCCAGTTAGACGCTGATCTCCAAAACCCTCCGGAAGAGATACACAAATTGATCCGGAAACTTAATGAAGGTTACGAAATCGTGAGCGGAATTCGAAAAAACAGACAGGACTTTTTACCGCGAAAAATATGTTCTTCTTTTTTAGCTTTCTTAATATCGAAGTTAATGGGTAAGAATATCAGGCTCGATATAGGTTCCTTCCGCGTGATGAGAAGAAGCGTAATCGAAAAAATCAATCAATGCAAAGACAAATCAAAATTTCTCTCGGCATTGGTAAGCTGGCTGGGTGTTTCCAGCGCCCAGGTGGAAGTGAATCATTCGAAAAGGCTGCATGGAGAAACAAAATATAGCATTGGGAAACTGTTTCAATTGGCAATGGATCTTATAACGGGATTTTCGAGGTTTCCTTTAAGAATAGTTACGTATCTCGGCTTTTTTGGCGCGTCTCTTGGATTTATATTGATGATCTTTTTACTGTTTCAACGTTATGTCAGAGGTGTAATGTATGATGGTCTTACCGTGCTGACCGCCCTTTTTTCTCTTTTTGCGGGAGTTCAGCTTCTCTCCATTGGAATTCTTGGAGAATATATCGGTAGAATTTACTCCCAGGTACAGGACAGGCCTGATTATGTAATTGAAGAGATTATCGAAGACCAACCTGATTTTATAATTGACGATATACTGAAATAATGGAAATCAAAAAACTAACATCATTAACTATTGAAACAACAAATGTATGTAATTTTAGTTGTCTCATATGTCCGACTAATAATGAAATGAAAAGAGAAAAAGGATATATGTCTTTTGACCTTTTTCAAAAAACAATCAGTGGCGGCAAATCGCTGGAGCATCTCTGTCTTCATAACTGGGGTGAACCAACGCAGAACAAAGATTTATTTAAGATGATCAAATATGCTCATGATAAAGGAATTCGATATACGGTTTTCAATACGAATGGATCATTGCTCGATGACGATATTATCAACCGGATTCTTGACAGCCCTTTAAGTATAATGAGAATTTCTGTGGATGGAAACCCTGACACGTACAAAAAAATTCGAGGTATTGATTTTCAGATAATCGAAAAAAATATTTTAAATCTGATAAAAAAGAGAAACGAAAAAAACAGCTCCCTTAAAATAGGGATTGTAATGGTTGTTGAAGAACAAACAGAAAAAGATATGGACTCCTTTCATAATAAGTGGAAAGCCATAGGAGACCATGTCCGTTTTCAACCTAAATTAATCCGTTCACAGCGTGGCCAAGGGGCCACAACCACAATTAGGCAGGGAAAGCCTAATTGGACGGTTTCCAAAGGAAAACCGCCCGAAGGGTTGAGGTCAAGGAAGACCGAAATCAAATCGGCTACCGCCCAATCTGCTAAAAAAACACAATTTCCCAAGTTTGCAGTACAGAGGACAGATTTATGTCCGGAACTTTTTGGGAAAGATTACGGAAAGGTGGTGGTTTTATGGGATGGCAAAGTTGTTCCTTGTTGTGCGGATTATGAAGGAGAACTCCAAATCGGGGACATCCTTAATGAAACCGTGGATTCCATCTGGAGAGGACTGGCTATGAGACGGCTCCGAAAAAGGCATTTGGACAAAGATTTTCCGCAAATATGCAAAAATTGCGATGAATACGAAAGCCAAAAAGTAGAGAAGAGGTTTGTTATTTAATAATCATTAAAATCTAAAAAAGCTAAAACAATTATAATTAAAAGCCCGAAGGGCTTGTAGAGGAAAGCCCAGGGCAACGCCCTGGGCTTTCTTGTCCTAGCCCGTTGGGCTGAAAAGATTACATAGATCGAAAAAACTAAAATGGAACTTGCGGAAAAAGTCATAAATGAAAATATTTTACTTCATGCCCTGGAAAGTAAAGAATATCTACACCGGCATCCGGAACAAACAAACTTCTTTCAATATGCTCGTCTGACTAAAACTATTAACAAAGCAGTTGACCTGCTGCCTGACAATCATTGTAAAATTCTGGACCTTGGATGTGGGACAGGGTACCTTCTTTTAGAGTTTTTGCAAAGGGGATTTGAAATAACAGGACTCGATCTTTCACAAGAAATGATTGCGGCTTTAAAAGAAAAAATCCCGGCCAACCTTAAAGCAAAGGCAACTTTGATAAGCAGCAATGCTTCAGACTATCTTAAACAAAAAAAAGAAGTTTTTTCATTAATATCCATGTCCGCTTTTTTACATCATCTTTTTGATTATGAAGCTGTATTAAAAGCAACCTGCTCTGCTTTACGAAAGGGTGGAATACTTCTCATTTTTTTTGAGCCAATAAAACAGCCGATTGACAACGGGGTACGGTATTTTTTCCATAAACTTTTGAAGGAAACGGATGAAAAACTTTATCGGTTATCGATGATCCTTCAGGGAATATCAATACCGGATGAAAAATACGCTGTTTCCGATTTTCAACGTCGTTTCGGTGGGATAGACATGAATAATGTTTGCCGTATTTTAAATTCAGAGGGTCTTAAAGTTATTAACGAATACAAATATTGCGCCCGACGGTATGGCATCCCATCTTTTATAGCCACAAGAATTATAAAAAGTGACAATTCCTTTGATGTTATAGCTGTAAAAGAATAAGTGAAGAACCCCATCTTTTCGCACGGGGTATCCAGGGTTGTTTTTTCATGAAAATAACTGATTTTATTTCAGCCGGCTTTTCGTCCATTTTATTAATCCTTGCGTTTCCCACTTATAACCTCTGGCCTCTCGCCTGGATCGGAATGATCCCTCTTTTTATAGCTGTTCACAATAAAACTCCGCTCCAATCGTTCTGGTTGGGATGGGTTCAGGGGATTCTTTTCTACCTGGGTACGTTGTCATGGATCATCAATACCATGGTGAATTACGGAAGACTCCCTCTTCCAGTAAGCATTCTTTTATTAATTGTGCTTGCCACGTACCTTGGGGCATATACCGGTCTTTTCTGTTTTTTTCTTTCCTGTTTTAGCCACCCAAAAGTTTATAAATGGCTTGCAGCTTCTTTCATATGGGTTTCGCTGGAATATATTCGGGCGCATTTTCTCACCGGCTTCCCATGGGCAAGCCTTGCTTACTCACAGTTTAATTTTCTTCCGGTTATTCAGATTGTGGATATCACAGGTATTTACGGCTTATCCTTCCTGATTGTTTTTATAAATGTCATATTTTTTTTGATTCTCGATTATTTTTATTCCTTTCAGTCTGAAAAAATAGAACCGGCTATATTTGGGAATTATGTTGGGGCGGCTATTCTTTTGATCTTCGTAACTTTAGGATATGGTTTTTGGAAAAATTTCTCTTTCAGCAGTCAAACAGAAAAGAAGCCTTTAAAAGTGGCCTTGCTTCAGGGAAATATTGAACAAAATCATAAATGGGATCCGGTCTATCAAAAAAAGGTTTATAAAACCTATCAGGACATGACGCTAAAAGCTGCGGAAAGCAAACCGGACTTAATTGTCTGGCCTGAGACCGCGACGCCCTTTTATTTCTCAAGCGATAAAGTTAATCGGAGAAAACTTCTACAATTAGGAAAAAAAAGCAATAGCAATATTCTATTCGGAAGTCCGAGTTTTACAAAAAGAAGAAAGGACATAACGCTTTTCAACAGCGCCTATTTGATTTCACCTGGAAAAAAGGTGCTTGGCCGTTACGACAAAATACACCTTGTCCCGTTTGGCGAGTATGTACCTTTAAAAAAACTTTTGTTTTTTGTGAATAAAATGGTAACAGGTATTGGTAATTTTGGGAGCGGGACTGAATATACGGTTTTTCCCATGCAGGATGGAAAACTCAGTGTGCTGATTTGTTTTGAAGTAATATTTCCTGACCTGGTAAGGCGTTTTGTTAAAGCCGGAGCCGAATTTTTAGTGAATATAACCAATGATGCCTGGTTTGGAAAGAGCGCTGCCTCTTATCAGCATATTTCAATGGTAGTATTCAGGGCCGTGGAAAACCGCAGACCCGTTATCCGGGCGGCAAACACAGGCATTACAGGGATAATAGACAGCCGCGGAAAAATCATTTCGCAAACAGACATATTTGTGCAGGATAAAATTATCGGAAACATCTTTCCGGAAAATAATTTCAGAACATTCTATACCCTTTACGGAGACATCTTTGCCATTGCTATCCTTTTTTGCACTATAGCTTATGGTGGATTCAGTTTTTATATTGGAAAGAGGAAACAACGCTGAAAGAAAGACAGAAGTATATCAAATGGTTGATAACAGCAAAAAAAAATCCATAATATTTTCAGTATTAAAAAACTTTACTTATAAAACTTTTTTATAGGGAATTATTTATGACTGTTCGATCTTTGTTTTTTTTAATCGCGCTCATGGTTTTTATGTTTCCTGCTCTTACTCCATGTTTTGCGGATGATGCTTTAGATCATTTTCAAAAGGGAAACATCTATTCTAAAGAAGGTAAATATGAACTGGCTATTAAGGAATTTAGAAAGGCTATAAAAATTAATCCTAAAATAGCTGACTATCATTATAATCTGGCAAACATGCTATTTGCGTTGGATAAAGTCAAAGAAGCAATTATAGAATATAAAAAAGCCGTCTTTCTAAATCCACTTGACTCTGATTTTTACAGAAATCTTGGGATAGCTTATATTGCAACAGGAGAAATCAGCAA
>CAYMVZ010000130.1:0-5492 GCA_964394335.1 uncultured Nitrospinota bacterium | reverse complement strand
CAGTAATGTATTTAGCTAACCGGTACTAATCAGTCGTGAGGCTTGACCATTTTTTTAATATAGCAAATAAAAGGCAGGCGGTTCGCAAAAGGCCGCCTGCCTATAATGCTCGAATCAATATTTATTGAAATTGAAGCTATCAGCATTTAGCAAACAGCCTTCAGCTAACAAATAGAGAAAAATCAATTTGAAAAAAAGCTGACAGCCGAAAGCTAATGGCTGACAGCTAAATTCTTTCTCGGTGGCAATAGCGAGGGTGTCACACCCGTTCTCATCCCGAATACGGCAGTTAAGCCCCTCTGCGCCTATGGTACTGCACGGGAAGCTGTGTGGGAGAGTAGGACGCTGCCGGGATTAAATAATTTACCCTGCACTATATACAGTGCAGGGTTTTTTTTTGGAAAATTGGACGCAGATCAGCGCAGATTCAAAATCAACTTCTAAATAGATTTAACCGCAGAGATATCAGATCATAGGGATTAGAACCTGTAAACTAACCACGAAGGATACAAAAAACACGAAGATAAATTTATTTAATTCTCTGCGCGTACTTTGTGATCTCCGCGGTAAAAAATCAAGATAGCATTATCATGGCCTGATGTTCACATCAGGTTAATGGGGTCTATGTCATATTTAATTTTTACTTTGGCTTTTTTTAACAAACTTCCGGTAAATTCTGTTTTCATTTTTTGAACAATCTCTTTTAGAGGCGCAGAAGCAGGGCCTTTTAATATTATCTGCCATCTATAGACATTTTTTATTTTATAGAGCAGAGATTTTGCAGGCCCTAAAAAATCAACCGCAGGGTATTTGCTTTCTCCCATACTTTGTTTGGCGATGTTTTTTTTGAGAGACTTTCCGAATTTCACGGCAATTTCATTTACTGCTTCTTCATTCACACTTTCTAATTTAATACCAACCATTTTAGTATAAGGAGGATAACCTAACCTTTCTCTCCACTCGATTTCGCGCGCAGCAAAGTTTTCATAATCGTAATTTTTTCCATGTAATAAAATATCGTTATTTGGATTGTAAGTCTGGACAACGGCTATCCCAGAAAGGTTGCCCCTGCCTGACCTTCCCGCTACCTGGGTGATTAACTGAAACGTCCTTTCCCCGGACCTGAAATCAGGAATATTGAGAGATAGATCAGCCGCGACAACACCCACAAGCGTAACAAATGGGAAATCGTGCCCTTTGGCAATCATTTGGGTGCCTATCAGGATATCAACTTCACGCTTTTCTATTTTTTTGAAAATGTTGTAGTAAGAGTGTTTTGTCCTGGTTGTATCCCTGTCCATCCTCAGTACTCTTGCATTTGGGAAAAGTCTGTAACAATCTTCTTCTATTTTTTGCGTTCCTATCCCGGAGAAATTTATTTTTGTCCCTTTGCATTCAGGACACGTATCAGGAACTTTTACATGATAGTCGCAATAATGGCAGCGGTTAAGCTTTTGAGCGGAATGAAAAGTAAGGCTAACACTGCAGTTTTGGCAATAAAAAGTATATCCGCATTCTCTGCACTGCAGGAAAGAAGCTGTTCCACGCCTGTTTAAAAACAGAAACACCTGTTCATTCTTAACTAAGCGACTCTCAATCTCTTCTCGCAAAATCCCGGAAATTACCGTTCTTTTGGGAATATCAGTATTTTTAACGCGCATGTCAACGATGTCGATTTCCGGGAGGCGCTGATTTCCAACCCTGTTCGGCAAGGCAAGATAAACGTACTTCCCCTTTTTAGCCAGGTAATATGATTCCAGAGATGGAGTAGCTGAACCTAATATGACAATTGCCTGTGAAATTTCACCTAATTTAATTGCCACATCCCTGGCATGATAACAAGGACTTTCATCCTGTTTATAAGAATACTCATGCTCTTCATCAACAACAATCATTCCCAAATTAGCAAAAGGAGCAAAAATCGCGGATCTTGGTCCTACAGCTACTTTAGCTTTCCCAGCCCGGATCCTGCGCCATTCATCGTATCGCTCTCCATCAGACAAAGTACTATGCAGCAGAGCAATCTTATCTCCAAACCGTGATTTAAGCCGTTGTATTAATTGTGGAGTAATTGCAATTTCAGGAACGAGGTAAATGACTTCTTTCCCCCGGGAAAGAATCTCTGACATGTTTTGCATATATATTTCTGTTTTCCCGCTACCTGTAATTCCGTGCAGAAGATATACCTTATGCTTTTGCTCATTAATTCCTGCAGAAATTTCTTTAAATGCCTTAAATTGCCCTGTATTCAGAGTCTTAGGAATTTTTTGGGTTTTCTCTTCTTCTACATTTGACAGAGGATTGCGACCAACTTCTTTTCGGACAATTCGTATGATCCCACTTTTGTGTAGTGCATTGACAACACTGGAAAGGCTTTTGATTTCCCGGCCAAGTTCCTTATAAGAAATCTCACCGTTCAGCAAAACACGGAGTACTTGCTGTTGTTTTGGCGACCTGCTGAACTTCTCTTTAATTTCGTTTATCTTAAAACTTTTAACCAAAGACAGGTGTTTTTCATATTTGGGTTTCAGCCTCTCCAGGTTATTAGGAAGAGCAGCTTTAATTACCTCGCCCCAGGGAGCAAGATAATATTCTGCAATCCAGCGTGTTAAATCCATCAGTCTTAAACTAATAAAGGGGGTTTTATCTAATACATTAATAATCTCCTTTAATTTATTTTCATATTCCAAATCAATTTCATTGGTCGTTTCAACAACATATCCAATAATTCTCCTTGGACCAAAGGGGACCAAAACCCTCATTCCTTTTTGGATAAACGGGTCCAACCTCTCAGGAATTTTATAGGAAAAAACAGTTGTTAAGGGGAGACCTACTACTACGCGGGCAATTCCATCCTTCTCCATAATAGGATCATCCTAAACACGCTGAACGGCTTAAAAAGAAAATTACACTTGTATAGGGTTGAGATTATAAATATATTAGAAAGATGTCAAGCATAGATGAAACTAAAAAGAAAAATATAATTAAACTAACTTTGTTTGCAGGTGTAATAATCTTCCTTATCACCCTGATTAAATTGACAGGGCTGAACGAATACCTTGATAAAGAGAGGCTTCACTCATGGATTAAAGGGTTTGGCCCCTGGGGTCCTCTTGTCTATATTCTGATATACTCCATCACACCGAGCTTGTTTCTTCCAGGACTCCCTGTAACCATCGCGGGGGGCCTGGCCTTCGGCCCTGTTTATGGAACTCTTTTTGCCATTGTTGGAGCAACCATAGGCGCCTGTTTGGCGTTTCTTGTGGCCCGGTATTTTGCCAGAAGCCAGGTAGAAAGTTTACTTGAAGGCAAATTAAAGAAAATAGACGAAGGCGTCGAAAAAAAAGGGTGGATATTTGTGGCGATTACCCGGCTGATTCCAATATTTCCATTCAACTTTTTAAACTACGCGTTTGGGTTGACAAAAATCAAATTCAGCCATTACGCAATCACTTCTTTTATCTGTATGCTCCCTGCTACTGCCGCTTATGTAGTTTTATCCAGTTCCCTGCTTGATCTTCTGAAAGGAAGGGTGTCTCCTGAACTGATTTTCGGCATTGTGCTGGTAGCTGCCGTTTCAGCCATCCCTATTATTTATAACTGGCGAAAGAAGTAAATTTAAGCTCCCCACAGCAGAGCCCTCTATGCTACGATAAAGGACGATACTGCGACTGCGCTCGACAAGCACTTTGAAAGTAAATTATTTGATGCCGAATTTATTCATTTTTCGCCATAAAGTTGTTCTGCTGATGTTCAATTTTTCTGCCGCTGCCTTAACATTCCATCGGCATAGATGAAGTGTTTTACGTATTCTTTCCTGTTCCGGGATTTGGAACAGGTCAACTTCATCTATTGACTTATCAGAGACCTCTATAGAAGTGATATGAGATGGGAGGTCTTCTTTTTCAATATAATCTTTTTTGCAAAAGACAGAAGCATGTTCTATTGCATTTTTTAGTTCTCTGATATTTCCGGGCCATGGATATGACATAAACAGTTTAAGTGTTTCAGGTGAAATTCTCTTTACCTTTCTTTTGGACTTTAATTTTAACTCATCTAAAGTATGCTGCACTAATAAAGGGATGTCGTCTTGTCTTTCCCGCAGCGGAGGCAAATCAATAGTTACTACAGACAGGCGAAAGAATAGGTCCTCCCGAAATTTGTCCTGTTTGATAAGATTAATCAGATTTTTATTAGTTGCTGCTAAAACTCTGACATTTATTTTTCTCGTGGTGCTGTCACCGACACGTTCTATCTTTCTTTCCTGTAAAACCCTCAAAAGTTTTGCCTGAAAAACAGGAGAGGTATCACCCACCTCATCAAGAAATATAGTGCCGCCCGAAGCGGTTTCAAAGCGTCCTTTTCTGTCCCGATCAGCTCCTGTAAATGCTCCCTTTACATGCCCGAACAATTCACTTTCCAATAGATTTTCAGGCAATGCAGCGCAATTTACCGGTACAAACTCTCCATCCCGACGATCACTGCAGTAATGAATTGCCGAAGCAACGAGTTCTTTTCCTGTTCCGGTTTCCCCGTAAATTAATACGGTCGAGTCTGTTTCGGCCACTCGCTTGACAAGCCTGAATATCTCCTGAATTTTTTCGTTTTTTCCTACAATATTGTAAAATGACCCGGCATCACTAAATTTTTCCTTTAACTGCTTTAATTCCGTCACGTCTTTAAAAACCACCAAACGATTGTCCCCATTTCCAGTCTCTGATTTAAGCGGATAGGAATTCACATTAATTATCAACCGTATTTTATCTTTGCGTATTACTTCAGCTTCATGGTTTATTTTTCTTTTTCTATCATGAATGTCCCTGCAAATAGCACATTGATTGTCACATAAACTTCCTCTAAAAAAGGTATTGCATTTTTGTCCAATGATGCTGTGTTTGGAATGCCCTGTAATTTTCTCCGCAGCCGGATTGATGTCCAGGATATTTAAACCGTTATCATGGATGAACATACCATCTTCAATACGGGAAAAAACAGATTTATAAATGTCATTTATCATATTAAAAAGCGTTTTCCTTTCATAATTTTAAGAGCACGTGAAATTTAGTTTTCAGAGAGATCCATCAATAATACCCTAAAATGAAACGCAATGTCCACTACAAAATCAATACGAAACATTGCGTTCCATATTAATTATTGTAACATATTGATTAATAAGGGTTAATATTTGGCACAGAAGTAGCAATAATAAATTTAAATAATTGAGGATAGCTTAACTTTATTTCCTTAATCATGCGGACAGGGAGGTGAAAAACATTTAGGGCTTAGCAAAAATTTAGGAAATCAGATAAGCAAATAAATTTAACTAACAAAATTAAATCACAATTTTTAACTTTGCAATCGATCTGATCTGTTAAGACGCTATATGAGAGCCTTAGCGATTGTGAGGCAGGGAGCTAATTTTATTTTTTATTAATTATTTTTTTGGAGAGGATATGAACCTATTTAAAAAAACCGCTTTTATTTTTTGTCTT
>CAYMVZ010000129.1:0-5521 GCA_964394335.1 uncultured Nitrospinota bacterium | reverse complement strand
CGCATTGCATCGCTACAAAAAGGATGGGATAATTTCAGAAGATTGGCGGTCATGGGTTCAATAGTTTTTATTATGCAGGACTGCACACTGTCAGGATACTTTTTGAAATTATAAAAACTCTGCCTTTTCATTCTTTTAGCTTGTTAAATCAGATAAGGAAAGCTCATGCGTATTAAAACCATACTCACTATTTTTGTTGCCGTTATATTGGTAGCAGTGGTGGCTCTTGCATTGATTTTGAAGTCGATGGATTTTAGTAAATATCGCGGCTTGATAGCTGAGAAGGTAACCGAAACCACTGGCCGAGAACTTAAGATAGACGGAGAATTTAAAGTTAAACTTTCTTTCATCCCTTCACTTACAGTTAATGATGTTACATTCGCCAATGCTTCATGGGGCTCAAGGCCTGAGATGGCAAAGATAAAACGTTTGGAGGTTCAGGTTGATCTACTGCCTCTTCTTTCCGGAGAAATCAAGGTCAAACGCTTTGTGTTGGTTGAACCCGATATTTTGCTGGAGACTGATGCCACGGGTCGCGGGAATTGGGTTCTCGGTATAAAAAGCAAAGAAACTGGTGATGATGATATAGTTTCCACAAAACCAAAGCAGGATGTAATTGTTCCTCTTGTAAATGAAGTACTTATCAAGAATGCTTCACTTACATACCGTGACGGACTCACTCAGAAACTGATAAACCTCTCTTTAAACAATTTTAAAGCGCATTCCGCGGATATGCAAAGCCCATTTTACTTGGATATCGATGGCACATATAACAACAACCGTTTTGAGATTACGTCGGAACTGGGCCCGTTAAACCGGCTAATCAGCCCTACTGTTCCCTATCCACTGCATCTGGAAGGTCAAACCGTTGGAACGGCAATAAAAATAGATGGTACTGTAAAAACACCTCTCAAAGGAAACGGGCTTGATTTAACTATCTCAGCCAAAGGAGAGGAATTAACAAAGCTAATAGAATTAGCGGAACTTTCCCAAGTAATGGGAAGAACATTTCCGAAAATCGGCCCGTTTGATCTTGCCGCACAGGTATCTGATCCAGAAGGTAAGTTTACTGTAACAGATATTAAGGTTGCTTTGGGTAAAAAAGATTTGGCTGTTGTTAACGTTAAAGGAGCAATAAAAGATGCCATGAAAGGAAAAGGACTTGATTTGGCTATCTCAGCCAGTGGAGAGGAATTAACAAAATTGCTGGAATTAGCGGAACTTCCTCAATTAAAAGAGAAAAAGCTTCCGCAAATAGGACCTTTTGACATTTCTGCTCATGTAGCAAATCCAGGAGGAAAACTCTCTGTTACTGATATTAATGCTGCCATTGGTAAAGAGGATTTGTCTATCGTTAAAGTTAAAGGAGCAATAAAAGACGCCATGAAAGGAAAAGGGCTTGATTTGGCTATCTCAGCCAGAGGAGAGGAATTGACAAAATTAGTGGCATTAGCAGAACTTCCTCAGTTAAAAGAGAAAAAGGTTCCGCAAATCGGGCCTTTTGACATTACCGCACAAGTATCTGATCCAGGAGGAAAGTTTTCTGCAACAAATATTGAGGTTGCTTTGGGTAAAAAAGATTTGGCTGTTCTTAAAGTTAAAGGCGCAATAAAAGATGCCATGAAAGGAGAAGGGCTTGATTTGGCTATCTCAGCCAGTGGAGAGGATTTAAAGAAGTTACTGGTATTAGCGGAATTACCCCAATTGAAAGGAAAAACAGTTCCGCAAATAGGACCTTTTGACATTTCTGCTCATGTAGCAAATCCAGGAGGTAAAGTCTCTGTTACTGATATTAAGGCTGCTTTGGGAAAAAATGATTTTGCCCTTGTAAAAATAAATGGCGTTATTAAAAACGCCATGGAAGGTAAAGGGCTTGACCTGAAACTGTCTGTTCAAGGTTCTGATCTGGCAAAAGTATCCAAATTAGCCGGCGTTGAAGCACCGATGAAAGGTTCTTTTCAGCTTGCCGCACATTTAACTGATCCTAAGGGGACTTTATTCTTTAAACGCCTTCAGCTTCAGTTTGGGCAAAGCAATCTGGCCGGAACAATAGCAGTTAAAATGACCAAGCATCCTGCAATAAATGCTTCTTTTACATCATTAAATCTTGATCTCAATGAGTTTAAATCGCCGGTCAACAAAAAGGCTGATAAAAAGAAAAAATCCGGGCAGTCCGGAAAATCAAAAAAACGGGTTTTCAGTGACGAACCTTTTCCAATAGAGGCCCTGCAAACGGTAAATGCTAAAGTAAAAATATCGAAAGGCCGTATTCTATCTGATGGATTGGAATTAAAAGATTTGGTGTTGGATATGAATTTAAAAGATGGAAACCTGGCAGTACGTCCGCTAATGGGCTCGATTGCAGGCACCAACTTTTCGGCTGACATCTCTTTAAATACGCGCCAATCAAAAATGGCGGTTGTGAAAACCAAAATGGATATAAAAAAAATCGATATCGCCAGGCTGCTTAAAGATATGAAAGTTACCGATCTTTTATCATCCGGTAAACTACACTTGAAGGCTGATTTGGATGGCAGGGGGGACTCTCTGCAAACATTGATGGCCGGTTTGAATGGGAATATCAGCCTAGTTATGGACGAGGGAAAGATCGAGAATAAATATGTGGATTTTATTGCATCCGACCTTGTGAAATTGATAGTACCTGGTGCAATGAAAAAAGAGTATACCATGGTGAACTGTTTTGTTTCTCGCTTTGATATAAAGAATGGCCTGGCAGAAAATACCGGGTTCTTGTTTGATACCGACAATATCACTGTTGCGGGAGATGGAAATATTGATTTGTCTACTGAAAAACTTAATTTGGGTTTAAATCCTAAACCCAAGCACGCCAGTCTTGTAAGTATTGCAATACCTCTCAATATTAGAGGGACATTGGCAGAACCCTCTATTAAGCCGGACACAGCAAGTGTTGCAAAAAAAGTAGCTGGTGGTATTCTCGGCAGTGTGATCAACCCGGTAGGTATTCTAGTTCCCCTTGTAAGTAAAGGTACCAGTGATGAGAATCCCTGTCTTGTTGCCTTGTCTAACAGCAAAAAAACTGCAACAACAAAACCTGCTTCACAGCCGAAACAGGAAGAAAAGAAACCTGTCGACGATCTCAAAGACGTTTTAGAAGGTATTGGAAAGGGGCTTGGTGGATTATTTAAGTAGATATCTGTTGCTTCAAATAATCCTTTTTAAAATTTCTTGAGCAAGGTATCTTTTTTTTAATGTCTGACCAGACTCTTCGTATAAACGCCAAATATATCCTGCCTGTTACTTCTCCTGTCATTCAAAATGGGTCCATATTAATAAAAAACGGAAAAATTCAATTTATTGGAAGAGAAAGTGACTGTCCCCATGCTCATGATCAAGTTTCCTGTTATCCCGACCATCTGATAATGCCTGGACTGGTGAATGCCCATACGCATCTATCGCTATCCCGTTTAAAGAACAAAATAAAAAGTGGAATAGCTTTTAACTCTTGGATTAAAGAAATTATTTCCTACAACGAATCTTTAACTGAAGTAGATGAAAAGGATGCAAGCAAAGAAGGAATCAAAAACCTGATTGCAACCGGTACTACAACAATAGGAGATATATCGAGAAGTGGGTTTTCAACAGATGTAATGCAAAGTATGAGAGTGCGTGGTGTAGTTTTCTTAGAAATAATCGGATTTAAAAAATCAATGAAAGAAGATCAAATGAACCGGGTTCATGAATTGCTCTGGAATTGTAAGGGTGATGGCCTGGTAAAATGTGGACTGTCTCCGCATGCGACCTATAGTGTGTCACCGCAATTGATCAAGTTATCTTATCGTTTAGCCAATGTTAAAAAGTTGCCATTAGTTATGCATATTGCTGAGACAAAAGAGGAGTTGGAGTTTATCGAAAAAGGGGAGGGGGCCTTGCGAAAATTGCTGGAAAGTTTAGACAGATGGGAACCTCAATGGAAACCACAAAAAATATCTCCAATAAAATATTTAGAGAATTCAGGAGCTTTAAAAGGCATTACAGGAGTACATTTGAATCATATTAATGATGAAGACTTGAAAATAATAAAGAAAAATAATGTGTCTGTTGTATGCTGTCCGAAAAGCAATCGATGGTTTGAAAGAGAACGTAGTCAGCATTTAGCTAAATTTCTGGAAAACAATATTAATGTAGCGATTGGAACGGACAGTCTTGCCAGCAACGAAACACTGAATATGTTTGAGGAATTAATTTTAATTAAAAAACAACTTTCTGAAATGAGCTACGAAACATTGCTAAAAATGGCTACAATAAACGGGGCCAGGGCACTCGGGCTTGAAAAAGAAGTTGGAAGCCTCCAAACAGGGAAAAAAGCTGACATTATAGGTGTTAAAATGAATAGGGATGGCGATATATACAAGTCCATTTTCTCAGCAAAAGGAGAAATAAGTTTTTCCATGGTTAATGGGGAAATGATATTTCCTTTTTAATTTAATGAAAGTGTTTAACGAGCGTATTTCCTGTAGCTGTCTACGGGGAGCTTCGATAGGAATTTCAATGTTTGGTAGATTCCCAATCAAGTTGGGAATGCCCCCCCGTATGTCATTCCCGTATGCCTTTAGCGGGAATCCAGGAGATAAGCAACTGCATTGCAATCGATTGACATATTTGAGCATTAGAAAATTTGCCAAAGGCCCAACTTTATTTCTATTTATTTCCTTGGATGAAATTTATCGTAAACCTCTCTCAGCCGGTCTTTCATAACATGTGTGTATATTTGGGTGGTGGAAATATCCGCGTGACCTAACATCTGTTGAACAGCCCGCAGATCAGCTCCTCCTGCCAGCAAATGCGTGGCAAAAGAATGCCGCAATGAATGAGGACTTAAATTTGTTTTTATTCCGGCAGACAGGGCGTATTTCTTAATAATTTTCCAAAATGCCTGACGGGTCATCTTTTTCCCAAAACGGCTTAAAAAAAGTTCCGGCATATTACGTCCTTTTAAAAATTGAGGACGAACATTGTTTAAATATTCTTCCGTTGCGATGCGAGCCGATTCTCCAATGGGAACAATCCTTTCTTTAGAACCTTTTCCCATAGAAACAAGATATCCAGACTGCAGGTTAATATCGTTTGTCCTTAAAGAAACAAGTTCAGAGACTCTAAGACCGGCGGCATAAATAATTTCCAGCATAGCCTTATCCCTTAAACCAAGAGGGGTTTTGGTGTCGGGCTGATTCAACAGCGCGTCCACTTCTTTTAAAGTTAATACTGTAGGTATGCGGCTCCAGAGTTTAGGTGATTCAAGGTAAGTGGTTGGGTCTTCTTCCAATTTTTTCTCATTAACTAAAAAACGATAAAATACTCTAATAGAAGCTAAATGACGGGCTAATGAAACAGAAGATAAATTAGTCTCCATCAGTTTTTTCAAATGAGAGCGGATAGTATCTATTTTTACATTTTTAATGTTTTGAATTCCTTTGGAGGAAACAAAATCAAGAAAACGGAGAATATCTCTTTGATAAGATTCAACTGTATTGTCTGCAAG
>CAYMVZ010000128.1:0-5534 GCA_964394335.1 uncultured Nitrospinota bacterium | reverse complement strand
TGTTTTATCACAATACTAATTTTAAGGGTGGACCAGTTTTTCGGGGTAGGGTCACCTTCTCTCTGGGAAGAACCTTTTGGAATCACGGCGTTAGAAGCAATGGCTGCAAGTCTACCCGTCATTGCAAATGCTGTAGGAGGGCTTAAACAAATAATTAAACATAAGAAGACAGGTTTTTTGATCTCTCGCGGAAACCCCAATAAGTTTTATCACGCAATCATACAGTTGGTAACAGATAAAGGATTAAGAAGACAAATGGGGGAAAAGGGGAAATCAAGAGCAAAAGAATTTTCTTGGAACAAAGTAATGGACGAATACAAAACAGTGTTTAGTTTTTAATATCAATAAATGATTTATAGCTCACAGACTTACGGTATGAAGACTAATATTAACAAATTTTAAAAATGCTTAAAAATCAGTGTTAATCCGTGAGCCAAGGATTCAGGCCATCTTTTCCTTTGACTGTTTAATCGTATTTGTCATAATGTCAACAGTCTTTTCCTGGCCTATCATTATAATAAAGTGACTAAGCCTTGGACCTCTATCCTGCCCTATAAGAGCATGATAAATTGTTTTGAAAAAAGATTGTGGTTTAATATTACTTTTTCTTGCTATTTCATAAACAGCAGTCTGAATTTCCTCTGCCGACACATTAGTATTAAGGAATTCAATGAACTTTTCCAAACAGAAAATTTCCTCATCCGAAAATGTTATCTCATGCTTTTGAGTGCTGACAAAATCATGGTAGTACCTTCCTGCTTTTTCGATCAGTTCATTAATAAAACTGCCGGACAGATCTGCCTCTGATAAATCTTTTTGTTTTGTCAGGTAATTTTTAATCAGATCTTTATTATCAGACTTGAGAGCCGCCATCAGGTTGCATATCAGCATATAACTAATATGCGGAAAATTTTTTTCCTCAGCATGATAATTAGTAATGAAATTAAATTCATGTTCTTCCTTGTGAGACCCGTTGTGATAATCCCCCGACATAGATATGAGGTCATCAACATAAGAGGGAATGATCTTAAATGATAATTCTTTAGCCTTTTTCGGTTTTCTGTACATTAATAAATTTAGTGATTCAATAGTTCCGTACTTTAACCATTCTTCAACAGTAAGTCCCCGTCCTACTGATTTTGATATTTTTGTTCCATCTTCGTCCAGAAACATTTCATAAAACATATTCTCAGGTTCCTTAACGTGAAATATCCTGTTCATAATCTTTTTCCCTATCACAAAGGAATCTATAAGGTCTTTGCCATACAACTCATAATCGACTCCTAACGCATACCACCTGAGAGGCCAGTCTACCCGCCAGGTCATTTTGCCATGACCTTTAAGGGCTGTCTGCCAACCTTCGTGCCCACATCCATGAACCTCACCGTGACTTTTATTACATTCATATTTAACCGTAAAATCATCCAGGTTCACATCTATTACAACAGTGGTTAAAACCTTCCCGCACTTTTCACAAACAGGAAAAAAAGGATACCAGTTTCGGAGCGTATTTTCAGACAAAGTCGGTGCTATTGTTTCTTCAAGCTTTTTATAGTTTTTTAATAAAATCTTGATGCCTTCATCAAACTCCCCGTTTTCATAAGTCTCTTTTGACGATTTGAACTGGTAGTCTATTTCCATCCATTCAAGCATTTCCTTGAGTTTGTTATTCATGTATGCTGAAAAAGATGGAGTCTGTTCGTAAGGATCTGGAATGGATGATACCGGCTTTCCAAGATGTTCATTTAGCCAAGCAGGCATACCTTCAGGAACCTTGCGCAAGCCGTCTAAATTATCAGAAAAAGCAATCAGTTTGGTTTTAAAACCAAACTCTTTTAAGGCGTTAATAATAAATTCAGTTCTTACAACTTCTCCAAATGTTCCAATATGCGGTAGTCCAGATGGACCGAACCCGCTTTCAAAAGTATAAACATGCTCAGTATTATAGTCATACCGCTTTAAAACCTTTTTAGCTTCAACGAAAGGCCATAGTTTCCTTTTCTCGATGCTTGTTTTCATCTCAGTATCACCTTATTATTATTCTACTTATTATAGATTTATATGCCTGTTTTAGCCATATCCTGCATAAGTTTCTTTTGTGCTTTCGTCAATTTTTTTGGAACTGAAATAATTAATTTAATATACAGATCGCCATTACCTTTTCCTCTAAAAACAGGCATCCCCTGCCCTTTAAGTCTCATTTTGGTATTGCTCTGGGTACCCGCTGGAATTTTCATCTTTTTATTTCCACTCATTGTAGGGATTTCGATAGAAGTGCCTAATACCGCTTCCGAAAACTTAATCGCTTTTTCAGTGAACAGATCATTGCCTTCTCTTTTAAATACCGGGTGATTCTCAATCTTGATGTTAAAAAAAAGATCTCCTGCAGGAAGACCGGGGATATCGCTGAGTCCTTTGCCTGCTAATCTAAGTTTTTGTCCATCCGCAATACCGGCTGGAATTTTAACCTTGATCTCTTTTTTTTCTTCACCAGCTCGGTAAACCACTTGTTTCTCTCCACCTGAAGCCGTTTCTTCAAGGGATAAGGAAAGTTCATAGTCCAGGTCCGTCCCTTTGGTAGGCTGATTCATAGATCCCTGTCGAAACCTGTCGTTGAAGTCAAATTTAGAATCAAATTCTGAACCTTGCTGCCCGAATGGAGAGCGGCTCGAACTCTGCCTTCCGCTTCCAAAAAACTGGTTAAAAATATCCCCTCCCCCAAAATCCATCTCTTTAAATATATTTCCAAGGTCAATATTCCTAAAGATATCTTCCTGGCTAAATCGCTGGTGAAATCCCTCTGCTCCAAACATATCATACTGTTTCCTTTTTTTTGGATCACTTAAAACAGCATAAGCTTCATTTATCTCTTTAAACTTTTCTTCCGCCCTTTTATCCCCCTTATGACGATCAGGATGATATTTCATAGCCATGTTTCGAAATGCTTTTTTAATTTCACTCCCTCCAGCACTTTTTGAAACACCAAGTATTTTATAATAATCTTTCGCAGCCATATTTACACCGTAGAAGACCCGTTACGAAAGCAGGGAAATGATGTACTAAGGATATTTTCATTCTTTCGCTTAGAGTCTAATGCTCGTTAGAAATTCTAACTGGATTTATTTTTTCTTAAATTCTATTTTGCCGTTTTTCAAAAACGCTTCAATTTTGTCGCCACTTTTAAATTCATTGCCAATTACCTTTAAAGACAAAGGATTTTCGATCTGTCTTTCTATCTCTCTTTTCAAGGGTCTGGCGCCATATGTAGGGGTATAGCCATCAGACACAATTTTATCCCTGGCATCATTCTTCACTTTAATAGTAAAACCCCTTTCTGACAGACGTTCCGAGAGCTTATTAATTAACATGTCGGCAATCTCGGTGATATGTTTTTTATTCAACTGGTGAAAAACAATTAAATCGTCAAGACGGTTTAGAAATTCAGGTTTAAAAAACTTTTTTACTTCTCCTATTACAAGGTGTTTTACTTCAGAATATGTTTTACTGCTCCGGTCTTTTCCAAAACCGATATTTGCCTTATCGTTCGTTAGCAATGGACTACCGATATTAGAAGTTCCAATAATTATAGAGTTTTTAAAGCTGACAGTTCTTCCATGCGCATCCGTCAAACGGCCATCGTCCAGTATCTGAAGCAATACATTAAAAACATCAGGATGAGCTTTTTCCAGTTCATCTAAAAGGACAATGGAATAGGGATTTCTGCGTATCCTTTCAGTCAACTGACCTCCTTCATCATAGCCGACATAACCGGGCGGGGAACCGATTATTTTGGAGACGGTATGTCGTTCCATATATTCCGACATATCGAGGCGGATAATCTTGTTTTCATCATCCATTAAGAACTCGGCAAGGGCTTTGGCCAGCTCTGTCTTTCCTACTCCGGTTGGTCCGAGAAAAAGAAATGTTCCAATCGGACGATCTTTTTCCTTTAATCCAGCCCGGTTCCTTCTAATAGCATTGCTAACAGCGACAATCGCGTTATCCTGTCCGACTATTCTTTTATGCAGGTTATCCTCCATGTGAGTCAGTTTTTGAGATTCGGTTTCTACAAGTTTAGTAATAGGAATTCTTGTCCATGCAGAGACAACGCGAGCAATATCTTCTTCATTAACTAATGAATCTGTCTTGCTCAATTTTTCAGACCATTGCTTTTTCTCTGTTTTCAACTTTTTTTCAGTTTCTAAGAGTTCCTGCTGCAGTTTCGCCACCTCTTCAAATTTCTGATTCATGAAATGATCTTTTTGGTGTTGCAGCAATTCTTTCCTTTTCCTCTCAAGACTACTGACTCCAGGTGGAACATAAATAAGGTCCAGATGTTTTTTGGAGCCAGCTTCATCCAGAAGATCTACCGCTTTATCCGGCAAGCAGCGATCCGCTATGTATTTTTCGGAAAGTTTGGCGGCTGCTTGTATCGCCTCTGGAATGTAAGAAATCTCGTGATGCCGTTCATATCGGTTTTTCAAACCATTCAATATGGCAATTGTCTGATCGTAATTAGGCTCTTCCACAATTATCGATTGAAACCGTCTTTCTAATGCTTTGTCTTGTTCTATCGATTTTTTGTATTCGTCTAAAGTTGTTGCTCCTATACACTGAAGTTGTCCTTTTGCTAAAGCGGATTTAAGCATATTTGATGCATCCACTCCACCACCGGTTGCTCCGGCTCCAACAATTGTATGAATTTCGTCAATAAAAAGAATTACCTGTCCTCCTGAAGCAACTACTTCATCCCGTACTGCCTTCATGCGCTCTTCAAATTCTCCCCTCATTTTTGCTCCTGCTATAAGTTCCGCCATCTCTAATATTTTTACTTTTTTATTAAGTAGAGAGCCTGGAACTTCGGCACTAACTATTTGCTGGGCCAGCCCTTCAATGATCACCGTTTTTCCTACTCCCGGTTCTCCGATTAAAACGGGATTGTTCTTTTTTCTACGCGAGAGGATTTGGATTATTCTGTGGATTTCTTCCTGACGGCCTATAACCGGGTCTAATCTTCCTTCCCTGGCCATATCGGTCAAGTCGGTTGTAAACTGGTTTAATACATCGAGTTTTCCTTCGGCATGCCTGTCGGTAATTTTTCTGCCGCTTCTGATGCGCTCCAGCCCTTCACGAAAACTTTCATATGTCAAATCAACTTCACTGAGGATTTCAGACGCTTTACCAATCTTGGGGTTAAACATAGTTAAAAACATAATTCCCGCGCTTATATACTTGTCTTCTTGTTTTTGTGATTCTTCTAATGCGCTTTCAAAAAGGATTTCTGTTTCTTTCGCAAAAGCTATTTGCGAAACTTCTTTCATATCAAGCTTTGTCATTCCTTCCTGGATGTCATAAATTTTGTTAATTATTTTCTCTTTTATTGCCTGGGGTTCATTTTCAATTAATTCCAGAATTTTCATTACTATCGAATCTTCTTCTAATAGGCCAAGCATTATAAACTCTGGAGTTAGCGTATTTTGCCGAAGATTGATCATTTCCATTGTTGCTATGTTCAATGCTTCAATCACTTTTTC
>CAYMVZ010000127.1:0-5783 GCA_964394335.1 uncultured Nitrospinota bacterium | reverse complement strand
TGTATTGCAAATTAATGGAAGAGACTGTCAGGGAGATTAAAGGAGAAATCCCGGAACAAGAGTTTGAACCGGAAATCAATCTGCATATTAAAGGGTTTATTCCAAAAGATTATATCCCTAATCTCAATCAACGGCTCGAGTTTTATCGTAGGCTTTATATGACTTACGATCAGGAAAATACAGATAAAATATTAAATGAGTTGGAAGACAGATACGGTCCGCCGCCGGAACCTTTGAAAAAACTGATCGCTGTATTGGAAATAAAGTTTCTCTGTCGTCAATTAAAAATAAATGATATATCTCTTATGAATGGAAACCTGAAAATGAAAGTTATGAACGAAACTCCTATTTCAATTGAGGGCGTTATGAATTCCATAAAAGATGGAACAGATAGAATATCTTTTTTGAGTGATGACACCTTTCAAATAGAAATAGCAGGTAAAAACTGGAACGAAATATGTGCTGAAATAAAGATGAATTTAAAAAAACTTACTGTTTCTTAATGAAAGGAATAAAATTAATTGATCGATTCATTTAAAAATTTAGGTTTATCTGAAAACACGTTGAAAGTCCTAAAACAAAAGGGTTTTGAAGAGCCAACCCCTATTCAGGGGAAAATGATTCCGGCTATCCTCAAGGGGACTAAAGATCTCATCGGACAGGCCCAGACAGGGACAGGCAAGACCGCGGCTTTTGGCCTGCCAATTATTGAACTTCTTCAGGAGAAACTTGGAGTGGTGCAGGCTCTTATCCTCGCTCCTACCAGGGAACTGGCCATCCAGGTGGCGGAGGAAATTAATTCTCTGAAAGGAAAAAAAAGATTGAGCATTGTTCCTATTTACGGCGGGCAATCTATTGATCTGCAATTAAGAAGTTTGAAAAAAGGGATCGATATCGTTGTGGGAACTCCGGGCAGGATATTGGACCACTTGCGGCGACGCACTTTGAGGCTGGATAAAATATCTTTTCTGGTTTTGGACGAAGCTGACGAAATGCTCAATATGGGGTTTCTTGAAGATGTGACGGAAATCATGAAAAGCGTAGGGCCCGATAGGCGGACCCTTTTGTTTTCAGCCACTATGCCCCACGAGATAAGGCAAATTTCTAAAAAATATATGGGGGAGCATGATGTCCTGAAGGTGAGCAAGGGTCAGCTTACCGTAAGGCAAACGGACCAGATCTATTTTGAGGTTTCCCCATCGGACAAGTTCGAGGCCCTATGCAGAATTATAGACATTGAAGAAGAGTTTTATGGTCTTGTCTTTTGCAGGACAAAAATTGATACCGATACGATAGCCAACCATCTGGGAGAACGCGGCTATGATGCGGACGCTTTGCATGGAGATCTGTCGCAGGGACAGAGGGAGAAAATATTGAACAAGTTCAAAAAGCGTCTTATTAATGTTCTGGTGGCCACCGACGTGGCCGCAAGGGGCATAGACGTGCAGGACCTTACCCATGTCATCAATTTTTCTCTTCCCCAGGATCCGGAGTCTTATGTTCACAGGATTGGCCGGACGGGTAGGGCGGGAAAAGAGGGGAATGCCATTACGTTTATAACGCCGGAAGAGTATAGGAAACTTCAATTTATAATAAGAGGGGCTAAAACTGATATCCGCAAAGCAAAATTGCCCAGGGTCAAAGACGTTATTAAAACCAAAAAAACAAGGATTAGAACAGACCTTGAGGGAATTGTGAAAAAAGATCTCAGGGTTGAATTCCTGGAAATGTCCAAAGAGCTTTTAGAAGATATAAGGCCGGAGAACATGGTGGCAGCGCTCCTCCAGTATTCTTTTCAGGATGTACTGGATGAAAGGAGTTATACAGAAATAGCGGATGCCGTTGTCGACAAAAAAGGGAAAACACGCCTTTTTATGAAACAGGGAAAACGTGACGGATTGACCCGTAAAAAGCTGATAGATTTTGTTAGGGACAAATGCAGGGTAAAAAGCGGGAATGTCCGGGACATTCAGATCCTGGACAAGTTCTCTTTTCTCACCCTTCCTTTTCATGACGCGGAGATTTTATTGTCTCACTTTAAAAAACGGAAAAGGGGAAAGGGACCGCTTTTTTCGAAGGTCAGGAAAACCCGAAAGTAAAATGTTTCTCTTTTAATAATTTTGGTCTTTCTTTCTTTTTATTATGAATACCCTTATGGATGACCAGTTTTTTTCCTATACTAATTCCAGAAGTATAAACATCATCGCAACTCTTTGAATAGCGAGTATACTGTTTTTTTGTTTTAGGATTAATTCGTTTAAAATATTTCTTGAGAGCAGTATCTCCCTTCCAAATTAAACCCTCTGCTTCCTTTTTTACTGACTTCGAATCAAGTTTTTGGTAAAAACCATTTAGGACACCTAAAATAAAAGTTCTACGGTGTTTATTAGCAAAAATTTTCTTCTCCTTTTTATAATTTGCCCATAATAGATCGCAAATATTCTGAAGATAATCATTTACATATTCTGCTATTTCAACATTTTCTGCTGTACCGTAAATTTCGAGGATTCTTCCTTCTTTATTCTTGCGCTGGTTGTATCCGAAAGCCCAAAGGAGTTCGACAAAGAAAAATTTTAGCAATATGTTACATATTTTTGATTTAATAGCATTTTTTTTACCAACCTCGCCAATTTGCTTGTGAATGAAGTTCCTTTGAGTTTCTACCTCAAGCAAAGAAAGGTTGTGCTTTAACAACAGTTCATGAGCTTTTTTCATAGCCAGTTCTGCTTCATATTGATTTGTGCTTTGGGCTAAGGAAAATAACTTATGAACCTTGTCTATTATTTTATGATTACCTGAGCCAACTTTTAAATCTCTTCTCTTTTTTTCGACCCAACTCTTTATATCACCTGAAGCTCTTGAATCAATTTCGCGTTCACGGCATAACTCCCTGAAAACCTCTCCGTGTGGTTTGTGATATACGTTGTCTAAAATCGTCTCCATATATTGATGAACCATTTCATGATAAAGAACTTCCCGGACATATTCCCAGGGATATTCTTTTATTAAAAATGAACTAATTGAAAGTGTTTGCTTTTCTCCATCCCATTGCCCTAAAAGGCGTTTTGAATCAAAAATTTTAACAATAGGAAAATACATTTTATCTTGGAAATAAGTATAATTGGCCAAATGCCAATCTTTTCTCAATTGCCTTATCCACGCATTTTTTAATTCATTGTCAATGGTTTTCATTGAAAGTGTTTTGAGAACGCATCCCTCGCAGCTTGTCCTTTAGCAGTGCGTAGAGGGCTTGCTGCGGTGAGCTTCAATTATGAAAAATGAACCAAGAATTACATAAAATAAAAAACCATAATATCAAAAATAATAAAAGAACATTACATTTTTATCCATCGATCACTGATCCCTGACATCTGTCCCCCGATCCCTGCCCCCCGATAACCGACTCCAGGTCATACAACAATTCTTCTTGACTTTAAAATTTTGTTTGGTTTACCATATGAAATATAAGGTTAATTTATTAATTTTCGTTTAACAAATATTAGGAGGGTATAGGCTATGAAGAAAATGACAATTGCTTTTGTGATGTCTTTATTTGTTTTATCCTTTTCAACAAATGTATTTGCAGGAGGAGCAGGAGGTGGTAGCTGTCCATCGAAAGGCGGGCATGACCAAATAGAAGCAACTGATCACTTTAACAAAGATTATGCAAAATTTGTTAATCTTTTCCTGACAGATGGAAATATCACTAAGTCCGAGCGTGAAGTCTTAAACCAGGAGCAGAAATCCTTGAGTTTGACAAAGGAAGAAGCAGAAGAAATTGAAAAAAAAATGAGCGCTTCATTGCTCCAGAAAAAAAATAACGAGCCTTTAAAAATTAAGGCTACTTTAGTAAGCCTGCCTGCAAAGAAAACTAAATAACAGGCTCTGCATTTATCCATTTTAAGCTCCATAAAACTTATTTTTTTAGAAGAATTTTCTGACCCCTGACACCCTCTCCAGGCGTTTGTCATTCCCGAATACCTATGTCGGGAATCCACTCTTACAATTCCCCCGACCCCCGATCCCTGAATTAAAATAATGTAGGGAAGTGAATGGAAAGAAAAATGTGTTTTAAAAGTTTAGTTTAAGTTTGATTAATTTTAAATCACTATTTATTAATATATTATTGTCCAAAAAACATTTTTTTTATTAACTGTTCAAAAAAACATAGCTAAAAAATCCTTTTGTTGTAGTAGTGGTCTATAGAGTAAGGTTTCCTTTTAACCTAAATAGTGCTATAAAATAATTTTACTTAATATTATGTCTATAGGAAAATGTCTAAATTTACGAGGGAAGAGATATTAGAAAAAATAATTCAAAAAGAGAATCTGAGCGGAGCCGATCTCAGCATGGCCGATCTCAGCGGAGCTAATCTCGGCGGAGCGGATCTCAACAGCGCCAATCTCGGCGGAGCTAATCTCAGCGGAGCCAACCTCAGTGACGCCAATCTCAGCTGTGCCTATCTTATCGAAGCCGATCTCAGCGGAGCCTATCTGAGTGGAGCCGATTTCAGCAGAGCCTATCTTAGCGAATCCATTTTGAAGAAAGCCGATTTTAGTGGAGTTGATCTCAGCAAAGTTAATTTCGGCAAACCTGGTATTAGCGAAGCCGATCTTTTTCAAGCCTATTGTATCGAAAACGGGTTCGCCGGAACCCAAAGGAGCTGATTAATTCAGGGTTCGGTTGTCGGGGTTCAGGGGTCACTATAGAGGTTAGGGGGAGTTAATCTGTTTTTTCTTTTCCGCTGTATAAAGTAGCCCTAAAAAAGCACGTTGATTTTTTTATTTACTATTCAAAAGCCACGTCCTAAAAGTAAAAAAAATAATTACTCCGGTTTGGATATAATAGTTGTACATTAATTTTCAAATTAGCTATACTCGTGGCCATAACTTTAAGCATGATGAAAATAAGTATTCATTCTTTATTTATTCGGGAAAAGGATATTGCTTTTAAAAAGAATTCTTACTTTTTGTGCTTTTTCAATGTGCTATTTTTTAATTTCGATTGCACAGGCTGATCTTCTTGATCCCTACCATAATATCAACGCGCCTCCTGGAGCTTTAGCTGTAGTTTCTTACTTAAATTATGAAGATTTACCTAAGGCAGTTTCAAAAGGAGGAGATGAGACTACCATCAATCTAAGAGCAAGTGCGTTGCTCATAAGACCCATCTATTTTTTCCCAGAAAAACTTGCCGATAAATTTTCCTGGGGTGCAAATGCCATTTTCTCTTTTGCTCACGTTAGCATTGACTCAGAGAAAAATAGCAGTGGCTTAGGCGACATTATGGCCGGTCCATTTATTTACCTTTATGAGAACGAAAAAGACAACGTTTATTTATCCTTTTGGGAGTTTGTACAAATGCCAACTGGTCAATATGACAAGGATCGAGAAACTAGTCTTGGAAATGATGCTTGGTGGTTTGTGCATATGCTTGGATTAGGATGGTATCCATCTAAGTTGGGTCTTGATGCAAACTTTACGTACTGGCAGAAAGGAGAGTCAAATGAAACTAATTATGATTATCCTGATGCATTTGAAACAGAAGCGGTTTTACATTATGGAATAACTGAAAAATTTAGAGTTGGCGTTCAAGGCGCTGCATGGTGGGATCTTCAAAATGCAAAAGAAGATGGAATTGATGCCCCTGATACAAAAGGAATTAATTTTAAAACAGGATTTAACCTTGGATATAATCTTCAGGAAAACCTTATCTTGAATCTCAGGCATGACCTACCCTAAATCTTAGTACCACCCTTAGAGTTATGATTTTCTATGCCGTCA
>CAYMVZ010000126.1:0-5891 GCA_964394335.1 uncultured Nitrospinota bacterium | reverse complement strand
TGAAAAGTACAATATAAAAACAGGTAAGAATATTACATCTATAGACAAAGATGTGCTTGAGCTTTTTTTGAGATACCCATGGAAGGGAAATATCCGTGAGCTTGAAAACGCTATTGAACACGCATTTGTCTTGTGCCGAGGTAATAGTATAACACCATTACATATACCTGCTGAGATTAAAAATATTGAAAAAAATGTTTATTGCCCTCCGGGAGAGGCTAAAGATGAAAAAACAATAATTGAGTCCGCCCTTATAAAAAGCGGATGGAACAAATCAAAGGCGGCGAGGGCGCTTGGAATTGATCGCACAACCCTATGGAGAAAAACCAAAGAAATGGGGATCAAAGAACATCCGTTGTCTGAAAACAATGTTCAAGAAAAGCTGTTTAAACACAACACCTTTGTTGCAACATAATCCTTGCATAAAAGATCTCCTCTCAGCACACATCATCTCCCCTGAATTTGTTTATTCTTTTAATTCCAATATGTTGCGGGTTTGTATTCCTAACAGTCTTAACTGGCATAAAGATTGCTAAATTTAATAATGAAAAAAACGTTTCCGGAAACAATTGCTAAACTGAATTTATTAACTTTTGAAATGAGGTGGAAATTATGACTAAACAAACTTATTGGGCAAAACAGGTAAAGTTTGAAGACATCAATGAACCAGGCACTTATGTAGCTAATTGGTCAGGACATCTTCTACGATTTCCTGAGGATAGCCTTAAGCAGGGCCGGTCTCCACTCTTAGACATTGTTGGAAAGGAGGAGCTCTACGTAACCAAAATTTCAGAAAATCCGTACATCCCGGTGACGAAGGCACGTCAGATGGCGGCTGACTTTGATTGTAATGTAAATTTCTAAACCTATCAAGAAACGAGGTGCAAGAATCAAAATATATTTCTAAGGCGCCTCGTTTTTATTTTTAACTTTTTACTAAAAGGAGAAAAATCATGGAAAAAAAAGCAGAGTATGGTAATACCTGGGGAAAAGGTATAGGAGGCAAATATATTTTTGGTGAGATTAATGATCCGGGCACTTATGTGGCAGATTGGAGTGGGCATCTTTTGCGATTTCCTGAGGATAGCCTAAAGCAGGGCCGATCTCCACTCATGGATTTGGTTGCAAAGGAACCGCTCTATGTAACCAAAATTTCAGATAATCCTTACATCCCGGTGACGAAGGCGCGTCAGATGGCAGCTGACTTTGATTGTAATGTAAATTTCTGAGTTCACCGGAAAAAAGCGGCGCCAATAGTACGTTGCAGCGAAGGCACAAAAAAAGCATACGGGAATGGCATTTTGCGCCGCTATGTCATTCCCAACCACCCTCCATTCATTGAAATTCAAGTCTTCACAGGTACTCATCTTTGGGCGAATCTGCCAAGATTTATTTATCTTTTAATCCAGAAAATCTCGAAGAAATAGTGAAGCAAAACAAATCTTTTGGCCTCTCGATTGCCTCTAGATGACTTCAAGATTTATTTTTAGTTGCTGACGCTGTATTGAAGGGAAGGCAGTTTGTTCGTTCCGAAATGAGCAACGTAAAGGAATATGTATTCTCTGATAAAAATCTTCAAATCCCAGCCTCTAAAGTGATTGCGCTCGAATTCCTCAAGCGCTCGTTCGGCTTCTTCAATGCCGAGCCCCTCGCGGACGGTGTAGTAATAGTTCAAAGCCAAATCCCATTCCGGATTTTTATGGTACGTGACTCCAAACTTTTCAGAGTTCTTAGCCACAGGCGTATATTTGCTCAGATCAAATGTGCCAAACCCTATAGAATGTACGTGATCCTTGTTCTCTTCCAGGAACTGCATGGAATACCTGGCATCTTCATAGGTCTCACCAGGAAAACCAAAGAATCCCATTACGTGATTCCATATGCCGGCCGCTGAGGACATCTCAAGACTTCTCCGGATGACATCCGTTGTTGTTGCCTTGCCCATGAGTTTCAGCACCCTCTCACTTGCCGACTCAAAACCCATGTGAAGTACTTTGCAACCTGACTCGGCAGCATCTTTGCAGACTTGCTTATGAAACAAATCCTTTTCAAATCGTATATGAGTGGTCCACTCAATGTCCATTTTGTTCTCAATAAGCTTCCGGGAGAGTTTTTTGAACATCGCCAGTGGATACGATTCATCGGTAAAATGAAAATGACGGACATTGTGCCTGTTCCTCAGGTACTGGATCTCATCAATAATTTGATTAATCTTCTTTGTCCGGTACCCTGCCGTAAATCCCTCACCATGGTCGCAGAACTCGCATTGACCCCAGTAACAGCCCCGTGTGGCAAGGTAAGGGAGAATGGGTTCCGGGACAAAATATTTCTCCAAAGGTAATCCTTCAAAGTCTGGTGGCGGCAAGGCCTTCATATCCTCAGCAGAGGTTATTGACGAGGTATGGATTCCTGAATCATCACGATAGATCAAATTCGGGATTTTAGCCAAATTACGACCAGCGCCAATATCTTCCACAAGCTGCAGGAACGCTGTCTCGCCTTCGAACATCACAGCACTGTCAAAAAGAGCAAACAGGTTTGGTTTATCCGGCAGCACATCCCGCAGGCGTGTCACCGTATTCCCGCCGATCGTTACATGAATGTTAGGGAACTGTTCTTTTATGAGAGCGCAGAAAGTCATTGAGGAAAAGAGCTGCTGCTGAAACACGATTGAAATTCCAATGACATCAGGACATTCGGCGATGATCGCCGGCTTAAGTATATGCTCAAAGACGTCACGGTACACATTCACCTGCGTATCTTGTACAGCTTTCAGGAGTTCAGAGGATATGAACCGTTTATATGAAAGGTCTGTTTCCATGGGCGGCATACAAATCCGAGCCGGTGCATATACCAACGAAATCACAGCGGTCACCTCGCGGAATACATTAATCGCTCTTTCCAGTTTCCCTGCATCGTAGAAATCCTGAGTTCTGACAACCCGCTTTGCTGTTTCCGCCTTTTCAATAAGTTCTAATATCCGGCTGCGAGTACAATCAGATAAAGCATGCTGAAGTTCCATATCGTTTTTATTGAGCTCGCATTTCTGCGAAATTTTTTTCAACCGCTCCAATTGCTGCGGTACCTTTTTCAGTACTCTATGAAGAAAGTCCCCGCTAAAGAACCAATCGTACATTTCAAGATTCACGTCCTTTTGGATTACTTCATGTCCTGCAGACCGAAGAAAGGCAGTAAGGGTGGGCAAACTCAAATATGGCTCTGATGGGAACCAATCCGGCGGGAAGACCAAGAGAACTTTCATTTTCCGGCCACCGGTGTCCCGTGAGATCCGGCGATGGCGTTGCATAAGCTCCGGGGTTGCACGCTTTCCTTTATTATAATCGATTCTCATAGCTTTATTTTAAAAACCCTTCGGGCTAATTTTAAATTCTTACTCATAATCGTAATCTTAATCATAATCGTTTTTTATTAAACACCGAGTAAGTTTATGATTATGAAAAAGGGACTAAAAAGTATCCCATTGTTTTATAATCAAAATAAATGGAAATTCCTATACAATCAAGATAACAGCTCTCGATTACTTCAAGTACTCCTCTTTTAATAATGAGAATTGTGAGGTAGAGCAAGAGTGAAATACTTGCCTCTTTCTTCAAAAAGAATGCGTTTGTTTTTCAAATCTTTAACTATCTTTTTCATCTCGTCTATTTCATCTTTTTTTTGGCCAGCTTTCTCCTGGGTGTGGGACATGATTTGTTTAAAAGATTTTGGGCTTTCATTGCAAAATGAAATAATCTCTGCGGGGGGTCCAACAAAATGTGTTTTCGTAGGTTTTTCTTTTGGTCTTCCGTCATAAACGGTTACAAAATCCATTGATTTTGCAAAAAAGAGAAAGGGAGTCTGTTCCGATTGATCCCGCTTCTTCCACTCTGCCACGGTCTGGTGCAACTCGGCCTTTAGTTTGGGATCGACCAGATATTTGGTTTCAAATTCAAAATCATAAGCTATTTTCATTAAATCTATTTCTGCGGAATGATACACGTAAGAGTAGCCTTCTCCAGGACCATTAATTTTGATGCCATAATTGTCAGGACTATTAAAATAAGGGCTGAACCTTTCCAACCATAGATTTCCCACTGCTGTGGGCGGCTGAAAATGGATGATGGATTTTATAATATCTATTTGCCTGCGATAGTCCTCATCAGTCTCCCCTGGAAACCCGGTTAAAATATTCCAGGAAATCTCTATTCCATAATAAGATGCCCATTTCAAAAAAAGGATGTTTTGAATGGGCAGAACCCCTTTGTTCATCTCATTTAGTTGATTGGCGCTGAAACTCTCGATACCAGGTTGGATCACTTTCGCTCCACCATGAGCCACAGTTTTAATTTGCTCCCTGTTCAAATTACTTTTAACTTCAATGAAGAATTGTAAATCGTAATTTTCCTGCCCTAATTTGCCAAAAATCCCATCGATGTATTTCATATCGAGAATATTGTCCACGAATCGAAACCGATATGTGTCATAGCGTTGTGACAGGAAGGCTATTTCCTTATGGATTTTTTCAATGGCCTTGGCTCGAAATTTCATGGTCAAGGCATTCAGGCCGCAAAATTTACAATGGTGTTTTTCTCCCCACCAGCAGCCACGGGCAGTTTCATAAAGAATAATTGGGTTTTCCAGCAGAGGTGAGGCAGGATCTATTTCTTTTAGCTGTTTAAAGTAATCATCGTAATCAGGCACTCCATATTTTTCAAAGTCCACGAACATTTGACGGTTCTCTTCATAAATCACGTCGCCTTTTTTACGAGAGACTGCCCCTTTGGGGATGATACCACCCTTTTCTACAGCATCCAGTAAATCGGGAAGAACGTTTTCTGCTTCTCCAACAACCGCGTAATCGATCCAATGAAAAACTCGAAAATATTCCAACCCCATTTCCGATTCAAAATTAGACCCACCAAAAATGATTTTTATAGAAGGATATTTTTCCTTGATCAGTTTGGCCAGAGTTAAACTTGCAACATTTTGGTTGAAGGTCGACGTAAAGCCCACAACATCATGCTTCTCCCAATCAAAAGTCTCCAGGGCCCATTTGAGAAATTCGGGAGCCATTTTTGTTTTAACGTTCAACAGAAACTCCTCAGAACAGCCAATGGATTGGCAGACCTCCTCGATATGAGTTGAAAAATCGCTCATATATTCCTTGTTTTTTGGAGAATCTTCAAACAACAAATGAGAAAAAAGCCATTCTCCAATTAAAAATCTTTTTTCACAGAGTTGGTTGTATACCGGGAGTTCTAATTTATGAGCAAAATAAAGATTCAGGTAAAAACTCTTTACATCCCACCCATGAGTTTTTATGATGGTGGACAGGGTCCCCAGTTGAATAGAGGGGTAAATATGAAAGCCAAAAGGCATGTTTACCAGAGCAACTTTGAGAGGCATAACCTTAACTTTTTAATCAAGCACGTTTCTCTTCAAAAAGTCATTTTTTAATTTTCCCTAATGTTAAACTTATACTATAATGGCATACCTATCTGGATACAAAATTATTTTTTATAACTTTTTTGTAAGGAGTAGAAAGATGTATATGAAGTTAATCGCAATGTCATTTATTCCAATATTTTTTTTAGGATGTGGCGTTAATGAAGATGTTCACAAAAAGACGTTGAACGAATTACAGGCAAAGAAAGCAGAGTTAAAAAAAGCATTGTCAGAAACGGCTGACGCTAATAAGGAAATTGCCGCATTACAGAAAATAATGCAAGAAAAAGAACAAGAAAATCGTGAACTCTCTGCAAGTGTCTCTGAGAAGGAACAAAGTATAAAAGACCTCTCAGCTAAGATGGCCGCAGCATTGGATGCAAAAAAGACTGAGTTGGATAAGGCATTATCAGAAACGGCTGACGCTAATAAGGAATTTGCCGCAT
>CAYMVZ010000125.1:2721-5912 GCA_964394335.1 uncultured Nitrospinota bacterium | reverse complement strand
AAGCAACAGCAGAGGGGATGTTTTGATCGAAAAGAACTGTGAGTGATTCAGGCACGCTGAATAACCTTTTCCTCATCAATCACATAGCTGGCATAATCCAGAGCTTCTACGATATCCTCACGAGTTAATTCTGGGTATGCCTCCAGAATTTTATCAACAGTATCTCCACCTGCAATCATTCCAAGAATATTTTTTACCATAATACGGGTACCTTTGATACAAGGTTTTCCGCTGCACACCTTTGGATTTACTGTGATCCGGTCATGCATAAAAATACCTCCATCAGACAAATAATAATATTATTTTATTAGTTTATCTTAATAAATACAAATTAATTGTATTTTCTAATAGTCCTCGGTCTCCAGTTTATCCACCTGAGTAGTTACAATCACATTAGCATCACACAAGAAAACCAAATAAATCCTTAAAAATCAATAACTATACAATAGCCTTGCCCGCTCAGTTACATTACCATTACATTAAAAAAGATTAATAAATCAAACCCAAATGGTCATATTTTTAGCCTCTTAGGGCATCACTTTTACCAACATGTTGTTAGAAAATTTTGAAAAACGCTCCTGGATTCCCGATAAATACATTCGGGAATGACAAATAGAGAATACCCCTTAAAATTATTACTTTAGCCTCTTTCATCTTTGCGTCTCAAATTTAGTGTTTTATGAGACGCTAATGCCGTAGTATATATTCTATGAGACGCTAGCAACGTAGCATGTTTTCTATGAGACGCTAATAGTTATTTAAAATCTTCAGCAAAGAGGAGAAAGCAAAATAGCCAGGCCTTTTTCCTTTTCCTCTTTGCAATAGCGTTAAAATTTTATTCTCAGAGAGAATTTGCAGCATTCTGGCAGCGCTCGGCTTTGGAACACCTGAGACCTCCCTAAAAGAAACACTTGTAAACCATGGATTAGAAAGTAAAAAGTCCACAATTTTATGCGTATACTGGGAATGGGTAATATTTTGTACTTTATCCAGCATCTCTTTATGCAATTTTAGAATCGCTTCGACTTTGTTAATATTTACCGAAGATTGTTCAATGACAGCCTGTAAAAAGTATGAAATCCATCTTTCCCAGTTCTCGTTACGCTCCAACTGACGGCATAGAAAATCATCACTCTAAGGGTGGTACTAAGATTTAGGGTAGGTCAGTGCTTATCGAGATGCTGTAGAAAATGTATTAAGAATTTAGTAATCGGGGATCAGGGGGAGAAGAAAGTAGACGGATGACAGAAGGCAATTATTAAAAAAGTATTTTTAAATAATACGGATAGGGTACAAAAGAATTAATATTTATTTAAGTTAAGTCAGCAGCAGAGTTGACCTCTTTTCCATTATTTCCACAGCCCCTTTGTCCTCATATCATCCTGGGCTAAGCGAAAACCGGTGTCGTGTCCTATCTCACCCCATTTAGGCCGAAACGCTGCCCGTACAAACAAAGTTCTGCTGCTCCAGGAGCCACCACGAAGAACTCTGTATTCACCACTCTTCGGCCCTTTAAGATTTTTACCGAGACTTATGTTGTAATAGTCCTTATCATACCAGTCCTGCACCCATTCCCACACATTGCCGGACATATCATATAAACCCAGACTATTAGGTCTGTATGATTTTACAGGCGCTGTGTACGGGTACCCATCATTCTGATTTTTGGTTTTCCATGCAAAATGACAGTTTACATCACAAAAATTAGCATAGAGAAAAAGATCTTCTTCATTAGAAAAACCAGCAAACCTTCTAATCTTTCCCCCTTCCCGCACTGCATATTCCCACTCTGCCTCGGTAGGAAGGCGGTAATTCAAACCGGTCTTTTTCTTTTTCCATTTTATATATTCTGTTGCATCGTTCCAGCTTATGCATGTAACCGGGTTTTTCTCTGTCTGAGCAAAATAAGAATTGTCCCAGTTGATATTCCCTTCCATTATTAGTTGACTACCAGTCCAGTATAAACATTCTTCTCCTTTCTCTGCCTCGGTTTGGTATGCAGTTTCATTTACAAACTCCCTGAATTCTCCTACTGTTACCTCATGCTCTCCTAAATAGAAATCATCCACACAGACCCTATGAAGCGGCTTTTCATCACTATCCCCCTCGCCAAACTGGTCTCCCATTTCAAAACAGCCTCCTTTAATAAAGACCATGCCTTCAAAATCCTTTTCTTCTTTTCCTAAACTTATGTCAGTTAAAAGGAGTACTATTAAAAAACTTAAGGTTATTTTTTTCATATGTTCTCTAATTTAGAGTTTATATACAGAACACACTCATACTCAGTCCAACATAATAAACACTGTCCCTTTAGAATACTCTTAGTCTTTCCTAACTTCAAGGCAGACTGCACAAGAAAAAAGGGTCAAACTTTCTTTGACTACATTTTAAGGCAGGGATCGGGTGTCGGGGATCAATGGTCAGAAAGCAGCATAGGACCTGGAACAACCCCCAATATCAGGCTGTTCAAAAATGATAGATTTTGTCATTTCGACTTAAAGGAGAAATCTTTAACTCCTATTATTAATGGCTTAAGATTCCTCGCTTCGCTCGGAATGACAGGTACAGGAAAGATCGGAATGACAGGAGCAGGGAGGACGGAATAACATGAACAGGAAAGATCGGAATGACAAAGGAAATGCTGTTATTCCCATTCCATAGCAAGGTCTTTCCATGTTGGGTTTATCTGATGTACCAATTGATTTTTCTTTTCTCTTCTCCACTTTTTTATTTCTTTCTCTCTCTCAAGAGCAGCAATGACATCATTCGTTTCTTCAAAATAAACCAGTTTATTCACATTGTATTTTTTGGTAAATCCTTTGACCAACTTGTTTTTATGTTCATAAATCCTTCGCATCAGATTATTGGTTACCCCCACATACATTACTTTATTGTTCCAGTTTGTGAGTAAATAAACATAATAACTTCTGGTGTATGGCATTTAAGATTCCTCGCTTCGCTCGGAATGACAAATATGTGCTTTTTTATTATTATGACATAGTTTGGAAGAGAGGACTCTTTCTTCTTCGCTCAGGGTTGGGGACAGAAAGCAGCATAGGCCTTGAAACAACTCTCAATATCAGGCTGTCCAAAAATGATAGATTTTGTCATTTCGACTGAAAGGAGAAATCTTAACAAACATTGGCATATGGATAGATTCCTCTCTTCGTTCGGAATGACAGGAGCAGGGA
>CAYMVZ010000125.1:0-2621 GCA_964394335.1 uncultured Nitrospinota bacterium | reverse complement strand
CGGAATGACAGGAGCAGGGATCGGGTGTCGGCGAGCAGGGGTAGAACAATTTGTCAGTACTCGAAAGAAATTAAAGCGATTCCTTCAACACCAGAGCATGACACGTCATTTTGTTTATTAATCTTTTTCACTGTTTTATTTACCGATTTCATCATAAAATAGAACAATCATTAATGATGAGCAAGGGAAACCGCTTGCATGAAAAAACCCACTGTTTTTAGAGAAAGGATTATTTAAAATATGGAAACTACTGAAACCAAGCCCGACATCAAGGCCAAGATCTTATTGGACGAAGCAAATGTGGCATTCAGTGAAACGGCTGAGCGTAAAGACCAGCCGAACGAAAGGAAAACCGACGGGTCCGTGTGGAACAAGAAGCGAATGGAGAGGGAGTATGAAGAGGCAGATTTTCAAAAAATCCTCGACATGCTACTCTCCACCGCGAAAATTTGTGATGAACACCCGGAACTGGAAGAAAAAACTTCTCAACTATTCGAGTCCGTCACCCCAGAAAACGCCGGAGACATTCTTAAACAGATAACAGAAGATAAAAATATTATGGACCTGGCACACAGCGGCATCGTCATGTTCATGCTTCGGTATCCCTCTGTGGAATCGTACCTTAACAAAGGCCACGCTCTCGTCACGGGAGAGGACGACGAATTTATGTTGCAAAAAAAAGAGGCCCAGATTTGGCATGACTACAACAATATAGCTCGGGATTTCGACCGGGCGTAAACCCGATCAGCTGACCGGAAAGCGGTTATCTTGATAGTATAAGAAAAGTCTCAGCTTAGAGTCTATTTTTCCTTTTTATCAGGTCCTTTTTCTTCTTTCTGATCGCCCAAAATGGTTTTTAGCGGACAAGCTTTAAACAGCAGGCATTTTTCGCAACCTACTGCCAATTAAACGGGGCAGAGAGTCATCACTTTCACCTCCTTTGTAAAGCAACAATTTTTTCTGTTTAATAATTAAAAATACGTTAATTTTCCAATTTTTTTATAAAGGTGTCAACTCCATTCTTGACGGCATTTTTATTAGGGGTTCGGTTGTCGGAGATCAAGGGTCAGCATTATACACCCCGCTCATTCAAGATCTTAAACAACAATTAGAACTTAACTATTTATTCAAAGAAAATAGCTGTCCACAAAACCCTAAAAATTCGCAATATAGGTATTAAAGGGAGCGACGGAGCCGTGACGCTTCTAATCTACCCGGTTTCTAATCCGTCCCTAAAGGCAATACTTTCCTAAAGAGCTCCTTTTCTTTCTCCCATCTTGAGATGATATTTTGAACATATTCTGTTTTAATAGCAGTTTGAAACTTCTTCAAAATACTAAAAAGGGTCTTAAAGTCTTCCTGGTGGCATTTATGGACAACGACACTGGTTTTGTAAATTTTTTCTTTTAAAAGGTTTTCAGGATCACGGAAGTATCCAATCCCACTCGACATGCCAGCCCCGATTTCCTGGTCCACTTCTCCAAGGACTACAACAATCCCCCCTGTCATGTATTCGCAGGCATATTTCCCTGCTCCCTTGGCTACAATAATAGCGCCGCTGTTTCGAATACCCAGTCTCTGCCCCACATTGCCGCCAATAAAACATTCTCCTCCCGTTGCCCCATAGCATACATTATTTCCGGCAAGAGACTGGTGGGGAAGGTCCTGCCGCCGTGAACCACTATATCTTACTATAAGACGTCCGCCGCTCATTCCCTTCCCTACGCCGTCTTCAGCCGTACCTTCCAGAATAAGCTTCATGCCGTTTACCATAAAGGCGCCAAAGCTTTGTCCGGCCTGACCCTTAAATCGGCAAGTGATAAGACCTGGAAAACCTTTTCTGCCGTATTTGTCCGCGATAATGCCAGCCAGGGTTGTGCCCACGGCCCGGTCAGTGTTCGTCAGTCCTTGCCTGATAGTGAGCTCTTGAAACAATTTCTTTTCCAGGGTTTCTCTGGCTTTGATTACCAGCTTATTATTAACGAAATTCTTTTGAATGTCGAGGCTGGTCAGCTGGCTGTTGCTCAGGAGTTCTTTTTCTTTTGGTTGTTCTATCGGCAAAAGTCCTCGCAGCTCAAGTTTATTAGCTCTGGGAAAATCCGGAACCAAAACCTGTTTCAAAAACCGGGATTTTCCTACAACCTTTCGAAGACTGACCTGTCCCATATCCGCAAGCTTGTCACGAGCCCCCTCCGCAATATGTAAAAGGTAATTCCGCACATGCTCAGAGTTCCCTTTATATGGTTTCTGGTTGCTTGTAATTCCTGTACTGCAGTCAGGGATATGACATTTTCTGCACATAATGCACCCAACCGCAACCATTAAGGTTGTTCCAAAACTAAATTCATCAGCCCCTAAAAGAGCGAGCTTGATGACATCCGTAGCGGTTTTGATTCCTCCTCCAACCCGAAGTTTGACCGTGTGTCGAAGATTATTTTCAACCAGGGAAGAATGGACATCTGAGAGTCCCAATTCAAGGGGAAGACCGGCATGTTCAATGGAGCTGGCCAGAGAAGCCCCGGTTCCGCCGTCAAAACCGTCGATTTCTATGATATCGGCGCCGGATTTGGCAACGCCAACACCTATGACCCCTACCTGGCTTCCGGAAGTCAGCTTGACCG
>CAYMVZ010000124.1:0-5952 GCA_964394335.1 uncultured Nitrospinota bacterium | reverse complement strand
CCCTTTCCTCCCCGTGCTCCCGCACGGGGTATCCAGGGTTGTTTTCTCATGAAGAGATAAATTATGTTAAATTCCCGACATAAAGTTGTTTTTTATTCATTTGGCGCTTTTATATTATTTTTACTTGTTAGTGGTTTCTTCATGAAGCACAAAAATGTGCTTGCTCTCTTTTCCAAAAATGAATCTGCAAAAAATCAATCGTCCAAGAACAATAATGTAAAGCAAGCAAAATCATTACCTGAAGAAATCGCTCCTCAAGAAGGATTTATGGCACCTGATTTTACTTTTCATGATATGAATGGCAAATCTGTTTCCCTTTCTCAGTTCAGAGGCAAAATAGTATTTCTGAATATATGGGCGACATGGTGTGGTCCGTGCCGAATTGAAATGCCGGATATGGAAAAGCTTTACCGCAAATTTAAAAAAGAAGATCTTGTTATACTTGCAGTCAGCATTGACCGCCAGGGAGAACCAGTTGTTAATCCATTTGTAAAAGAACTGGAACTTACTTTTCCGATTCTTCTTTCACCGGATGGACGTATCCAGAGGATTTATATGGTTAATGCGCTTCCATCTTCTTTTATTATTGATAAATCAGGCCGTATAGTAACTCGTGTTGTAGGTGCCCGTAATTGGTTCGGAACTGAAACGATTGAAACCTTCGAGTATTTAATCCGCAAAACGTAAGGATAAGCGTTTAGCCATTAGCTTTCTGCTTTCTGCTGTAACAATAAAATATAAAACATTGGTGTTCATTTGCAGAAAATACTCTCACGTATAATTTTTGCTTTATCATCTTTTTCTGACCGCTGATAGCTGACTGCTGAACGCTAGCCATGAAACGAGCGACCAATAATTGATTTTTACTGCATCTTGACTTTTTTTTAATGAATGATATATTTTCATTCTATGGTAAAACCTGCTTTTTCTTTTATAGTTTCCATAATATTATTCTTTTCTCTTTCATACTTTCCATCCTTAACCTATGCAAAAGAAACGGCGGAAACTCTATACAATAACGCCAGGAACGACTATTACTCCTTAAAAGGCTCTAAGAGAAAACAAGCGATTAAATCCAACTGGACAAAAAATATAAATAAGTTTCTCTCGGTTTCCCGGCACTTTCCCCGCAGTTCATTTGCTGATGACGCTCTTTTCACTGCTGCAATGCTTTACTATGATTCCTTTAAACAGTTTGGCAGTAGGAAAGACCTGAACTCGTCTATCCAACACTACAGTATGGTTGTTAAGAAATATTCAAGCAGCAGCCTGGCAGATGATGCCTTATTCCGTACTGCTGATATATATTTTTATGACTTAAGGAACTATTCTAAAGCCAAAAAAGCTTATACGAAAATAACTAAGAAATTTTCAAAGGGAGATATGTATAAGTTGGCGCTTAAAAGGCTTAATGAAATATCTTCATTCGATAACCCACGAGCACCCAGCCGGATAAGAGCAAAAAAGATCATTGTCATTGATCCCGGACATGGGGGTAAGGATCGTGGCGCAAAAGGAATAAAGGGACTTTTAGAAAAAAATGTGGTTCTTGACATTGCCCTTAAATTAAAAAAATTGATTAAAATGAAATTGGGTTATAAAGTTATTCTTACCCGTAATAAAGATGTATTCATTCCATTAGAGGAGAGAACAGATATTGCAAACGCTAATAAAGCTGATATTTTTATTTCCATCCACGCAAATGCCAGCAAACGTAAAGATGCTTCAGGGATAGAAACATACTATCTTGATTTTGCTAAAAGCGATCGAGCATTAGAAACTGCCGCAAGGGAAAATAAAGTCCCGCTTTCTAATATTCGAGATGATGTCCAATATATTCTGGCGGATATGGTAGCTAATACGAAAATGAATGATTCAAGCCAATTAGCGGGAATTGTCCAAAATAACTTAATCCAGGGTATGAGAAAAAAATTCAAGAAAGTAAAAGATTTACAAGCAAAGGGTGGACCTTTTTATGTACTGCACGGAGCTAATATGCCCAGTGTTTTAGTGGAAACATCATTTATTAGTAATCCTATAGAAGGGAAGAGGCTCAGATCAAGCAAGTACAGGGAAAGACTGGCCTATTTCATTTTAGAAGGGATTGAAAAATATTTTAGAGAAACACAGGTTGCTTTTAAAACAAAATAGTAGTAAAAATAATAATAGTTTTGTACAGCGACATAATTACCAAAAAAAAATAACATTTCCCAGACGCATATAGAATTTTAGATTTATATTTTGGAGTTATTAAGTTTTATTTGATATTTGATATTTTCTTTTTTAGGAGAGTTTAAAAAATGGGTTTGCAGAGGTGTTCCGAATGTGGAATCAAGTATCAACCTCTTGTGGGTGGGGCTACTATGAATTTGTGTGGGGATTGTATTTCTGCCGGATTGAATGACGGCCATTACAATGAAATAGGTTTGGAAGAAGAATTTCTAGACAAAAAAGAAGATGAAGATACAATTCCCGATGACTTTATAGATGAATCTGTTCCTGATGAGTCGGATGATTTAGTTTAAAATTAAACATTATGGCATACGATATTTCAAGTGAACAGGAAGAAGTTGTTGAAATTCTCCCTATCAAGCTGCGAGGTTAGCGCTCGCTAAACACTTTCAAGAAATGGGTCAGGAAAAAACTACATGACCCATCACTCTTGCCACAAATCTACAATTTATTTCTTCCTGGTTATTTCTTTACTTTTTTTTGTAACCCCCAGTACCTTGTAAAGCACAACCTCTTTTTCTTTCCCTTTTACATAGCGCGGTATTAATTTTTTTACAGCTATTTTATTTCTAACCTTCCTGTACGTAGAGTCGGAAATCAAGATTTCTCCAGCTTTTGATTGAGACTGAACGCGATCGGCAAAATTAACAACATCTCCGATAACAGTATAGTCCATCCTTTTTTCTGAACCAATATTGCCTGCAACAACTTCACCGGTATTTATACCAACTCCTATTTCTAATGGATCTTCACTTTTTGATTGTCTGTTACTATTAAAATTTTCAATTTTCCCCTGCATTTCAAGCGCCGCGAAAACTGCCCTTTCAGCATCATCGCACTGGCTAACCGGAGCGCCAAAAACTGCCATAATATTATCTCCAATAAACTTGTCGAGAGTTCCTTCATATTTAAAAATAACATCAACCATTAAGCTGAAAAAATTGTTTAACATGAAGACCACCTTTTCCGGATCGCACCTTTCTGATAAGGATGTAAATCCTCTTATGTCGGCAAATAGAACTGTTACCTCCTTTCTTACACCATTAAGGCATACCTTCTCTGTGCCATTTAATATTCTTTCCACAACCTGATGGGCAACATATCGGCTAAAAGATTCTTTTATAATTTCATGCTCAGTAACATCGTCAATTATTATCATAATGCCTATCCTGTTACCTTCACTGTCATAAAGAGTATCAGCTTTAATGAATCGATACACATCTTCACCGGAGTCACGGTGTAGTTTAAGTTTTGTTCGTTTAATTTTACCTTTAGTTTTTATTTCATTATAAAAATGTTCAAAGGGGATGCCCTGGATATAACTAAATGCTTTTTCAAGGCTTTTCCCTAAAGCAGCGCTTGCAGGGAAACCGGTAATCTTTTCCATGGATTTATTGAATTTTCGAATAATATAGTTTTGGTTGTCTACCACTAATAAACCGGAAGTTATGCTTTGAAGGATATTTTCATTGAACTGTTCCAGGTTTTCCAGATGTTTTTCTAATGAATCTGTTGTAATATTGCTCATATAAAAATTTCACCGCTGTGGCCGGTGATCCCGCTCATAATTCGGCAAAGAGAGCCGAATTAGACGGTTTCCGAAGGAAAACCGCCTAAAGGGTTGAGGCCAAGGATGGCAGAGCTAAGCTCAGCTTTGCCGATAATCAAAATCGTAAAAAGTTTGGCTTTAATATTGTATATATTAACAAATAATTAATATTATTGTAAATATAAATATGAAAAAAATTGATATGAGGGGAACAACAGATGACGAACTTATTGAATATTTGAAAGTAATGGGTTCGGAAGCATATCGTGCCAAACAGGTTTTGGATTGGATTTACAATAAAAAAATCAAAAGCATAGAGGAAATGACCAACCTGTCAAAAAAACTAAGAGAAGATCTTCAAAAAGAGTTTTTTGTTTCAGATCTTATTTTATTGCAAGAGATGGTTTCTAAGGATGGAACGAGGAAATACCTTTTTGAGCTGGAAGATAAGCAAAAAATTGAATCCGTGCTCATGCCGGAGGAGAAAAGATTAACCTTCTGCGCTTCAACCCAGGTGGGTTGCAAGTTCAATTGTTCCTTTTGTTATACCTGCAAAATGGGGTTTACTCGGAATTTAACCGCGGGTGAGATTGTCAACCAAATCATGTCAGTCAGCAGAAAGGAAAAAAGAATTACTAATATTGTTTTTATGGGGATGGGAGAACCTCTTGATAATTATGAAAACGTCATTAAAGCAGCCAAAATTATCTTTTCCCCCTGGGGACTTGGGATTTCCGCCTCGAAAATCACCCTCTCAACCTGCGGTTTGGTCCCTGGCCTGAAAAGGCTTAAAGATGAAAAACTCAATATTAACCTTGCTATTTCATTAAACGCGTCCGATGACAATGTTAGAAACCGATTAATGCCTGTTAATAAGAAATATCCTTTAAAAGAACTGTTAAAAGCATGCCGCGAATTTCCGCATAAACCAAATAAAAAGCGGATTACTTTTGAATATGTTTTAATTAAAGACGTCAACGATTCAGAGAAAGACGCGAAACAATTAGCCGATCTTTTAAAAGGGGTAAAATGCAAAATCAATCTTTTGCCATTTAATAAAAGACCTGATACCAAAAGTCCATATGACTCACCTGATCAGGATAAGGTTGATAAATTTCATGAATATCTCATTTCTCATAATTTTTCTGTTTTTACGAGAAAAGAGAGAGGATTAGACATATCTGCTTCCTGCGGACAATTAACAGCAACGTTTTCTTAGAACCTATTGGAATATTTGTCACCGCTAAGTTCGCGGAGAACGCTGAGAAAAATCATTATTTTCATTCTCTCTGCGATCTCGGCGCCCTTTGCGCCCGAAGGAAGTGCCCTTGAGGTACGGTAAATTCATCTGTGTTTAGGGCCCTTGCCGCACTGTGTACTTAAGTGGTTTAAAATGTTAAAAAAAATGTGGTAGAATCCGGTACTTCATAAATAATCTAATAAAAAGATGAAAAAAACCATAGCAATTTACCCCGGGACCTTTGATCCTGTAACAAACGGACATGTTGATATTATAAAAAGAGCCCTTCAACTTTTTGATAAATTAATTGTGGCTGTCGCCCATAATCCTCAAAAAGATCCGATGTTTACTGTAGAGGAGAGAGTTGATTTCATAAAAAACGCTACCACAGGCTGGGAAAATTTAGAGATAGATTCCTTTAAAGATCTGCTTACTAATTACGCGCGAAAAAGAGACGCCAATGTAATAATTAAAGGTTTAAGAGCTATTTCAGATTTTGATTTTGAACTTCAGATGGGATTAATGAACAGGACCTTTCACAAATCATTAGAAACAATATTTATGATCCCAAGTGAAGAATACTCTTTTCTCAGTTCCAAAATTATAAAGGAAATTGCGAGTTTTCATGGCGATATAAGTAATCATGTCCCTTCATCCGTTGCAATAGGACTGAAAAACAAGTTTCAATAAATTTTTCGTGTATGCAGCTATATTGCTGAAATTACCAAAAAATCGATGGAGAAAAAAATGACAGAAGAATGGATCGAACAGATGAAAAATCAAGTGAATTCACTTGAGAAGCTTGAAAAGTATATCAATCTATCTGATGAAGAAAGGCGAGACATTGAAAATTTGGAAACGAAGTGGGGAGTAACTCCCTATTTTGCATCATTGATGGATAAAGATGATCCGAATTGTCCAATTCGTAAGC
>CAYMVZ010000123.1:0-5976 GCA_964394335.1 uncultured Nitrospinota bacterium | reverse complement strand
CCGGGATCATCTATATTTATTTTTAGGATTTCTGCGGAGCGGTTCACAATGGTTTTTAGTTCATCTTCACTGTAATAGTCGAGGCGGTCCACAATACCAAACCTGTCTCTCAAAGGAAAAGTAAGCATGCCTGCCCGTGTAGTAGCGCCCACTAATGTGAATTTGGGTATATTTAATTTAATGCTCTTCGCGCTTGGTCCTTGCCCGATAATAATATCCACATGGTAATCTTCCATGGCAGGATACAGAATTTCTTCAACCACTGCATTCAAACGATGCAGTTCATCAATAAAGAGTACGTCCCCATCACCCAGGTTTGTCAACAACGCAGCCAGATCACCTGCTTTTTCAATAACCGGTCCTGATGTTGATACAATATTAGCGCCCATTTCATGAGCAATAATATAGGCAAGAGTGGTTTTCCCCAATCCCGGAGGGCCGTAGAGTAAAACGTGATCGAGAGATTCCTCCCTTTCGTTAGCTGCCTGAATAAATACCTTAAGGTTCTCTTTAATTTTTAACTGTCCAACATATTCATCAAGTGTTTTAGGGCGAAGACCAATTTCAATAGAAACTTCTTCTTCCGCTTGAGTTCCAGATTGATCAGTATCAGGAGAAAGGTTTGGATTTGACATATTCTTAGTTATTAGTGAAAATTAATGAAAGAATGTTTCTAACTTATAGCCGTCAACTGACACCCGACCCCTGACAACTTTATACGGTCCCTGACAAGATTTTTAACGCTCCTTTAATAAGCGTTTCGACAGTGAAACAATCTTCATTATTGTTGTTTTTCTGAACTGCAGTCACTTTTTTCAGCGCTGATTCCGCAGACAGCTTTTTATATCCCAGGTTTATCAAGGCAGAAAGAGCGTCTTTTAACTCAGTTTTAGTTGAAGGATCAGCGGAATCAACAATTGATGATGTATCCAGAACTATCTTACCAACCTTTTCTTTGAGTTCAAGAACAATTCTCTCCGCTGTTTTTTTCCCGATGCCGGGGATGGAATTTATTTTTTCAATATCGCCCTGCAGGATTGCTTCTTTAAGTTCACTCGCCGACATTCCCGACAAAGTATTGAGTCCCGCTTTCGGACCAATTTTCGAAACACTTATGAGATGCTCAAACATCTCCTGTTCTTCTTTTGTGAGAAAACCAAAGAGATTAAAAGCATCTTCTCTAACAATGGTTATTATTCGAAGCTGAAGATTCTCTCCCGTTTCCGGCAAAGCATAATATGTAGATAAGGGCACATGAACCTGGTAACCAACTCCGTTCACATCCACTATCAAACGATTAGTAGATTTATAGGCTAACTTCCCTTCAATTCTTGCAATCATGAGTTTATCTTCTCCGCGACCTCCGCGAACTCTGCGGTAAATTACTACACTTTTTTTTAAAAACAGCGGAATGCAAATGGCATATAGCGACTGCCAGGGCGTCTGAAGCATCAAAAGGTTTTGGGATTTCTTTTAAACAAAGCAGCTTTGCGACCATGGTCTGTACCTGGTTTTTATCTGCCCTCCCATAGCCTGTAATAGATTGTTTAATTTCCAGAGGTGTATACTCAGCGGTTTTCAGGCCGGAATTTATTGACGCGAGAATGGTTGCCCCCCTCACCTGCCCCAGCTTTAACGCACTTTTCGCGTTTTGCGCAAAGAAAATATTTTCAATAGCTGCTACGGAAGGCTCGTAATCTTTGATAATTTCACTCAGATCGTCGTAGATTTTTTTTAACTTTTCAGGGAAGGATTGATTGCGCTTTGTGCGAATAGCTCCCCACTTAATAGTATTTAAGTCTTTTCCGTTTTTTTCGACAATTCCATAGCCGGTTATAATACTTCCAGGATCTATTCCCAATACACGCATATTAAAAGTTTACAGGGTTCAGGGTTCAGGAAAAACTAAAGCATTACAACAGTTTTTACCATATATATAACCGACCCCCGGCACCTGAGCCCTGCATTACTCGGTCTTCGCAAGGTCTTTTTCAGAGACGTCAAAATTAGCGTATGTTTTCTGGATATCATCATGGTCATCCAGTTCTTCCATTAGCTTTATCACCTGCTGAGCGTCTTTCCCTTCTACCTTAAGAGTGGTCTCTGGAATCATGGTAATTTCAGCCATGCTGAATTCAATTTTGTTTTTTACAAGAACATTTTTTACATTTTCAAAATCTTCTGCCTCAGTCACAATTTCAAACATCTTTTCCTCGGTTTTAATATCTTCCGCGCCAGCGTCAATGACAATTGACATAAGTTTTTCCTCATCCACTTTATCAGAATCCACCAAGATCAATCCTTTTTTATGAAACATCCAGTTCACACATCCCGATTCCGCCATATTCCCGTTGTTTTTGGAAAAAATCTTCCTTAATTCTGCTACCGTCCGGTTTTTATTGTCTGTCAGCACATCCGCCATAATAGCGACACCGGCAGCGCCATATCCTTCATAAGTATGCTCCTCATAGTGGACTCCCGGAAGTTCTCCTGTTCCTTTTTTAATAGCCCGCTGAATATTATCCTGGGGCATGTTTACTGATTTTGCGGATTGAACAGCGGTTCGTAAACGAGAGTTGGAGGCCGGATCGCCTCCGCCGGTACGGGCTGCTACAGTTATTTCTTTTGTAATTCTTGTAAAAATCTTTCCCCGTTTTGCGTCAACTGCCGCTTTTTTATGCTTAATACTTGACCATTTCGAATGGCCGGACATAATACATTCTCCTTAATAATTCTTTGACCTTTTAGATTTATTATAGTAAACGGCTTGTGAAAGTAAAGAGTAAAAAAACAGAGTTCACCGCAACATCTCAAAAAGTTGAGGAGATCTCACTTCCTGTGATTCCCGAGTGTTCCTATCGGTAATGACAAAGATAGGGACCCAGGCTTACCTCTACTTATTGAGAACTTACAGTTCAACTTGTCAAATAATTGCTAATTGTTAGTGGATGACTGATAATTTTTTATGTGATAACATTAACAACAATGAGAAAATTTCTTTTTTATTTAACACTGGTTTTAATCTTAGCCGGTTCAGGTATAACCGGTTTTAAGTATTTTGGGAAAAACCATAAACCCGGTTCTTTCTCTAAAACCGCTGTTGTTGGAAAAAAAAATATGAAAAAAACCATCCTGGCGACAGGAACCGTGAAACCTATGGTAGGGGCGGAAGTGAAAGTAGGTGCTCGAGTATCGGGCAAGGTAGAGCGCTTATTTGTTAAAGTGGGAGATCATGTAAAAAAAGAAGAAGTGATTGCCACTGTGGAAGATGATGACCTGAGAGCAAAGGTGGATCAGGCACAAGCTATTTTAAACGGAGAAAAAGCAAGGCTCATTGCCATTGAGAAGGAAACTCCTAAAGAAATTATAAAATCTCAGGCAAAAGTAGCACAGGCAAAGGCTAATATGAATGCGGAAAAAGCAAAACTCGAGGCTATTAAAAACGAAACCCCAGAGGAGATAAAAAAATTACAGGCTGAAGTTGATGCTGTAACCTTTAAACTTAAACTGGCTGAAGATAATTTTAAACGAGATGAGTCACTTCTAAAAAAAGGGATTGTTTCTCCGGAGAAATATGACTCGTCCTTAAAAGAACTCAAGGTCCTCAAAGCGGAACTTCGCTCAAACCAGCAGAGCCTCGTTTATACGGAAACTAAATTTAAAAGTAACCTGAACCTTGCAGGGGCAAAAGTAGCGCAGGCTGAGGCTAACTTGAAAGAATTAAAAACAGATCTTCAATACATTAAAACGAAGTTTACAAATGACTTGAAGCTTGCTGAGGCAAAAGTAGCACAAGCTCAAGCCGGCCTTAAAGAAATAGAAATAGATCTTTCTTACGCTACCATTAAGTCTCCTATTTCAGGCATCATAGCTTCCATCTCCACTCAGGAAGGAGAAACTGTGGCGTCAGGGCTAAACTCACCGACTTTTGTGAACATCATTGATATGGACAGGCTTCAGATTAATGCCTTTGTGGATGAAACAGATATTGGATATGTAAAGACAGAACAGAAGGCCCTCTTCACTGTGGATACCTTTCCCGCTGAAACATTCAAAGGCACTGTTAAAGATATCTATCCTAAAGCTGTGATTCAAGAAAATGTAGTTAATTATGAGGTAATAATTGATATTCCTGATTCAGACATGAAGAGACTGCGACCTGAGATGACAACCAGCGTTACAGTTGTTATCGGAGAGCGAAAAGGGGTTCTTGCTGTTCCAAAAGGCGCTGTAAAAAGAAAAGGAAAAAACAGTTTTGTTCTTGTAAAAAATATCAGCGCAGGAAATCCACCAAAAAGAAATTCATCTTTAAAAAAAGACGTAAAGATTGGCTGGAGAGACGAAGGGTATATTGAAATCAGGGAAGGACTAAAATTAGGGGATGTGGTAATCATTGCCAGCAAGGATTCTTCAGGATTTGATCACTCCCATATTTCATCCGGAAAAAAATAAGTGATTCAACTGAAAGATATTACCAAAGTTTATAACAGGGGTAAGTTAAAGGTTAAGGTACTTAAAGGGGTTTCATTATCCATCAAAAAAGGGGAATATGTTTCCATTATGGCACCGTCCGGCGCCGGAAAAAGCACTTTGATGAACATTATAGGGTGTCTTGATACTCCAACAAGCGGAACTTATTTCCTGGACAACGATGAAATCAGCGGACTTAATGACAGCCGTTTATCAGCAATACGTAATCGTAAAATAGGCTTCATCTTCCAGGCATACAACCTGTTGTCCGGAGTAAACGCCATCAACAATGTTATGCTGCCCTTAATTTATCGAAACAAATACCCGCCTGATGCAGGAGAAAGAGCTGAAAAAATGCTGAAGCTGGTAGGTTTGGAAGACAGGTTAACCCATAATCCGGGCGAGCTTTCAGGAGGAGAACAACAGAGAGTTGCCATTGCCAGGGCGCTTATTTGCGAACCTTCTGTGTTATTAGCTGACGAACCGACCGGAAATTTAGACAGTAATTCCGGAAAGGAGATCCTGTCAACCTTTGATCAACTACATCAGACAGGTAAAACAATTGTCCTGATAACTCATGATCAAAACGCGGCAAATCATGCTAAGCGTATTATACGTATGAGAGATGGGTTGATAACTGAGGACACCTCTTCTGAAACCCCATATATCAAATCTCAAATTACAAGTTAGATTTCTCGTTTCGCTTGAAATGACACTTCCGCACTGCCATTCCCGAACATCCCGGCATGTCATTCCCGCATGCCTTCAGCGGGAATCCAGGACGAGTTTTGATTCTGGATTCCCGATAGGAACTCTCGGGAATAACAAAGCAGGGCATAGCCAATAGTGACATGGTATTGAGAGCCAGGTTTCTTTGTTTTTTAATAATCATTGAAATTCCTATACATCAAGTGAATCTCCCCATACTTCCCCACGGGGAGATTCACTGTAATCTTTTTTTTCATTTCAGGCTAAAGTTCCTTCCTTAAGTTCCGATAAGAGAAGTGGGACAAAAATATAATTAATGAAAGGAGGAACAAAATATGAATACGGTCTCTGAGATGAGCAATGCAATGCCGAAACAAAATTTTAATGGAACCTATGGCATTGGGGAGCAACTGGCAAAAACATCGAAAGTTGAGCCATCAAGCAATGCCTCTAAAGAAGGTTCCGCAACAGAAATTATTGATGTAGTTTCGATATCTGAAAATGCCCAAAATAAGGCAAGTAAAGATTTTATAAAATCGTCGGGTTCTATTGAAGTTAACAATAATCGCATCAAATACTCTCTAACGAAAAGCGACGATCTGGTAATTCAAATTGTAGACAAAAAATCTAATGAAGTTGTCAGGCAAATTCCACCGGAAGAGTTGATAAAGATTAAAGAAATGGTATCAAAAGCTTTGGAAGAGAATATTGAAGCATAATGGCATACTTCCCGATGCAGAGCATCGGGGTATCTAAAACGACTTTATCAATTTTTTTCGACGCAAAGTGTAGGGGAAA
>CAYMVZ010000122.1:0-6012 GCA_964394335.1 uncultured Nitrospinota bacterium | reverse complement strand
GAGAAAATGGTTTTAGAGCAATTAGTAGACAGGGGGATAAAGAATCAAGAAGTTATTAGGGCATTTTTAAAAGTTCCAAGGCATCTTTTTGTTGAGGAAGCTTTAAGAGAAAGAGCTTATGGAGATTACCCGCTTCCTATTGGGCTGAATCAGACTATTTCGCAGCCCTATATGGTTGCGTTAATGTGCGAACTTCTGGATTTGAAGGGAGACGAGAAAGTTCTTGAGATTGGCACTGGTTCAGGTTATGAAACTGCGATTTTAGCTGAATTAGCTGAAAGAGTTTTTAGCATCGAAAGAATTGATTTTTTAACACAAAACGCGCGTGCGGTTCTTGATAAGTTAAGGTACAATAATGTGGTTACGAAAGTAGCCGATGGTACTTATGGTTGGAGAGAAGAATCTCCTTTTGACGGAATAGTGGTGACTGCCGGTAGTCCGCAGATCCCGAAAAGACTGCTGGATCAGTTAGCAGTTGAACGGCATCTTGTAATACCAAAAGGCGATGCTTTTTCTCAAACACTTTTTAAAATAACCAAGGCGGAAATAGGATTTGATACCAAGTCCATTACAGGTTGTGTTTTTGTAAAACTAATAGGAAAATATGGATGGGAAAATGAGAATTGAAAATACGCCTTAGAGATGAAATAAAAGTCAATATAGAGTTTAGAGGTAAAAACTATGGCTGAAATAAATGAAGAGCAGTGGAAAGTCCTTCTGAAATCAACGAAGTTTTTTGAAATTTTCGAAGATCAGGAGATTAACAAAATCGTAAGCTTTAGCGACTTATTACATTTTCCAATGCACAAATATATAATCAAGGAGAATGAAAAGGATTTATCATTTTATGTTGTTGTAAAAGGTCATGCCAATGTCATAAGCAGATCACAATTGTTAGGCGACCGGAAACTTTTAACAATACACGCTGGAGAATGTTTTGGCGAGATGGCTGTTATAACCCATGAACCGAGAAAAAATGACATTATTGCTGGAAATGATTGTTATGTTGCTAAGATTAATGCGGCGACAATCGATAGTTTTGATGAATCCATGCAGTTAAAACTATACAAGCAGTTTTCTGTAAACTTGATAAAGCGGTTGCTGTTGTCAGGCATGCCGGAAAAATAAGCTAAAGATTTGTCGGGACGTGGCTCAGCCTGGTAGAGCACTGCGTTCGGGACGCAGGGGTCGCTGGTTCAAATCCAGTCGTCCCGACCATTTATTCCTTTTAAATCAATTAGTTAACTTTTGAAAAGATGGCGGGAGGAATGAAACCGCTGCCTGTTATATCCTCTCCCATTCCTGCCGTTTCTACGACACAAAATTACCTCAAATTTTAACCGCCAATATCCTTTTCTTGATATGCCCAATTTGTGGTATCATCACACATTATTTCTCATGGGAGTAAATAGATGAAGCTCTATCGTTTTCATTCATATCTTCTTTGGTTAATATGCACATTCATTTTGGACAGTTTTTAATAAACAAGAATGTAATAACTGAAAAGCACTTGGAAAGTGCATTATCTTTGCAAAAAGATGAACGTTTTGACTTTAGTTTTATTGCAAGTGTGGACGGAAAAATGAAAGACTATCAGGTTGAATTTGTGCTTAATGCTATGAAGGAAGAAAAAAATTTTGGGAAAACGTTTAGTGACGTACTCAGAGAGCTTGAAATTATGCCTTCAAGTGATGTTGATAGAATTGCGAAACTGGAAAAAAAAATTAATAATAAAATTGGTGAAACGCTGGTAATCTTAGAGCATATTTCCAAAGAGGAACTTAATAAATATTTTAAGGAGTTTTCAAGCTCGAAAAACATTTGATGACCTCCCTCCAATCTTTGCACCACCGTCAAGGCGATGTTTTTTTTATGGTTGACCGTCACCGCACAGGGGTTTTGGGTCTTGACAATATGTTGATTTTCATTAAAAATAAAAAGATTCTATAAAGCGTATAAATTTTATCAGGAATCCATGTAGAGGAAAAGGATGCCATGGAAAAAAGCTCTCATATACTAGTAGTAGATGATGATCCTCATATTAGAGGCGCTATCAGTATCGCCCTCAAGGAAGAAGGATATATACCAACAGAGGCGAAATCGGGCGAGGAAGGAATAAATCTTATACGGCAGAATGCTTATGACATGGTAATAATAGACCTTCGCCTTCCGGACATGGACGGCATTGAGTTCCTTAAGATGTGCAAGCGTAATTCTCCCAACTGTATGGCAATCCTTCTCACTGCCTATGGGTCTGTAGGTACGGCTGTGGAGGCTCTGAAAGCCGGCGCCAATGACTACATAACAAAACCATTCTCATTGGAGGGACTACTCCTTACGGTTCAGCAACTCACAATATCAAAGATATTAGAAGAAAAAAGCACATTGCTCAAAAAAGAGGAGTATACCTTTAGTGAAAATGTTATTGGTAAACATGAAAGGATGCAAAAAGTCTTTGAAATGATAGAGATAGCGTCCGAGACAGACGCTACGGTCTTGTTGTCAGGAGAAAGCGGCACGGGGAAGGAACTGGTAGCCGATGCTATACATTATAATAGTCCGAGAAAATATTATCCCTTCATTAAGGTAAGCTGCGCGTCTTTACCTGAATCCCTCCTCGAAGCAGAACTTTTTGGCTATGAGAAAGGAGCCTACACAGGCGCTTTAAAACAGAAAAAAGGCAGGTTTGATTTAGCCCATAAGGGGACCATCTTTCTTGACGAAATAGGAGAAACACCCCATAGTGTTCAAGTAAAATTGTTGAGGGTGATTCAGGAGAGGGAATTTGAGAGGTTAGGCGGAACAGAGACCATAAAAGTAGATATCAAAATTATATGCGCGACTCAGAGGGATTTAAAAAAAGAAATACAAAGAGGAGGTTTTAGAGAAGACCTTTTCTTTCGTCTTAATGTACTTCCCATACACCTGCCACCCTTAAGAGAACGTAGGGGCGACATTTTGTTTCTGTCCAATTTTTTTCTAAAACGCTTTGCGGAAGTGCATCAAAAACCCGGGAAGGACTTTTCAATCGAGGCTAAAGAATTGCTTTTTAATTATCACTTCCCCGGAAATGTGAGGGAATTGGAAAACGTTTGTCATAGGGGTCTGCTTTTGAGCAAAGGAAAAGAGATTGAATCATGGGACCTTCCAACGGAAATTTGTAGCTGTAATAAAGAAGACTTTAATGCCTCTGACAATACCCGGAGTTTTCAGCCATTATTCACAGCAACCAGGGCCTTTGAAAAAGAGTATATAGCAAGGATACTGCAAGAGACAAAAGGGAACAAGGGCCTGGCAGCAAGACTATTAAAGGTGTCGAGGAAGACTCTCTGGGAAAAGTGCAAAGCCCTGGGAATTACGAATGGTTCAAAGACTGCAACCGTTGAAAATGTCGAAAACTCCGGTTTTGCCAAAAAATCCTGATCCAGTATAGCCGCAAACCTGCCAATCGTCAGCTTTAAACTGATAACTGCCAACTGTTAAAGCCCGGTCATGAACCATGTCTCGATGGAAAGTTGTCGGTAACCTTCGGTGGCGCGTGGATCGATTCGGCAAATACGATGAAAACGCGGAACAGTAAACATAACCAGTGACCGGGGTTCAGGGGCAATGCATTCGGAAATCTCGACGGTTGTTTGTTTTCCTTTTTCATCCATCGCTTCGTTGTAAACGATCGATTCACCACCCCAATCAACATCCCATTCATCGTGGAAGAAAGCGGCTATTGCCAGTCGGCGGATGGAGGAGGGTTGTTGAGAGGTCTCATCCGTCTTAATGGTATCATCATGTATGGAGAGGCAGTCGCCCACTTGGTAAGAAAAATAATTTAAATTCAAATGAGCCTGCTTACTGTCAGGGGGGCAACCAGTGTAGTCGGCAATACAGGGTAGATTGATCTTATTCAGAAATCTCTCTCTCTCCTGATGTCCTATATCCCCTTTGCTCCAATTTCCGCAATTCGGAAAAGCACGGGATACCGCAGGCATGTCAGCAAGTCTTTTCCAGGTCGCCTCGTTCATGGCGTTCTGGAAAAAGGTCTGGTCTTCAGGAGTCCAGAATTCCTCTAACACCAGCACAGGGTCTTTGTCAAACGAAAATGCCTCTTGATTGAAATCTTTAAATAGAACTTTCATGTACTTTCAAACCTCAAATTTTACTATAACTCATCCCACGAAGCAGCAACCAAAATGAAGTTGCTACAGGTATACTTAGCGCGGCCTTCCGCCGCAATCAAAATTACAACGCCCTGTATCCCCCTTTTTTAAGGGGGAATTTGGGGAGAGAATTCCCCTCTAACAAGAGGGGGGGTCCCTCCGGGACGAGCTGTGTTAAAAAACTTTGCTAAGCCTTGCATAAGCCGTTGTAATAAAAAAGAGCTAAACAGCGGCTAAACTTTTTGAGATGTTACTTATATAGTTATCTAAATTCTGCAGTTAGATATTCAATATACTTGCTAATTGCTGATTGCTAATGCAGCCTCTTACTCCTAATGCTCTGTCATAAACCATGTTACGATGGTTTTTCGTCGGTGATCACCGGCAAGGGGATCGATCCGGCAAACACGATGGTGACGCGGAACAGTAAACATTGCTAGCGACCGGGGTTTAGGGGCCACGCATCCGACAATATCAAGTGTTTTTTTGCCGGTTTTGTCTTTCCTATCTCCGTATACGATCAACTCACCACCCCAATTAGGCTCCCATTCATCGTGGAAGTATGCGACCATCGCCAGCCGACGAAGGGGAGGGCGCGGAAGGTGAGACGGCACGTACGCCTCATCCGTATCATCGTGGGTGGGGAGGCAGTCGCCCACTCCGTAAGAATAATAATTTAAGTTCAAGTGACGCCCCTTAATGTTAGGAAAAGAATCAATGTGGTCGGCAATGCAGTCAAGAGTGATTTTACTTAGAAATATCTCCCTCTCATGTTGACCTACATCTCCCCTGTGCCAGTTCCCGGCATTCGGAAAAGCACGGGATACCGCGGGCATGTCCTCAAGGGTTTTCCATGCCGCTTTTTTCATGGCTTCCTGGAAAAAGACCTGGTCTTCAGAAGTCCAGAATTCTTCCAGTACCAGCACCGGATCATTTTGAAACGAAAATGCTTCTTCATTGAAATCTTTATACAGAACTTTCATATCATCATCAACGTGATTGCATTCTTTTTTTTAATTTAGTTTTATAAATTATCAAAACAGAAATCCTAAGTCAAATTTTTCATTTTCTATGTAGTTACAATTTTTTAATCTATCAAATCTAGAAGAAATCGTGAAGCAAAAAAAAAATCTTTTAGCCTCTCGATTACCTCAAGATAACTTTTTTTTAAGTTTTGGATGGATGTCGAGCAACTTAATCCAAGAAAAATCCAGGTCCATTAGCACTACCAAAGGGTAACTTTTGTTTCTATTAAGTAATATTAGCCTTAAGCTATTATTAAATCAAAATAAAATTAATCCTCAAACTACATTTATCTCTTTTATTCCATATATTGTATATTGATATGATTACACCACAATATCTTTCATTGTGATTAGGAGTAAATGACCTTGTAAGTTGCCATTAAGCACCTCTCTGTTACCTATTTGTAACATAGCAATATTTCCCTCCCCTAACCACTAATCCAGATCACTCCTGATAAATCAAGACTATAGGGAGTAAAACAAGCTTGTATAGAGATGGCATCCGAATTGCTCCAATAACAGATCTATAGAACTTTCAATACTTTAGGTTTGTGTTGGGTACGCTATCATCACAAAAAAAAATTCTTTTTTTTAGATTTTTTGCTTGACAATATTAAATAATGGAGCGTATACTCCTCAGCTCGTTTGCAAAAATGGAGTAGAACTCTTTTAGGAGGTATTTGAAGATTACTCACTATTGGTGAAAAACAAACGTGTCCAAGATTTGTAACAAATGTAATTTTATTTTTTAAAAACGTAAGTTAAGAAAGGATCTGAATGGATATTGATTACGCCCCTGACATGTTGGATGAATTAGTAAGAATGGAGATGGA
>CAYMVZ010000121.1:0-6251 GCA_964394335.1 uncultured Nitrospinota bacterium | reverse complement strand
CTGCAAACATCGTAAAGATGTCTTCCAATATTTCCGAAATTCGAATCAAGTTCATTTAAAGATAGTTTTTGCAGGGCACCACAGGTATTTATTCCAAGGCTGGCCATCTTATCAGTCGTTTCCTTCCCTATATCCCAGATCTTTCTGACCGGAAGTTTTAGAATAAAACTATCAATCATATCAGGAGTGATAGAGAACTGACCATTCGGCTTTTTCCAGTCGCTTGCTACCTTGGCAAGAAACTTATTAGATGCGATCCCGATAGATGCGTTAATCTTGAGTTCTTCATGAATAAGTTTGCGAATCTCAGTTGCAATAAGCTCTATGTTTCCTTTAAATTTATCAGAACCGGATAGGTCGAGAAATGCCTCATCGAGTGATAAAGGCTCCACCATATCTGTAAACCTGTGGAAGATGCCGCGGATTTTTTTTGATTCATTCTGATAAGCATCCATTTCTGAAAGAAGAATCACAATCTGTGGACAAAGCTCTTTTGCGCGGAATGATTTCATGCCCGCATGAATACCTAATTTCCTGGCTTCGTAATTGGCAGAGCATATTAAGTTTTTTTTAGCTGAATCGCCGCTGACAACCACCAACGGGTTACCCTGAAGCGACGGATCATTCCGCATCATAACCGCCGCATAAAAACAGTCCACACCAACATGGACTATCTTTCTTATCGGTTTCTCTTTGCGGGTTGTTTCCATAATGCTCTCCCAAGTGATTATAACATATCAGTTTTTGCCGCTTATTACCATATTTTTAAGTACTTACAAAAAAAAGATGCTAATTACGTTTCTACTATAGCATGAGAAAATTATCAAATAGATTCCTGCTGGAGTTTATCCTCATGAAAATGGGGATGGGGATGGCAAAAGGATTAGAGTAATTTATGGTTGCGGTTGGGTCGCACCGTGATTCCATTTATAGCTGACAAAATTCGCAATATTTAGCCTTATATTTTGAAAATCATAAGGCCAACTGTATAATGAAATCATGAGTAAAAAGAAGAAAAAAAACTGGTTGGTGAAAAAAAAGAAAAAACAAGAGCAATCACTGGTTGTTCGTGATCCGCTTCAAGCCTATATCAACGAAATCAAACAGTACCCCGAGTTGACAGCAGAAGAAGAATATTCCCTGGCAGTCAAATACGGGAAAGAAGGAGACCCTGATGTCGCATACCAATTGGTTGCTTCTAACCTTATGTTAGTAGTAAGAATTGCCATGAAATTCAAGAGAGAATTTCAGAACCTTCTCGACCTTATTCAGGAAGGAAATACAGGGCTCATGTATGCAGTTAAAAAGTTTGATCCCTTAAAGGGCGTAAGACTTCCCGCTTATGCCACCTGGTGGATAAAAGCTTATATTCTGAAATACATTATGGACAACTGGCGCATGGTAAAGGTTGGCACTACGAATACACGCCGCAAATTATTATATAATCTTAAAAAGGAAAAAGACCGGCTTCTTGCCGAAGGTTTTTCACCAACACCTAAGTTGTTAGCCGCTCATTTTAATGTTTCCCCTCAAGAAATCGTTGAAGTGGATAAGAGCCTTGGCGCTTCGGATCTATCTTTGCATTCACCAGCTGGGGATAATGAACAGGGCGAATTGATTGATATATTACCAGAGACGGCAGGAAACACTGAGGATGAATTTATTAAAACACTTTTTCACTCTGATTTACGGAAAAGAATTTCGAACTTTAAATCAGATTTGAAAAAGAGTGACAGGGATATCTTGGAAAATCGTATTATGTCGAATAACCCGGATACCCTACAGGTAATTGCAGACCGATCCGGCATTACCAGGGAAGCTGTACGGCAGGCAGAACAGAGACTTTTTGCCAGGTTAAAAAGCTTCATAAAAAAAGAATACCCAGATTTGGTAAATACAGGAGAAAGAGTTAATGAATAAATCACTGACTTGGATATGCCACATCAGTAATAAATCCGAAATGATATTAAATAAATGACTAAAAAATATGTTATCGGGATTGATCTTGGCGGAACCTTTATTAAAGGTGGTGTTGTATCCAAAGCTGGAGATATAGTATTTAGCGCAAAGAAAGAATCGGCAGCAAAAAAAGGGCATTTCCAACCTGTAGCGAATATGCTTGATGTGATTGAAGATTTATCACAGAAGATGGGAAAAGACCCTGAAGCGATAGGTTTTGGAATTCCCGGAGCCATTTTTTCTGAAAAAGGTATTGTCACCAAATCTCCTCACTTTCCTCACTGGATAGATTTTGATTTGCAAGCCTCGCTTAAGGAAAAGACAAATATCCCTTTTGTTATTGACAACGACGCTAACGCTGCAGCCTTAGGAGAAGGCTGGGTGGGAGCCGGAAAAGGATATAAACATTTCTGTTGCATGACTCTTGGGACGGGTATTGGCGGTGGCATAGTCTTAAACGGATTTATCTGGAAGGGAATGACCGGAATGGCAGGTGAGGTAGGACATATTGTAGTAGAGCCGGAAGGCTTGTTGTGCCCATGCGGCGGTAGGGGTTGTATGGAAAGATACTCTTCTGCTATCGGAATTGTAAATATGGCAAAGAAAAAGTTTAATGATGGAAACGACTCAAAGCGGTTAAGGGAATTAGCCAACGACAATCCGGATAATATAACATCTGAACTATTATGTGATCTGGCTAAAAAAGGAGACCCTCTTTCAAAAACCATTTTTAAAGAAATGGGAAAATATTTAGGGATAGGTTTTGCCGATTTAATTAATATTTTGAATTTGGAAATGATTATTATTGGCGGTGGAGTACTTCCAGCATGGGAATTCTTTATTGAGGAAGCTGTTTCTCAAATGAAACAGAGAACCTATAAAGTTCCGGGTGAAAGGGTTAAGATAGTAAAAGCAAAATGTGGAAATGACGCCGGACTCTTAGGAGCCGCTTATATGGCATGGCAGAGCAGATAGTTATTTCTTGTATAATGTAAAAGCTTGTTTTTTTGAACCAGTTCTTTTGTTTGCTTACCGGAGCGAAAGCTCATTTGAAAGATTCTTGGAAAAGAGAATCTTTCAGCGTAAGGATTTTGGCTATTTAAGCTCGCTGAAAAAACGCTCACAAACGCTTTGGTTGCGGAGCCTCTCCGCTTTATGAATAAGTTAAATATCAACAGTAGCGCAAAAAAATATCGGACAAGTTTTCTGACGGCGTTTATCCTGTTCTGTCTAATTTCCATTCCTGCATTCGCTGAAGAATCTCTCATCATCCTTTATACAGGCTCTGTTTTGGGGGAACTAAAACCTTGTGGTTGTGCGGAAGAAGGGGATTTGGGGGGAATTCTTAGACGGGCAACGATTATTGAAAAAGAACGCTCTACTAACAAAAACATTCTGCTGCTGGATGCGGGCGATAGCTTTAAAGAACCGACCGGGCAGGGAAAATTAAAAGCGAAGACTATGATCGAAGGCTTGAATAAAATGGGTTATGATGCAGCGCTTTTAGGAGAAAAAGATTTTGTTTATGGTGAGGAAATTTTCAACCAGGGATCATTTGATCATTGGGTTCTCAGTAATGTAGAGAATAAAAATATTAAAGATGAGAAAACAATAAACTACTATTTAAAAAAATTTGACGATGGAACAAAAGTTGCCGTTATTGGACTGTTAGGACCAGAACTGATATTTGCAGAGGGACAAACAAAGCTCAAAATAGAGGATCCAGCGATTAGATTAGAAAAAATATTAAGAAAGCTTAAAGCGGACGGTGAAGCAAATATTATCTTGTTGCTTACGCACATGGAAAAAAACAAGGCAAAAGAACTGTTCAATTTCGACGGTGTCGATATTGTTATAAATGGACACCTGGATGAAACTGACCTAATGGTTAATCCTGAAATAACTGGAAAAAAAATTATGGTTCATGTTCGAGAACGAGGACAGTATTTAGGAAAAATATCGGTAGCCATTGACAAACAAAAGATTCAAAAAATTTCCAATGAATATATTCCACTTAACCATAAAATTAATGATAGTCAACTGGTGCAATCTATTTATGACAAATACAATGAAGAAACAAAGCAGCTTTTTCTGAAATGGTTGCAGAATAAGAAAAGTGCAAGAAAAGGAAATTTCATTACCGAAATTGCCTGTAAAAAATGCCATAAACATGAATACGCTGTTTGGAAGAAAAGTGGCCATTCCCATTCTTTTAAATCACTAAAAGAGGCCAATAAAACCTTTGATCCGGAATGTCTCATATGCCATACTACAGGTTTTAAGCAGGATGGAGGGTTTTTGTCGGAAAGTACAACACCAAAATTAATAAATGTTCAGTGTGAGGCATGTCATGGAGCAGGTAGCAGTCATATGAAATTAAGAATGCGAGACCACATAACGGAAGAGAAAAAACTTCTTAAGCTTTATAAAAAACTCACTGAAGATTCTTGTTTAGCATGCCATACCAGAGAAAACAGCCCCAATTATAAATTTTCAACCTATTGGAAAAAAATAAAACATTAGGAATTATTCTCCGCAAAGGTCGTTGAGGTCATTGAGAAAAACTAATATAACACAAAAAGGATTTTACTATTTTAAAGGAGGTTTTTATGAAAAAGATATTAATAATATTGTTGGCTGCGATATTGTTTTTTCCAATTACAAGTTTTGCATTGAAAAAATTACCCGGGAAATATGAGCTTCTCGGTGATATTAATAAAGCCTTCGGAAAAGATCGCGTTACGATAGTTGAGTTTTTCAATTTTTCCTGCGGACATTGTTATAAATTCTTAACTCATTCCAAAAACCTTGAACGCAAATATGGCAATAAACTTGTTTATGTAAAAATTCCAGTTTTCTGGGGAAAGCAGACAGAATTTCCAGCTATCGCTTTTTATTTGGCGCAAAGTAAAGGAAAGGCCGAAGAAGTTACAAAGAATATTTTCGATGCCAATTTTCAGGGAGGGGCGCAAATTTTTGATCCGCGTGTTGTGAATTTCATCATAAGCGAATCAGGAATAGCGGAAGACGTTAGAAACCATAATAATTTGATCACAAAAGTAAGACAAGGCATGGAGTTGGCCTCTAAATATAGGGCCAATGAGACCCCTACGATAATTTTAAATGATGTGATTAAAGTAACTCCCAGGATAGTGGGAGGCGGTGTAGAAAAAATGACTGAAAACCTGGATTTGATCATTTCTAAATTGTTACCGAATAAATAGATTTGCAGTGCAGAGAATGCATAAAAAAGATTCAGGGATTGGGATAAGGGGTCGGGTTTTTAATTTCTGATCCCTGGTTCCTCTATTAATCTCCGCGTACTCTGTACTGCAAACTTGTATAACTGTGTTATTTTAGTACAATTTTTTTAAGCAGATTGGGCGGCAGCCCATCTGGTTGTGGCCCCGCCACTCTGCGGTTTAAAAAATATGGATGCTAAATTTGCGGTTATTGCCGGAAGTGGCGGTTATGACATCTTAGGTAATGGTGATCTTGGAACAAATCTGGAATGTAAAAAAATTCCCACACCATTTGGAGAAAGCGCTCCTATCCATAGATTTTCTGAAGATGGCATTAACTTCCTTTTTCTATCCAGACACGGAGAAGAAAGATACTCCATATCAGCTCCTTTCGTGAATTATCGCGCAAATATCTGGGCCTTAAAAGAGTGTCAAGTGGAAAGGATTATTTCATGGTCCGGACCCGGAATAATTAACAATGGATTTTCCGTTGGAGATTTTGCTCTGCCACACGACATAATTGATGAAACAAAAAATCGCCACTATACTTTTTTTGAGAAGAAAGGTATTGGTTTTATCAGACTTAAATCTCCTTTTTGTGAAGAAACTAGAGAGGTACTGATAAAAGCCCTCCAGGAGCTTAATTTGAAATTCCATAATAAAGGGGTTTATGTTTGCACTCAGGGACCACGCCTTGAAACCCCTGCTGAAATTAATAAATATAAAATATCAGGCGGGGATTTGGTTGGAATGACCCTAATCCCGGAAACCTTTCTCGCGCGAGAACTTGAGATGTGCTATGCGCCAATTTGTTACCTCACGAATTTCGCGGAAGGAATATCCGATCGTCCTTTTAAAAAAGGAGAACTCTTTGAAGGAATGATAAATACGGATGAACGAAAAAAAGTCTCTTCTTCAAGTAAAAGATTTCCTGCGATTATCCGAAAATCTATTGAGCTTATACAGAATTTAGAAAGAAATTGTTCTTGTAAAGACGCATTGCATCGCTACAAAAAGGATGGGATAATTTCAGAAGATTGGCGGTCATGG
>CAYMVZ010000120.1:0-6358 GCA_964394335.1 uncultured Nitrospinota bacterium | reverse complement strand
AAATGGATTTAGGTTTTTAATGCCCCGTGCGGAAGCACGGGGTTCTTTACTTTGTTCGGAATGACAGGAGGAAGGGATTGAAATGACAAGCAAAAACCATTGTGTACACAATTACATGCTCTGAGTAAAAAGTACTAACATGTTCTTTCGATATTTCATTTTCTTTTAAAGGTGCATTCTTATGGCTGCATGGGATGATTTTCCAAGACAGAAAGGACCGGGAGCCGGCAGGCCGGGAGGCGATGCCGGATTACCTTTAGAATTTCCTAAAATTAATCTCCCTCCTATTAAACCCGGTAATATTGCTTTAATCATAGCGGGTGTTTTAATGCTCTGGTTAGGGACAGGTATTTTCTTTCTGGTTGGGCCGGATGAACAGGGGGTAGTATTACGGTTTGGAGAATATAGCCGCACGGCAAGTTCAGGCCTAAATTTTAAACTTCCTGCCCCGGTAGAAACTGTTTTAAAGGCAAAAGTAACCAAGGTCAGGAGAGAAGAGATCGGTTTTCGCATTTCCGACCCCGGTCCACCGGCACGATACCGGGACGTTCCGTCAGAATCCTTGATGCTTACAGGGGATGAAAACATTATAGACATAGACCTGGTTGTCCAATATAAAATTTCCAGTGCGGTTGAATTTTTATTCGAAGTAAGGCGCCAGAGGAAGGCAATAAGAGATGCCACGGAAGCCGCAATCAGGGAAGTTGTAGGAAGAACGGAGATTGATAAGGTTTTGACTGTTGGAAAATTTGAAGCTCAAAATGAAACAAGAGAACTCATCCAACAGATTTTAAATAGTTATAGTATGGGAATACAAATTGTCGCGGTCCAACTGCAGGATGTTCATCCGCCAAAACAGGTTATAGATGCTTTTAAAGATGTTGTAAGCGCCAAGGAAGACAGAGAGCGTTTAATTAACGAAGCGCAAGGATATAGAAACTCCATTATACCGGAAACAAGAGGTAAGGCAGCACAAATTCTTAGAATGGCAGAGGCATATAGAGAAGAGAAAATCAATAAAGCAGAAGGAGACGCGAAAAAATTCGATAGCATTTTGCTGGAATATAATAAAGCAGAGGATATTACCAGGAAAAGACTCTACATTGAGACAATGGAAGAGATTTTGCCTGGAATAGAAAAATATATTGTTGACCAGAAAAGCGGAGGGATTCTCCCTATTTTACCGATCGGCCCTAAAGGACTTGGAGGCTCTGAAAAAGGAAAATAATTAACTTATGGCTAAAAACTTTGCAGTACTAATTATTGCGGCTGTCCTTGTTACAATAAATCTAAGCGTATATACCATTTCCATGATAGAGCAGGCGGTTATTACGCAATTAGGAAAACCGGTCATGAATGTTGAAGATCCGGGATTGCATTTTAAAATTCCTTTTATTCAAAAAGTTACTAAATTTCCAAAACAATTGTTGGATTATGATTCCGCCCCAACAGAAATATTAACAAAGGACAAAAAAAATCTGCTTATCGATAATTACGCGAAATGGAGAATTTTTGATTCCCTGAAACTTCTGCAAACCGTCCGGGATACCAATGGCGCTCAATCCCGTTTGGATGATATTATTTATTCTGAACTCAGGGTGGAACTTGGACGGCACAATTTGATTGATACAGTCTCAACAACCAGAGGTGAAATCATGAAGCTTGTGACTGAGCGGAGTAATGAAAAAGCAAAAGAGTATGGGATCTCCGTGCTGGATGTGAGGATCAAAAGAGCGGATATGCCGCAGGAAATTGCCAATTCTATTTATAACCGTATGAGAACGGAAAGGGAGAGAATCGCAAAAGAATACCGGGCACAGGGAAAAGAAGAAGCCCAGAAAATCCGGGCTAAAACCGATAAAGAGAAAATAGTTCTTCTGGCAGAAGCGTATAAGAAAGAACAGGGAATTCGAGGAGAAGGAGACGCAAAGTCTATTAAAATATATGCCGGAGCTCTTGAAAAAGATCCGGAATTTTATAGTTTTATAAGATCAATGGAGGCCTATAAAGTTCTCTTCAAAGAAAAATCCACCATTATCCTTCCCCCTGATACAGAATTTTTTAAATTCCTGAAAGAATCAAAGTAGGGTTTTTTTTTATCAATTCGTATAATTAGCGATATTCGAAAAAGCTGATAGCTGACCGGTTTCAGTTCCCCAGCAGATACTCCAGAATAGCTTTTTGGACGTGAAGGCGGTTTTCTACCTGGTTAAAAATTATAGATTGCGGACCATCCATCACTTCCGATGTAATTTCCTCTCCCCTGTGAGCCGGTAGGCAGTGCATTATTAAAGGATCTTTGCCAGATTTTTTAACCAGATCGCTGTTAAGCTGGAAAGCTTTAAAATCTTCTTTTTTCTTAATAGCCTCCTCTTCCTGTCCCATGCTGACCCACACGTCGGTGTAAATCACATCCGCTCCTGAAACCCCCTCTTGCGGGTCATGGCACAACTCAATTTTTCCGTTACTTTTTGCTGTTTCCTTCTGCGCGATTTTTAAGATATTGGAATCAGGAAGGTAATTTTCAGGGCATACTATTCTTAAATCCAGCCCCATTCTTGCGGCACCATTTATCCAGGAATTTGCAACATTATTCCCATCACCCAGGTAAACTATCCTTGTTTTTTTTAAATCATCCACATGCTCCTGAATAGTAAAAATATCCGTTAATATCTGGCATGGGTGCAGAAGATCGGAAAGGCCGTTTATAACCGGCACATCGGCTGCTTTCGCGAGGCCTTCTACTTCTTTATGAGAGTAAGTTCTGATGACTATTCCGTCAAGATATATAGACATAACCTTAGCGGAATCGGACAGAGTTTCTCCTCTTTCCCACTGCAAATCTTTCTGATTGAGGAACAAAGCTTTCCCGCCTAATTGATACATCCCCACTTCAAAGGAAATCCGGGTTCTGGTGGAGGATTTTCTGAAGATCATCCCTAAAGTTTTTCCTTTTAAAGGGGCATAGTTGTTGGAAGGGCTTAATTTTTTTAATTCCCTTGTTTTTGAAAAGACCTCGTTGATCTCATCGGCCTCAAAATCAAGTATGTCGACCAAGCTTTTCTTCAAAACATTGCTCCAGAATATTTATTAAGGAATCGATTTCATTTTTTTTAATTATTAGCGGAGGTACAAAACGCAAAATCTTTTCCTGAATACAATTAATTAAAAAACCTTTATCCATGCAATAGTTTACGATCTCCAATGATGGGGAGTCCATTTCCATTGCAACCATAAGCCCTTTTCCCCTGACGTCTTTTATGAATGGAAATCTTTTTTTCATGTCATTCAGCTTGCTGAGGAGATACGTTCCCATTTCCTCTACATGGGACAGAAGCTTTTTATTTGAGAATTCTTTAAATGCGGCTAAGCCTGCTGCCGCGGCTAATGGATTCCCTCCGAAAGTTGAGGCATGGTTTCCAGGTTTAAACGCGCTTATGACTTTGTTTGTGGCTAACATCGCTCCAATAGCAATGCCGCCTGCCAGCCCTTTCGCTAACGTCATAATATCCGGCTTAATTTCATAATGCTGGTACGCAAATAACCGTCCGGTCCGTCCCATTGCGGTTTGCACTTCATCCAGTATCAGGAGGAGATCATTTTTATCACATATATCTTTAAGGGATTTAAGGTAGTTATCATCCGGAATATTAACGCCTCCTTCTCCCTGTATCGGCTCTACCATTACAGCGCATGTTTTAGGGGAAATGGCCTCTCTGACCGCTGCTGTGTCATCAAAGGGCACACATTTAAAACCATTTGATAGTGGTTCGAATCCCTCTTGTATTTTAGCCTGACCGGTTGCGGATAAAGTTGCCATGGTTCGGCCATGAAAAGATTGTTTCATGGTTATTATTTCATATTTTTCTTTTCCCTGGTCGTGAAAATACTTTCTAACAAGTTTAATAGCCGCTTCATTAGCCTCTGCACCACTGTTGCAAAAAAAAGCTTTATCCGCGAAAGAGTTTTTTACAAGCTCTTCCGCCAATTCGATCTGAGGTTCAATGTGATACAGGTTTGAGACGTGCAATAATGTTTCCACCTGGCTTTGCACCGCGGCTACAACCACATCAGGGCAGTGCCCGAGGTTGCAGACCGCAATGCCGCTTACGAAATCAAGGTATTCCTTTCCATCAGCGTCCCATACCTTTGTCCCTTTTCCCCTGGCAAGGGCAATGGGAAAGCGACCATAAGTTTGAGCAATATATTTATTAGATTTTTTTATAAGTTCTTTTGTTTTCATAGACATTCAAGTTAGGTGTTCGTTTCACTCACACAAACTGATTACACAAATCATTTCCTGCCGGTGCCTTGACATTGAGGACAGAGAGAGGGAGATGTAAAACGATTGATTAGCTGTCCGTACCCTTCACATTTTTCGCACTGGTTCTTTTTAATAGTCACTTTTTGTGCGTATATATAATTTCTCCTGCGTTTCGTGACCTTCCTGAGATATTCTTTAATTAGAACAGGATCATGCTGTATTTTGGTTTTCCTTTTATAACGTAAAATCTCGTTGTCATATTTCTGCTTCTTATTTTCATCATTTAAAAATTCATAAGCTTTTTTAATCTTTAAAAAATCTTTAACAGTAGCATTGTTCATTAAGTTTTTATCAGGGTGATATTTTTTCGCAAGCTTTCTGTACGCTTTTTTAACTTCAGTGACAGGGGAAAGCGCCGGTAACTGTAAATCTTTATAATAATTTTCCAAAATTTTTCCTTATAGTATTCTGGAAATTATATCAGACTCAACAATTTTTCAAAATAGTATATTCTCTACTATAAACTTGTAAAATCTGTCTTTTTAGCAAAGTTCCAAAACCCCCTAATAAGGGAGGACTAAAGAGGGTTACGTCCCAAAGAGTCCATTCTTAGTAACATTGAAAGGCAGGATTTTACATTTTTGCAATAGTATTGTTTTCTCCACCACCTTTTTTTTATCCGGTGGTACAAATAATACCAGACACCCCCCACCCCCGGCACCGCAGACTTTTGCGGCCGTTGCTCCTTTTTGAAAAGCGGCTTTGATAATTTTTTCTATTTTCGGCGTGGTGACATTTTTGGAAAGCTTTTTTCTATTGTCCCATTCCTCATTAAGTAATAGACCAGCAATATCAAACCTGTTTTTTGCGAGAGCCTTCCCCATTTTTAGCGCCGTCTGTTTTATAGACTCCATTTTCTGGAAAAGGGCTTTATCGCCATCAATATGTTTTTTCATAATTTGCCAGTTATTAGTTCCGGAAGCTCTCGGTTTACCGGTAAAACATAAAATCAAACGTCTTTCCAATTCTTTAACATTAATGTTTATTTTTTCTCGGGTTACACCTTTGTCTTCCAGACGAATAATATTTACCCCGCCGTATAATGCCGGATAATAATCCTGCTCTCCCGTTGGGACTCCAATGACCCTTGCTTCGATGTTTTTTGCTATAGTAATTATTTCTTTCTTGGAGTACCGGTTATCGGTAAAACGATTTAAGGTACTATTTAGGGCGATATTCAAAGAGGAAGACCCGCCTATGCCGGAACCCGCCGGGGCAATGCAATCAGTAATTAAATGAAAACCCTGCTTGGGAGAATAAAATCTAATTATTTCCGTTATAAGTTCAAGTCCTCTTGCATTATTTAGTTTTTTAATGGAAGCGGCATTTATTCTCTTTCCCTGATCTTTTGATTCAATAATAATATTTTCATCATTTCTTGGTATTAATTTGGCAGTAGCGTATAAATTGATCGCTGCATTTATCGTGATTGCGCCGTGATGAAAAAGATATAAAGGCCAGATATCAATAGTTCCCCCAGCCAGATCAATGCGGGTCGGTGCTTTAGACTCAATAATCATAACATTTCCCTTTTAGCCACTAAGTCTCAAAGAATAATGTTTGTGTTCTTTGTGTCTTTGTGGTTAAGCATTGTATCATCATTTACCAAGGAGAGCATATTATTAGTTTACATTTTTTCAACTGAACTATTAGAAGATAGATTCCCGCTTCCGCTGGAATGACAGCAAGAATGTGTCCCATGTAAAGGGGGAGTCCCCCTGTTAAAAGGAAGTAATTTAAAATCTTTACGAAGGAAACTTGATGGCGGCTGGCAGATGATTAATGAACACCATATTGAAAAAGAATGTAAGTTTGAAAATTTCAGGCAGTCTCTTGACGCTACAAATAAAGTCGGTGAGATTGTGTTTTTTTAACAAAGTTTTTTTTGGGCAACGGGCAGTAGCCCTTTTGGTTGCGGCAACTTGCCCTCTTGCTGAAAATCAGAGTCATCCCCTCATATTTGTCTTGCCTGGGGAAAATTGAAGCTCCCCACAGCAGAGCTGTGAGGAATCCTCAGTGTAGAGTATAATTTTA
>CAYMVZ010000119.1:0-6607 GCA_964394335.1 uncultured Nitrospinota bacterium | reverse complement strand
CAACATCAACCACCAATATAGACACACCCTTAACTTTTAACATCCTCAAATCATGGTATGAGTTTAATTCCGGATTAGACTTGATTAAAGCACCCAGAATTGAATGGACTCCCCGAAGATCGTCGTTTAATTTTTGAATAGGATCAAGGTGGATAGTGGTAATCGCTCTCATTTTAAAATTGATATTCTCCTCAACCTCCTCAATGAGATTATGCGCCTCCATGAAAGGGAATTCCTCCGGTATTTCCACATGAAGAGATATCATCCTCATACTTCCGTATTTATGCATCATTATATCATGCACGCCTTTTATTCCCTTAACTGACTTAGCAATTTTTTTTATCTTAGCCAGTTCTTCGTAACTTGCCGACTCGCCAAGAAGCGGCGTTATAACGTCCTGCAACATCTTCCAGCCTGAGTACATGATGTAAACAGATATTAAAATTCCGACTACTCCGTCAAACTGCCTGAAATGTATCTTCTCGGAAAAAAGAGCCAATATTACGATCACAGAGGTTATCACATCCGCCTTGTGATGGAGGGCGTCCCCTTCAAGGGCTTTAGAGTCGATCCGTCTACCAAGTTCTTTTGCGAATGTTGATAACCATTCCTTGAAAACAATCGTTATAGAAACAATGATGATCACAGGCAGACTGAAAGCAACCGGCTCAGCATGCCTTACTCTTTCAAAAGCAACTCTCGCAAACTCAAAACCTGTGATGATTAAAAGAACGGCGATAATCAATGTAGTAACATGCTCCATCCTCCCATGCCCAAAAGGATGTTCCCTGTCTGGAGGCTGCGCGGATATCTTGAACCCCCATATAACCGCAACAGAAGTCACCATATCGGAAAGACTGTGAACAGCGTCGGTAATTAAAGCGATGCTGTTTACAAACAAACCAGCCGCAAGCTTAACTGCAAACAGGATTATGTTAATGACTATGCTTACCCAACCCTCAAGGATTCCATATTGCGCCCGTACCCGGTAGTCCTCGGTTTTGTCACGGTTTTTAATGAACGTTTGAACCAAAAATTCAGTAATCATAATTTACAGGTTAATATGTGATGAAATTAAAGTCAAATTAAGAGTCCCTCTGTAATATTAAAAAATCTGGTGTTAAAAAAATTTCTTTAAAACCTTACACACCCTTGCAGCATCTTTATGGCTCATTCCAGGATAAAGAGGCAATGTAATACATTGAGAAGCTAATTTTTCACAAACTTTTAATTGAAATCCTGAATGGATATATTGCTTAAATGCCGGATGTTCATAAACAGGAGGAGAAAATAAATTTCTTGCCTCAATTCCGTTTTTTTGCAGTTCCTTTAAGACTTTGTCCCTCCACCCGGATTCAATATAAACCACAAAAAAATTAAAAGAAGGTTTTATTTCATCTGCAAGAAGAGGAAGAGTAATACCGGAACATCCCTTTAAGTCATCATAATATTTTTTTGCAATCTCTCTACGACTTTTAAGGATCTGCCTAATTTTTTTCAGCATCTCTATACCCATAATGGAATGGAATTCGGATAAGCGACAACTTAACCCCGCGAATTGAAACAATTCATTATCCGCTTTCCCGTAATTTCTTCCATTCCGAACAAAGTCCGCTATTTTTTTATTGTTAGTAGTAACGACTCCTCCTTCTGCTGATGTTATGATTTTTGAAGGAGAAAGGCTGAACACTTCCGCGTCTCCAAAACCGCCGCATTTCTTGCCTTTGTATGAAGCTCCAAACGACTGCGCCGAATCCACAATTAAAGGAATACGATGTTTTTTAGATATTTTTTCAAGCTTATCAAAATCCGGTGGAAATCCGTAATTACAAACCGGCAGAATAGCAACGGTTTTTTTCGTAAAAACCCTTTCAATCTGAAGAGGATCGATATTTCCATAAATTTGATCAACGTCCACAAAAACAGGTTTTAATCCACTCCAAACCACAGCGTTAGCCACTGCCGGAAAAGCAAACCCGGGCACAATCACCTCACCTGGTTTATTAAGAGAAGCCAATATTAAGGTAAGCCCTGAGGTGCAGGAAGAAACCGCAATGGCATGCCTGACGCCAAGATATTTTTCAAATACCCTTTCAAATTCCTCCACATACTTTCCCTTTGACCACTTAGAACTTTTTAAAACCTTGGACAGCTTTTTCTCAACAATGGCATAATCAAGCTGAAACGGTTTAGATAAAGGAATTAAAATTTTGTCTTTCATATTTTTTTAAAATATCTGACAGGATAATCAATGTTTTTTTAACAACGCTGAGCTTAGCTCTGCAAAGTTTTTGTCAGCGACATCAGGGCTGTAGCTCGATTTGATTATCGGCCATCCATGGCCGAAACCCTTCGGGCGGCTTTCCTTCGGAAACCGTCCAATTCGGTTTTCCATGCCGAATTGTGGTTGCGGCCCTGCCGCTCTCCGTTCTCTGCGTCCTCTGCGGTAAATATTATTTAAGCTTTAAAGCAAAACCAGCGGCTTTTTCAATAACTCCATTCCATATCTCTTTTCTCGGCACAACAAGAATAAACACTGTATTCTTTTCTGGCACAATAGCAATATGTTTTAATATTTTAAGAAATCCTCTCCGGTCAAGTTCCTCAAAAAATTTTAATAAGGTGCTTCTAATTCTTTGATCCTGAGAGAGAATCAAAAACCCATCCTGTTCTTCTTCCAAAAGCTTTTGGAGATTATTTATTTTCGGGCCTCGAAACTTAAAATATCTTTTATTGATAATATGTCCCTCCACTTTGATTTTCGATTTAAGAAAAAAAGTAATATAAAGTTTGTCGAACCCGGAAACAAGAAGAGATACAGGATAATACAGAGGACTCTGCCGCGGCAAGAGAGTTAAAGTTGATTCGACTTTCTCAAAATCCTTACATTTATAATTAGCATTGAATCCAATTGAACCTCCGAGCCAGGTATAGTTCTGGTCATCCGGCTTTAATATCTCTTCAAGAGTCTTGCCCACTGATTTTACTATGGAAAGATTTTTCTTTCTCCCGAAAGAGTAACCTGCCAGCACAAGCAGGGTTAATATTAAAATAAGAAATAAATACATGGGAATTAGCTTTCAGCAGCCAGCACTTAGCTCTCAGCTAAAATCATTATAAAGGAAATTGAAATATTTATCACCGCAGAGGGCACCGAGATTGCGTAGAGAATCAGGAAATGGGTTAAATCCACGTAAAAAAATCGTTTATTTAGCAAGGTTTTTGCAACTTATTGATCTAATTATTTTGTTTTAGCTGTGGCCCTGCTACTCCGTCTCTTTTTGTAGTAATAAAAGAAATTCCTATACAAAATAAGGTTTCTTTCTTCTATTATATATAAGTTATTTTTGATAGATTAATTAGGATTGTTTACCAGAAGATAGAATGCTGATATGCCTTTAGATGATCAAAAATACTTACAAAAAGTAAAAACTGATTGGGACAGACGCGCTAAAGCCGACTCTAAATACTGGGTAGAAGTACGCGCTTTCAAAGAAGATGAATTTAGAAAATCGGCAAAACAGGATTCTGATCTTCTACTGGACATATTACCCGGGCTAAATAAAGACGCAGTTATTTTAGATTTAGGTTGTGGTATTGGTAGAATGGTTTGGGCTTTACGAAAAAAAAACTTTCAAAATGTGTACGGTGTTGATGTTAGCCACGAAATGATCAAGAAAGGTAAGGAATGGCTAACACAGACAAACTGTAATACAAACTGTTTGTTCGTTAATAATGGTCTTGATCTTAGTTTTTTGCGTTCTGAATCGTTTGATTTGATTTATTCCTTTGCAGCATTGCAGCATATGCCAAAATCAGTAGTGGCAAAATATTTTCAGGAAGTATGTAGAACATTAAAAATAGGAGGGCATTTCTCTTCTCAGTTTTGGATCGGCACCCCAAACGATGTGAATAGTATGGACACTCTTAATCTTCGAGTATATAGTAACGAAGAGTTGAAAATCTTGAATCAAAACTTACCTTTTCATGAAATCAAACGAATTCAAATAGATTATTTGGATCCTGTTTTAAAATTGCACCCTCAATGGGTTACACTTCAAAAGTCAGGTATATTCCAAGATGAACCTCGTAGCCATCAGTTCAATTTTAATGAAGAGAATCAAAGCAATTTAGACGAGAAAAAAACAGAAGTCTCCCTTTTTCATTTCCATGCTAAAAAACTTCTTGATAATAAAGATATAACCGGGGCTTTAAGGATGCTGGATTATTGCATAGAAACTGACAACGAATACACCCCCGCTTATTTTATGAAAGGCGACCTGCTAATAGAATTGGGTAAGATTAAGGAAGGTTTGGAAACTTATGAAAAAATTTTACCCAATAAGGCTGGAAGACATTCTGCTTTGATAAGAATTGCTGAAATTCAATTTAGCTTAGGAAAATTACAAAAAGCAAGAGAGGCTCTTAAAACATTGTTAGAACTGAATGATTTGCCTGAAAAAATTAAAAGAATGGCTGAACAATTTTATTCTAAATTACAGTAGATACACACGGGCTTACGCCCGTGTGTATCTACTCGAGAGAATATTCTCATGATTGAGTGGTACTTCTACCCAAAATTTGTCTCACGCTTTTTGTTAGATCATTAAGCCTGTTGAGCCGGCCTACTCGAGGGAAGGTTAGTGGCAGAAAAGAAGACAAAACCAGATATTGACAAGTTCATCGCCGAGACCCGACACAACCAGATTCTTCGGGAACAAACTTATCGGGAACGAGCACTAAAGCTTTATCCCTGGATATGCGCGCGTTGCGGGCGAGAATTTTCCGGTAAAAAGCTTCGTGAACTCACGGTACACCACAAGGACCACAACCACAATAACAATCCACCCGACGGCAGCAACTGGGAACTGCTGTGTATCTATTGTCACGACAATGAGCACACGCGGTATCTTGAAGAATCCGCGCATCATAACAAGACGCCTCCAAGCACTGAGCGAGAACCCTCTTCCACATACAAACCATTCGCTGATCTCAAGAGTTTATTGAAAAACAAAGAATAGTCTCTTGACTGCATGCATTTTAAAGCAGCCGTTAGCTATCAATGAACCAGTGGTCGGGAGTCAGGTGTCGGGTAATAGCTTACATTACACACCCCGCCACGAGTGGCACCCTTCGGCTTCGCTCAGGACAAGGCCCCTCTTTTTTAGAGGGGAATTTACACCGAGAACGATAACCTAGGCTATAATCTATCAGCCTTTCAGGCTTCTATGATGAAAATATTTTTAAAGCCGTTGAAAAAAGACAACGGATTTTTCACCAAACCAAAGTTTTAGGTTATATTCTTTTGCCAGCCATTTGAAAGTCTCTTTTGAATAAAATGAAACATGAGTGGGATCATTTTTATAATACCATTGAGAAAAATCGATCTCTCGGTCATAAAGTTGGGTCATTATTCCTATCCACCCTCCCCTTTTAACCAGTTTAAGGAAAAGTTCCCACTCCTCTTTAGGATTACCAAAGTGTTCCATAGTCTCTGAACAGGAGAGAAAATCGTACTCTTCCTCTAAGACCTTATAGTGGTTAGCGTAAAAGGGGTCATAATCTGTCATATGAAAACCAAGTTCAGAAAACATGAGGGAGAGTGTGGGACCCGGACCCGATCCATAGTCGATCCCTTTTCCTCCTTTTGGGAGATAAGGGAGTAACTGGTTTAAAAGCCTCTTCAAAAAATCCCGGTATTCAGGATCGTCAGGATGATTGGTATGGGTATCGTATCTCCTTTTTTCTTCCACGGGTGATAAATGATGGCAAGAAGGGACATAAAGAAGACTGCAGCAAGAACATTTAAAGTAGGACCTGACCTGCTCTTTACAAAAGAGTGTAGAATTCTTTTTAAAACATAAGGGACAGGTCGAGTTATCCCTGATAACTGTTTTCTGAATAGATTCCATTATATTATTGTTCTGTAAAAACTTGTTTTTTTTTAACGCTGTTAGTTTTTGTTTTTTACAGCGCCTTATGCAAAGCTCGGAAGTTTTTTTGATGGTTCACCATGGCGGAAGCCCTGTTTGATTTCAGCCATCCATGGCTTCAACCCTTCGGGCGGCCTTCCTTCGGAATCCGTCCAATTCGGCTTTCCATTCCGAATTGTGGTTGCGGCAACTTGCCGCATTATGAGTATTTAAAATCGATCTGTTTTACTTCTTCAAATTCAAAAAACTCATTTTCGAGATGTTCTACAATTTTCTTCTGCACCATCCAGGCTATGGGTTTGCAGCCTATGCAGTTCGGCATTCTGCTGTTGAAATCGAGAGATATAATCAGTTTTTTCGCTTCTTCCTCATAATCTATATGCTTTACTATCTGAAGATCGTATAGAGATTGTTCTGATTCAGGGTCCTTAATCTTTTTAAGAATTTCTATTATGTTTTCCTTTGGAATCATAGTGACACATTTTTGTAAACATATTCTCCAAATGCCATCATTTCTTTTCTGCTTAAAGTCCCGCTGTCTTTAAACGGCAGTTCCATAGTTTTAAGGGTATTAAACTTTTTCTTCACATCCGTAAAAAAACTCTCCATGAATTGAGATAATTCATCAGAGGTTTTGTCATTATAAAGTCCGCTTTTATTAATAATCACCATAT
>CAYMVZ010000118.1:0-6680 GCA_964394335.1 uncultured Nitrospinota bacterium | reverse complement strand
CACCGGCCTTTGTATGACTGGATATTGGACGAATTGAAGGTCTACCATCCACAACAGATCGAGTTCGCGCGCCTTAACCTGAGTGATACTGTGATGAGCAAGAGAAAACTTCTGGAATTGGTGGAAGGGGGACATGTTACAGGGTGGGATGATCCCCGGATGCCGACAATTGCCGGTTTGCGAAGACGCGGCTATACACCAAAGTCGATCCGTGACTTTTGTGAACGTATCGGAGTCGCTAAAGCTGATAGTACGGTAGATATTGCTCTGCTTGAGCATTGTCTAAGAGAAGATTTGAATAAAAAAGCGCCCCGTGTAATGGCTGTGCTGCACCCGTTGAAAGTGGTTATTGAGAACTATCCTGAAAACAAAGTGGAAGAGTTGGATGCAGAAAACAATCCTGAAGATCCCGGGATGGGAACGCGAAAAATTCCTTTTTCACGTGAGCTCTATATTGAGCAAGATGATTTTCGTGATGACCCGCCGAAAAAGTTCTTTCGCCTGGCTCCCGGCCGTGAGGTAAGACTTAAACATGCTTATTATATTAAATGTGTGGAGATGATACAGGATGAAAAAACTGGTATAGTGAAAGAACTTCGCTGTACTTATGATCCCGAAACAAAGGGTGGATGGTCTAAAGACGGTCGTAAGGTCAGGGGAACATTGCACTGGGTTTCGGCAGACCACTCAATTGAAGCGGAAGTCTGCCTGTACAATCATCTCTTCTCAAAGGCTAATCCCGATGAGGAAAAAGATAACTCTGATTTTAAAGCCTGTTTGAATCCGAATTCATTGGAGACTTTGGCTTATTGCCATGTTGAACCGAGTCTGAAAGACGCAATACCAGGAAGCAGATATCAATTCCTGAGGCAGGGTTATTTCTGTGTGGATTCTAATGAAAAAAAACTAATATTCAACAGGACCGTTTCGTTGAGAGATACATGGGCAAAGATTGCGAAGAAATAGTAGGTTTATTAAATTAACCCCTTTTTTTAGACAAGATTAACTGGATTAACAAGATATGGTTCGGCAATCCTTCGGCAGGCTCAGGATGACATTACTATCCATGACAATAATTGTCCGGCTGTGCCCTTTGACTGGTTTAGGACAGGCTCTGTCTAAATCCAGTCCATCCTGTTTTTCCTGCAAAGCTGAGCTCATGTCAAAAATAAAAAAAGGAACTTCCTATACATTAAATTAGAATGATTTTTTGCTACTTTCATAAACTATTCTACTAAATACCCATGAAAGGACAACAAAAATAATGAAAATCAAGTTAAGACTTATTTCAATTATCCTTATTGCTATGATAGGAGTAGCAGTTGTAAATATAACGCCTGCTTCAGCGACTCATGAAAATGACCACAGGTTTACAGTCTATGGTCGCGTTTTTAATGATAAGGGAGCTGCTTCTTCAAGAACATTGGTTGTAGTTAAGGACAATACGGATAAAGCTTTAGGATCAGCCGAAACCGGTTCTAAGGGATCATACAAGATACTTCTTCATTTACATAACGAGGATCGTGGTAAAGAGCTAACCATAATTGCCAATAACATAGAAAAAAAAATAACATTGTCCTTTGATGTTTCTGATGCCAAAGCTGAAAGGATGGCAAAAGTTAATTTTGGAATTTCAGAGGATACTGACATTGACAAAGATTCAAGCCGGAAAATTATCTTTGCTACAATATTCTTCACTGTTCTGGGTGTTGGCGTGTACTTTATTTATTCCGGGAGAAAAAAGAAAGAGCACCAAGAACAGAAGAAGGCCGAGAATAAGCTGAAAGCAAAGAAAGGGAAAACCAAAAAAAAGAAACGATAATAGATAGGTTATATCTCCACACCATCAATCAAGGTATGGTAGAAAGGGATGTGGATTTCTTTTTAAGGTTTTTAGGAAATATTGGCTATGCCCTGTCTTGTCATTCCCGAGTACTCCTATCGGGAATCCAGAATCAAAACTCGTCTTGGATTCCCGATAAATACGTTCGGGAATGACATGCTGGGACGTAAGGAATGACGCGGAGCATGGAAACGAGAAATAAGTGAAACAAACCGGATATGCAATGTTTTGAGCAATAAAGATTGAATTTTGGTATTTGTTTATTTTAACTTTTATTTTTCTTCGTACTTTTGTGCCTTGATGGCAATTTTAATTTTGATTATCGGCAAAGCTGAACTTAGCTCTGCCATCCATGGCCTCAACCCTTCGGGCGGCTTTCCATCGGAAACCGTCCAATTAGCTTCGCCCCGCTAAGCGTGGCTTCGCAGATTCGCCCAAAGGAGAGTAGCTGTGAAGACTTGAATTCGGTTTTCCTTACCGAATTGTAGTTGCGGCTTCGCAATCAATAGTCTCACCGCGCTATTTTTTTCAACGCTTTGATAAAAGTATCATTTTCTTCAGGCCTTCCAACAGTAACTCTCAAACAATTCTTTAAGGGTCCCTCGCTATTTAAATTCCGTATGAGGACTCCTTCTTCAGTTAGTTTTTTGTGAATGGCATCAGCGTCTTTTTCTGTTTTAAACAGAATAAAATTCGCGTTAGAAGGAAACGGAATAATGCCCCCTTCATTCTGCAATTTCTTTAGTTCCTGGTGGAGAAACTCTCTTCCTTTGATAATCTGTTGGACTTGAGATTCCACAATCTCATTGTTTTCTAAAATAACTTTAGCTGCTGCCTGTGAGAGGCTGTTTGAATTATAAGGGAGGCGGACTTTGTGCAGGATATTGATTATTTCTTTGCTTGCTATTAAATATCCGACGCGAAGTCCTGCCATGCCGATTTTGGAAAGCGTTTTGAGAATTATTAAATTGTCAGACTGTTTGAGCTGATCAATAAAAGTTTTTCCGCAAAAGTCCGCGTATGCTTCATCAACCACTACAAGAGAAGACGTATCTTCTATAATATCGAGAATCCTGTTTTCAGAGAAGCAATTTCCTGTCGGGTTATTTGGAGTACTGAGGAATATTATTTTTGGCAGGTTCTTTTCAGAAGATTTCTTTATTTCTGCTAAATTAATATCCCATTCTGAATCTAACGGGATTTCTATCGTGTTTACTCCAAAAGACTTTGCAATAATCCCAAACATCGAGAAAGTCGGAACAGGAAATAAAACTTTGTCCTCATTCTCGCAAAACGCTGTGATCAGCATCTGGATAAGTTCATCAGAACCGTTCCCGACAATAATATTTTCCGGTTTTAAGCCGGATTTTGTTGAGATCAGATCCCTTAGGTCAGTGGCTAAAGAATCCGGGTATCGGTTTAATGAAATTTTTGAAATAGATTCTAAAACCCTCTCTTTTAATGAAGAATTTATTGTAAATGGATTCTCATTGGCCTCCATGCGAATTTTGCAAAGAATCTCCTCGGGTTTATAAGCCTCCAGTGCCCTGATATTCCTTTTTACCATTTCCTGAATATTGATTTTCATTTCTCACCAAAAAATTGAGACAGGATTACAGGATTTTTTAGTTGTCAGCTGTCAGGGGACAGTTGTCAGGAAAATTCTGTACCATGCACCCTCTCCACTGTTCCCTTGTCTTGTTCATCCTACCAAAAAAATTGTTTTCTTTGCGCTCTCCGCGGTAAATTATTTACTCAACTTTGTATTGCCGGAGTTTTATACCCACTTCTTTATAAAGACTCAAGGCCGCGTCATTTAACGGATAATCGATATTAAAAACAACCTCTCTTATTCCCGCGTTAATAATCATTTTCGTACACATCAGGCAGGGCGCAAAGGTTGTGTAAAGAGAGGCGTCTTTTATGCTGATACCATGATACGACGCCTGGACAATAGCATTTTCCTCCCCATGGGAGCAAAGGCATTCATCAAGACGTGTGCCTCCTTCCGCGAACTGATTGCACCGCGGACACCCCCCCTCGTTGCAGTTCGTTACACCCCTTGGAGTTCCGTTATAACCGGTGGAAATAATTCTCTTGTCCTTAACGATTACAGCGGCAACATGGCGTTTCATGCAGTTGCTCCTTGAGGCGACTACTTTAGCGATATTCATAAAATACTCGTCCCAATCAGGCCGGTTTTTTTTTTTTTCAACCTGTAGTTCCTGCAAAAGCTGATCTACCTTTTTATACAAAGTTTCAGGTTGAGCATCATTAACTATGGTTTTATCCGCTAGTTTCATGCAGACACTGACCTGCTGTTTTGCGCTATCCTGGTTTGACGCTTCCAGTTCTTCAACACGTAAAAATTCTTTTAAAGTTTTTGGATCTCCTTCCCTATTTCTCTCTTTCATTCTTTCAAATCTGTTTTCAGAGTCAGAAAGAATTTTTAAAAGAACAAATCTGGTTAATTTTTTTAATTCTTCTACTTCCGCGGGGTTGCGTATTGAATCGATGACATAATTTTTATCAGCCTGAAGTTTTGCGGTTGTTTTGAACGCAAGAACCGATGGGCCATATTTCTGCCTTAAATGATTTCCTTCTTTTATTAAAGCATCCCTCGTAATTTCAACGCCTTTTGAAGTCAGCTCTTCCCTGATAACATCGGACAAAGAATAAAAGTAGAAAGACTTCTTTTGAAGATAATCCGCTACCATCCCTTTGCCGGAACAATTTTCACCTGTTAACCCAATAATCATGAAATATTACCTTTCAAGAAAAAGCCAGTGTGGAAGTGTGCTTTAAAATATAACATATTGCTGTTTTGTCGCAAATAAATTATTGTTTATTAAATTAATGAAATAATAAAAACTATAAAGTATAATTAAAGGTTTATTGTTTTTTTATAGGGACAGTACGCATGTATAAAGAAAAGCATAGTCGCAGTATAGCAAAAACTCTTTCCTGGCGGATAACCGCGACCGTTACTACTGTTTCACTGGTCTGGATTTTTACAGGACAGCTGGCGGCTGCTTTTGCGATAGGCGGCATTGAGGTTTTTCTGAAAATGTTTCTCTATTATATACATGAACGATCCTGGAATAAAGCAAGTTTTGGCAGGATAGAGGTTGCACCTTTTGTCTTATGGTTTACCGGTTTGCCCGGCTCAGGGAAAACAACAATTGCCAATGCGGTTTATGAAGAGTTAAAAAAAGAAAATCGTAAAATGGAACGGTTGGATGGAGAAAATGTTCGGCAACTATTTCCAAAAACAGGTTTTTCCAGGAAGGAACGTATTCAGCATATTGAGCGCGTCGGCCACCTCTCCAGCATTTTGGTAAAAAAGAATATTACGGTTATCGCGTCTTTTATTTCTCCATATAGAGAGTCGCGCCAATTTGTGCGCAGGCTTTCAACTAATTTCATTGAGATATATCTTGATGCGCCGCTTGAAGTTTGTGAACAGCGAGATCCCAAAGGATTGTATACAAGGGCGCGTAAAGGCGAAATTAAACAGTTTACCGGAATTGACGATCCATACGAAAAACCGGAAAACCCGAACCTGACGATTGATACGGTTAATATAACTGTAGAAGAAAATGTAAAATTAATAACGAATTATTTAAAAGAGAAGAATTTGATTTAGAAACAATTACAAAGATATTTTTGAACTAATAGACTCCAATGTCCAGGTAGGTTCTCGACATTTTCTCGATGGATATAACAAAAGCCGCTGTTCTGAGATCGTGTATTTTCTTATTACTTAACATTTTTTCGCGCATCTCCTGGTAAGCGAGGCGCATGGTGTCATCCAAACCTGAGCGTACCAGATCGATTTCAATTGCGCCGCGTATTATTTTTTCCCTTTTTTCCTGGGAAAGCTTCTTATCTGTTACTTCTTCCAGCATATCAGCGTACTGGCGTCCCTGTAGCTCATCGTAACGCCGTTCCATACGGCCAAACCGGATATGCGATAGATTGCGAATCCATTCAAAATAGGAAACCGTAACACCGCCCGCGTTAACATACGTATCCGGCATCGTTACAACTCCGCGTTTGTTCAGGATCTTATCCGCTTCAAACGTTACCGGGCCGTTTGCTGCTTCTACAACGAGCTTGGCCTTAATGCGGTTGGCATTTTCTACCGTGATCTGACTCTCCATCGCGGCGGGAATCAAAATGTCGCACTCCATCTCAAGCGCCCCGGCCCCGTTCTTATTAAATTTACCGTCGGGAAAGCCTTTAATTGTTTTGTTTTTACGTATAAATTGTGCAACCTTTTCTACCGGGAGTCCCTTTTTATTAACAATCACGCCATCTCTTTCTATAATAGCGATAATCTTCACATCGTCTTCTTCCGACAAAAACTTTGCCGCGTGATAACCGACGTTGCCCAGGCCCTGGATAACAAAACGCTTACCACCGAGACCGCCGGACATGTTGGCACGTTTAACATCATCCTTGTGCCGGAAGAATTCTCTCAACGCGTACTGTACACCACGGCCTGTGGCTTCAATACGACCTCGAATGCCTCCGTGAGCCACTGGTTTGCCGGTAACACACCCAAGATAATTGACGTCTTCCGGGTGCAGTTGTTTATAGGTGTCTGCCATCCAGGCCATCTCACGCTCTCCGGTACCCATATCGGGCGCCGGGACATTGGTAGCAGGACTCAGAAAGCCTTTCCTTGAGAGTTCGAGCGTGTAGCGCCGTGTGATTCGCTGCATTTCATCTCGATTGTATTGACGGGGATCAATCAGGAGAGCCCCCTTAGATCCGCCAAAAGGCACATCCACAAGAGCGCATTTATAACTCATCAATGCGGCCAATGCTTCCA
>CAYMVZ010000117.1:0-6980 GCA_964394335.1 uncultured Nitrospinota bacterium | reverse complement strand
CCTTTCCTCCCCGTGCTCCCGCACGGGGTATCCAGGGTTGTTTTCTCATGAAGATTTCTCCTCGCTACGCTCGTCGAAATGACAATAAAGAAATGGGGACTACTTTATGACCTCATTAATATCATTAAAAACCTATCAGATACAAAAATTGATGTCAAATCAATTCGGGAAGGTTTATTCAATATTTTGAATTTGTTCCCGGATTTTTTCGAGTTCTGCTTTAATTTCCACCACCGATTGTGAAACTTTATAGTCGCTCGCTTTGGAAGTTATCGTATTTGCTTCCCGTAACATCTCCTGGTTAAGGAACTCCAATTGTCTTCCTATTGCTTCATCGCCTTTTGTTAAAATAACAAACTGCTTCAAGTGGCTTTCGAGGCGGACAATCTCTTCTGAAATGTCGGAACGGTCCGCCAAAATTGCTGCTTCCTGCAGGAGGCGGTTCTCATCTATCTTTTGTCCTTCTAATAATTTCGTTAGTCTTTCTGCCAGCTTTTTCTTATAGTTTTCTAAAATCATAGGTTGCTGACCTTTTATACACTCAACTTTTTCAAGTATAGATTTAATTCTATTTAGAATGTCTTCCAGCAGAGCCGTCCCTTCCAAGAACCGTGTTTCCTGCAATTTTTTCAGGGCAACATCCAAATTTTTTTTTATCATTTCCCACAATTCATCAATATTTTCTTCCGGTGGTTCATACTTGATAATTTCTTTGAACTGTAATAAATCTTTCAAATCAATTTCCTGCTTCACGCCTAAAGAGGTTCTCAGTTCTTCTAATATTTTTTTATAGACATTCGCCATTTCCAGATCAGTGGTCAGGTTGGCTTCTTTTTTTTCATTATTAAAAGAAACGTTTATTTCCATTGATCCTCTCGAAAATTTTTCTTTTACCTTCTTTTTTATCTTCAACTCTATTTCCATTAATTTTCTCGGAAGCCGGACAGAAATATCTAAAAACCTGTTATTTACTGATCGGGTTTCTATGACGCATACCATTTCTTCATTTTTCATTTCCGAACGGCTGTAGCCGGTCATGCTCTGTACCATAAATTCTTTCCTTTAAAATATTTGAATAACAGGAGACAGGGCGCTATTATACAACATATTTTTTTTGTTATATAGCATGAACTCTAAACCTATAGAAAAAAATGGGCTGGCAGTAATCGGGGCAGGAGCATGGGGTACGGCTTTAGCCAATCTATTAGCCAAAAAAGGCTATAATGTGAATTTATGGGTTTATGAAAAAGATCTTTGTAATCTCATTGCTCAGAAAAGAGAAAATGTTCGCTATTTTCCCGGCATTAAACTTTCTAACAATATTACTCCTGCCTTTAATTTAGAAGAAGCGGTCAAAGACACTGCAATTATCATTATTGTAGTTCCATCCCAGCATGTCCGTGATATTTTTAAAGCCCTCTCTTCCTTTCTCCCTGAAAATGTGCTCATTGTGAGCGCCTGTAAAGGAATTGAAAACAACACCCTTTCTACTACATCAAAAATATATAGTGAAGAATTTGTTTCGCGATCAAGTGACAATTTCGCAGTTATTTCCGGCCCGAGCTTTGCTAAAGAAATAGGAGATGAAAAACCAACCGCTGTGGTTGCAACTTCAAAAAATAGAGAAACCGCGGAACAGGTACAAAAATTATTCAGCTCACCTTATTTCAGGATTTTTATCAGCAGTGATGTAATTGGAGTGGAACTTGGCGGTGCGTTGAAGAATGTTATTGCTATTGCCGCCGGTATTTCAGACGGTCTTGGAAACGGATACAATGCCCGTGCTGCTTTGATTACCAGGGGGCTTGCTGAAATGATAAAAATTGGTAATGCAATGGGGGCTAAACCACAAACCCTCGCGGGTCTTTCCGGAATGGGTGATCTCATTCTAACCTGCACAGGAGAATTAAGCCGTAACCGTTCATTAGGATTGAGAATTGGAAGGGGCGAATCCCTGAAAGAAATTCAAAAAGAAATGATTACTGTTGCTGAAGGAGTTTCAACAGCAAAATCAGCATATAACTTAATTGAAAAGTACAATATACATGCCGCCATTATAAAAGAAACTTACTTAATACTTTACAAGAATAAAAGCCCCCTCCAGTCCATGCTGGATCTTATGAAACTTCATCCTTCAGATGAGTTTTAGGAAGCTTTTTTTTGCAAAATATCTTGAAATAACTCCACGCCTTTTAACAATTCGACGGCCCTTTGTAGTTGAATGTCTTTTTTGTATCCTTTCAGAAACCGGGCTTCTTTTGCGTCTTTCGGCGTATTATTATCAGGTTGTTCACTTTCCAAACCGGGGGTTTTATCTTCGGTACCAAAAAAGTGTGTGGTGGTATCTTTTTCCTGGCCGGCATTCAGCTTTTCTTTACTCTCTTCTTCCTTTGCATCTGGTTTAACAACCGGATTCTCCACAATAATATTTGGATCGATTCCATTTTTATCTATAACTTTTCCACTTGGAGTAAAATATTTTGCTGTAGTCAACCGAAGCCCTGATCCATCACTTAACGGAATTATTGTTTGCACGGAGCCTTTTCCGAATGTTTTTGTGCCCATGACTATGGCTCGATTAAGGTCTTTTAGTGCTCCGGCTACAATTTCAGAAGCGCTGGCGCTGCCTCCATTCACTAAAATCACCAGCGGCAAATCCAGATACTTGCTGCTTTTCTCTGTTTTAAACGTCATATTTTGATCCGGGGTTCTCCCTTCCGTATACACAACAAGAGCTCCTTTTTTCAGAAAAATGTTTGAAACTCCCACCGACTGGTTAAGAAGCCCTCCCGGATTATTCCTCAAATCAAGCACCAGGCCTTTTAAGGGACCATCTTCTGAAAATTTTTTCAGCGTCTTTTTAACATCATTGGTCGTTGTCTTAGCAAAATTTCGTAAGCGGATATATCCTATATTGTCTTCCATTCTTCGAGACCAAACACTTTTCATCTTAATTATTGCCCTTTTTATAGTAAAATCTTTAAGGGTTTTAAACTCTTTCCGCAATATAGCAATAGTAACTTCAGTATTAACGGGGCCCCTTAATTTTTTGACAGCATCCGGCAGAGACATATCCCTGGTAGATTTATTATTGATTTTCATTATTATGTCTCCGGCTTTAACACCGCTTCGGTACGCGGGCGTATCTTCAATAGGAGACACAACAGTAAGGAGATTATTGCGAATGGTTATCTCGATCCCCAAACCGCCGAATTCTCCCTCCGTTTCTACTTTCATTTCTTTGTAAGAATCAAAGGATAAATAAGAAGAATGAGGATCCAGATTTTTCAGCATCCCCTGTATAGCTCCTTCTATTAGGTTATCCGACTGCACTTCTTCTACATAGGAAGATTCTATAAGCGAAGTAACTTCAGCAAATATTTTAAGTTTTTCATATGTGTTTCCTAAACTACTATAGACTTTTTTAATTCCGCCGGACAGCAGAAATGCAGCCACTAATGAAGCAACCAGCAATGAAGACCGCAACGGTTTGCTTTTTAATTTTCTAAACATTAAAAATCTCCTTATTAAAAAATCTAATAAATGATTTAATTGAAGCCTATTGTTTTATAATATCATTATAATAAACTAAATAAAAGGGGTAAACCATAAGCGGAGAGGCTCCACAACCACAATTCGGTATGGAAAACCGAATTGGACGGTTTCCGAAGGAAAGCCGCCCGTGGGGTTGAGACCAAGGATGGTCGATAATCACATGAGCTTCCGCTCCGGTTAGCAATCAATAAACTTGTAAAAAAACAAGCTTTTACAGAGTAATAGTATAGAATGCACGGATTTCACTGGTTATTTTTGCAGCAGATACAGAGGACTTATTTTTTAGCGACGCTGAGCCATTTGAGAGGGTTTTCCGGTGCTCTTTTATTGCGTATTTCAAAATACAATGAAGGACCATTGATAGAATCGCTGTCTCCCGTTTGAGCAAATACCTGGCTCTTTATAACTCTGTCACCTTTTTTTACCAGACTTTTGCTCAGATGCGCATAAAGAGTGTAAAAACCTTTGCCGTGACCAAGGATAACTATAAGACCGTAACCCTTGAGATTCCCTGAATATAAAACTTCACCTTTATGAACTGCGCGTACACTTTTCCCAACTGCCACCGCAATTTCTATTCCATTATTATAAGAGAATGTTTTAAACCGTTTATTTTTAACCTTTCCATATGAAGAAATAACTTTTCCCCTGACCGGCCACGGCAAAAAACCTTTCCTTTTATGAAAGGTTATGTTCTTTTCCTCAAAATAGTTTTTTTCTAAAATGACAATTAAAGAGCTTAACTCTTTAGAAGCTTCCAGAAGTTCTGCCTGGATTTTTATGTGAGTACTTTTTCTGGTTCTGATTTTGTTTACAAATTCCTGTTTTTTTCTTTTTTTGATCAAAATTTCATTTTTTTTCTTTTGCGAAGCATCTTTAAAAAGCGCCGCCATTTTTGCTGTCTCCTGCAATTCTTTTTTAGTGGTCGTTAAATTTTCCATATCAAGTTTATATTGGGAAATCAATTCCGCGTCATAACTTGCTATGATTTTCATGTATTTAAGTCTCTGCAAAAAATCATTTGTATCCGAAGCTGAAAAAACAACTCTTATGTAAGAGGGTTCACCTTGTCTATAGATAACGCTTAGTCTTTTTTGGAGAAGTTTTTTACGGATTTTTATTTTTTTGCGGTTTTTATTGAGATTGAATTCTATTTTTTTTAGATTTTTATTAGTGCTCTCTAATTTTTTTTCATGTTCTGTAAGTTCTCTTTGAGAGACCTTCAACGTTTTATTAATATTTTTAAGCTGACCCAAAAAAGATTTTTCTCTTTTTGCTTCCTTCTTAATTTTTTCTGATTCAGCGCCGAGTTTTGATTTAATACGCTCCAGTTCTTTTTTTTCCCGCTGGATTTCTTTTTCAGCAGAAGAATTTTGCATACCAACAACCCAATTATTACCTGCCTGAAGAAAGAAAAAATTTAATAAAATTATTAAATAAGTTTTTTTCATATTAATTCTAATCAGTTATTTAAAAATTTTCTTAGAGAAACATAGCTCCCCACATAACCTATTAGTACTCCGGAAAGAATAATGTAAGCAATATCCCGCGGCGTAATAAACAAAAATGACTGGGCGCCAATAAAAAATCTGGAGGTTTGCAAACTATCAATAAACATCTCGTAAAAACCATACAGAATTATCAGCGAAAGAATTGCGCCAAAAAAACCCTGAAGAATTCCTTCAAGGAGAAAAGGTCCTTTTATAAACCAGTCAGTGGCTCCCACCAGCTGCATAATTTCAATCTCGTCTTTCCGGGCATAGAGGGATAGTTTCATCGCGTTGGAAATAATCAGAATGATTCCGATACAGATCAAACCCCCGATAGCCAAAACAATAAACTTCAGGAAAAACAGTATTGTTTCTATTCGTTCCAACCATCCTTCGCCAAATTCTAAACTTTCTATTCCTTTAAATTTATTAACATCCTCAGCTATTGATTTGATCTTTTCGTAATGACGATATTTTTTTTTTAATTTTAACTCAAAGGATGCAGGTAAAGGATTAACATCAAGATTGTCTAAAATTGTCTGATTACGAGCCAGCCTCTTTTTAAATTTTTTCAGGGCTTGATCTTTCGAGACATAAAGATATTCATCAATTTCCTGCACGGATGAAAAATAACTTTTAAGTTTTTTCATATCCTTTTTCGTAATATTATCTTGAAGATAGACCACTACTTGAAAATTTTCCCTCCATTTCTTGACCATCCCCTGTATGTTAAAATGAACAATTAAAAAAATCCCGAAAATTGACATGGAAACGGCCGTTGTCCCTATAGTGATCAAATAGGCTTCTTTATTGGCTTTGATACCTTCCAATGCTTCTTTTAATGCGCTACCTATTAATTGAATCATTTTATTCAACAATCTTTCCTTTATGAAGATGTATAACCCGCTGTTTCGTTGTTTTAAGCAGATCCCGGTTGTGAGTCGCAAATACTACCGTAGTTCCGTTTACGTTTGCTTTTATAAACAGCTTCATAATCTCCCACATCATTTCCTGATCTATGTTTCCTGTCGGCTCATCGGCAAGTAATATTTTCGGCTTATTGATTAAAGCTCGTGCAATAGCAATCCGCTGTTGTTCCCCCCCTGACAATTCAAGCGGAAAAGAGTCTTTTCTATTACTCAACCCGATATTTTTTAAAATTTCCCATGTATTCCTCTTAATTTCTTTATAAGGAATTCCAATGACTTTCTGAGGAAAAGCAATATTATCATAAACCGATCTTGATTTTATGAGTTTGAAATCCTGGAAAACCACCCCTATATTTCTTCTCAGAATGGGCAATTTTGATCTCTTGATTTTCAGCATATTAATCCCGTTAACTATCATCTGTCCCCGGTCAATCTTTTCCCATCCAAGAATAATTTTTATAAAAGTTGTTTTCCCTGCGCCGCTGGGACCGGTTATAAAAATAAACTCCCCTTTTTCGATTTTCAAGTTGATTCCATTCAGGGCTTCCACATTTTCAATATACTTTTTATGAACATCATACATCTGTATCATGTTTTAAAACCTCAACGGAAAATTGTGCTGTCGGATAGAAATCGGTTTAATTCAGGATAGCAAAAATGTTTTAAAGTTCAAGTGGATGAAAAATAAAAGAGAGAAAAGAATTTTATTTTTGCAGTCACATTTAAAAACAAAGAATACCTTGTAGTTATACTTGTTCTAAAACAGCGTTCGAGGGGGGGGAATAAAGTTTTTCTGAAGGATTAATCTGTTTCTTTTTTAAAATATTTTTTGCCGCCTTGACCAGGGCTTCCGGCGTTAATCCATAATGTATCATTAATTCCGGGGAGTCGCCGGTTTGGCCAAAACGATCTTCAATACCGACGCGCTTTAAAGGAACAGGACAATTTTCCGACAATAATTCGGCCACCGCGCTTCCAAGCCCGTTAATAATGGAATGTTCTTCCC
>CAYMVZ010000116.1:0-7225 GCA_964394335.1 uncultured Nitrospinota bacterium | reverse complement strand
AATTCAACCACATATTCAATATTATCTTCATCAAGCCCTTTTCTTGTTCTTTTATCAAAATCAATTATCTCTTCTTTTGAATATGTATTGTCCAGACTACGCATTGGCACTGTATGTTCGACTGTTTTAAATTCTTCCGCTGGCTCTCCGCCCACTCGCTGAGTTGGTGACTCTGGTACAATTAATCCAGGATGTTCTCTCTCCAGTTTTTTTAACTTTGTAATAAGCTGATCATATTCATAATCAGAGATGCGTGGAGCATCCTCAACGTAATACTTCCTATTGTGATAATTGATTTGCTCCCGAAGCGCATTAATTCTTTCTCTAATAGATGATTTATTCATATCACCAAGATTATAATGCAAGAATACTCTGTACTGCAAACCTGCAAAATTGTGTTTTTTTTAGGCGCTGTTTAGTTCTTTTTTTTTACAGCGCCTTTTGCAAGGTTTAGCAAAGTTTTTGTTAAGGAATTGGATAGCAGCTCATTTGGTTGTGGTCCTGCCACTCTGCGAATTAAGTGAAAGTGTTTAGCGAGCGCATCTCCCGTAGCTTGCTGTGGGGTTAGTGAGCGAAGTTAAAATAAAATCATACTCTGCACTGAAACTTGCTACGCGGAGCTTCAATTATTTAGAAATCAGTGGGATATATTTTTAGACACTAAAAAACAACTTGGTAGGGGCAAATAAGGGACTTAATAGATCAGTAATCTGAACTGCCTTGGTTGCTTTGCTGCGAATTGCCTGAATAAGATTTTTTTCTTTCGACCGGTCAAATTGAGTAACTGAGGTGCCCATTAGAATATTTAAATGGTCATCACTGGAACCGATAGAGGCCAGCCCTGTTTCTTTTGAATAATCTCTTTGATAGCCATGGCCAGTGCTCATATCTTCTATTGCGTCTACAAGCCCTGTAAGGTGTTTTTTTATGTAAGCCGAAGAGATTCCAAAAGGATATGAACGAACAATGTTTGGATGGGCAATAATAGAAACACCGTTCATTTTACGTATTAATTTTGCCACTGCCTCCACCGGTGCTTCATAATAATAAAAATGTTTGAAATACTGTTTTATTTCCCGAAGATGTTTAGGCTTAAAATATTCTTCAGGGAAAACAGCTATAAGATGTCCATCCCGGGTACTAATTTCAAGTGCCGGGTATATGACCGGAGGATTAAAATCTTTATAGTTCCAGTTAGCATAAGTATTTCTTTGAGCGATGATTGATTTAACACAACATTCATAATTATACCAATGAGGAGTGAGATGTTCGGTGATCACTAAAAAATCAAGACCGAGAGAGGCAGCTCGGCGCATTAGGTCATTTACCGAATAGCTCCCGTCGGAAAAATATGAATGGCAGTGCAAATCTCCGAGGCTGAGGAAGTGATTTTGTTTTTTTATCTCAATAATTCTTTTTCGAATTATTTCATCCAGATAATTATTGGAGAAAATATCAGCGAAAGGTTTAACGACTTCACACTTCGCCCTATGGGGCAAAGCTAAACTACCTGCCGTTAGCGCCAGTGAGTAACCGGAAATTTTTTTTAAAAACGTTCTTCTTTCCATATGATTAAGATTAATTGAGATTCTTCATGGCCTTTCCATGTCGTCTTCCCAATCCCCATTAACAAATCGACGCCTAAAAAATCCCCCCTTAGCAAAGGGGGATTAAGGGGGATGTTAATTTAAATAATACTGTAATTTATCATATTTAGTTCTGATCTCAAACAAAAAAAATCTATAATAAGATATTAGCGGTTTAATTTTTAACGTAAAGAATAGCTATTTTCTTTAATATTTTTTATTTATGTCGTTTGTGCCCCTTGCTGTGGCCATCCTTTGATAGCAGTCCCATGTCGAAAGACACTCGTTGATCAGGGGTTAGGGTGCCCCTCATTTCTACCATGTGATCGTATTTTGTTCGCATGATCTCCCGTTTCAATTCCAGAAGCTCATCAATCTTCCGGTGGATGGCCGTTGTGTCCGGGTCGTCCTTAACAACTAAATTGTTCAACTCAGCCTTCTTTACCTTCAGCCGTGCGTCCTGAACGCTTAATGATTTTTTCATTTCCAAGTGCATCCGCTCTGCCTGCTTTTTCTGATTGTCTGTAAGGGTTTTCCTCCAGTGAGGACCAAATATATGTTTTGCTCCGTGACCTCCCTTATGTCCCATCTTAGTACTTTTGTCGCGTTTCATTTCATTGTGACCCATACCGGATTTCTCGTATTCCATTTTTTTGTCCATGTGGGCAGACGCTGGTATAGCAACCGTCAAGCCAAATACCAAAACCAATGCCATAAAAAAATTTTGCAATTTATTCATAATGTGCCTCCTAAAAAAAGAATGATAAAAATGCTTTTTGTTGTTCTTAATAATTATGATACCAGAAAACCGGAAGAATAGAACCAGATTTGTTTATATTATTCTGGTTTTGATTATTGAGTTTATTGGCAATTTGAACTTTAAAAATGGGGCTTTTTTATTATGAGGAGATCCGATATCTATTAGCTCTAATTGTTCAGATCTTTTCGTTAAGTGTAGCACATTTTATTACAAACAAATTCGGAACTTACCTGAGAAAAAGGGTTTTCCCCTTTTCCAGCATTTCCTCCATTTTGTCTTGAGGAAGAGGTGGGCTGAAAAAAAATCCCTGAATTTCGTCACAACCTATTGTCCGAAAGAAGTCTAGTTGAGCTTGATTCTCTACTCCTTCAGCAATCACTTTGATATTCATGTCATGCGCCATGGTTATGATTGCCTTTGCTATGGATCGAGCATTTGGATCAGATGGCAGGTCGACAACAAAAGACCGGTCAATTTTGAGAATATTTATAGGTAATTTTTTGAGACAACTTAACGATGAATATCCTGTCCCAAAATCATCCATGGAAATATTAAACCCTACATCGAGTAATTTTTGGAGAGTATTTATGGCCAAATCAATGTTACGAATTACCGAGCTTTCTGTTACCTCTAATTTTACATGTTTAGGTTGAAGTCCTGCTTCCTGAACTTTTTTTCCAACCATTTCGGCCAGGTCTTTGCGTTCAAGGACTATTGCCGACAAGTTAACAGACACGTTAACAGATACCGGCGGCATAGTAGAATTTGTTTTTTGAAGTTTTCGAGCAAAGTCGCATGCCTTTTGAAGCATCCATTCATCCAACTTTACGATTAATCCTGTCTCTTCAGCTAACGGTATAAAGTTATCCGGAGAAGTAAGGCTACCGTCAGGGCGTTGCCAGCGCATGAGCGCTTCCATCGCCACGATCTGTCCATTTTTTAAATCAACTATGGGCTGATAATGGGCTATGAACTCATTCATGGCTAATGCATTTCGTAAATTCTTTTCCAGATTCAGGCGTTTTAGTACATTGTCGTTCATTGTCTGGGTAAAGAACTGGTAGTTGCCCCTACCCAGCTCCTTCGCATGGTACATGGCCATGTCAGCGTATTTCATGAGATCCTCCACCGTAGTAGCATCTGCCGGATAAAGGGATATGCCGATACTTGAGGACACAAAAAGATCTTCGCCTTTAAAAGAGAATGGACTAGACAATGATCCAATTATCTTGCGGGATATTGCTGCGGCGTCAAGCTCCTTTTTGAGGTTTTCCAAGATTATTATAAACTCGTCACCGCCAAGGCGCGCGATTGTGTCAACCTCGCGGATGCAATCCATCAAGCGGGTTGCCGCTTCCTTAAGCAAAAGATCACCTGTAGCGTGGCCTAAGACATCATTGACATTTTTAAAATTGTCAAGGTCAAGAAACATCACAGCGAATTTATGCTTGTTACGGTGAGACCTGGCAACTGCCTCTTTGAGACGGTCAAAAAAGAGCGGGCGGTTTGGAAGCCCTGTTAGAGCATCATAATGAGCCTGGCGCTTTAGATTTTCTTCACTCTGTTTTACATCAGTAATGTCGTGGAACACGGAAGAATACTTTATTGTTTTGTTTTCCGAATCTTTTAGCGCGGTTATAGTGAGTTGTGTAAGATAGGCTTCTCCGTTTTTACGGCGGTTCCATATATTCCCCTTCCAATGACCTTTGGCAAGCAGAGAGTCCCACATATTTCGAAAAAACTTTTCGTCATGACGATCTGATTTGAGAAAACTCGATTTTTTTCCAATGCTCTCACTATTGCTGTAACCGGTAATAACAGTAAAAGCAGGATTCACAATCTCTATGATGCCGTCAATGTCCGTGATCATTACGCCTTCCATCATGCTTTCAAAAAGTATGGATTCCAGCGATAGTTTATTTTTTTTGCGATTCTTCTTGTTTTTCATTTCACCCGGGAAACATTTTTTTTAAACTTGGTTCATTTTGCGGAACATATTTTTTATTCTATTATCACAGAAAAATTTATTAATTTAAAGGGTTAAGGAAAGGTCCCAATCTCAACAGGCAGCAGCTAAATTGAACAAGCCCTTTAAGTCGTGCCTGATAGACAAAAATCTCCTCAAGACCCTGGACTATTGACATTTTCTGACGCTAAATGTAAGGTAGATAACTTGAAAAAATCCAATATTCAAGCAGCAAATCACAAATCAAATCATAAATAATATCAAAATTCGAGACTCAAATATTCGTAACCTATCAGTTGTATAAAAAATTGATCAAGTGATGCTCTCGCCCTTGTCATTAGGAGTTATGATGCATTTTAAATATATTTTAAGGAGTTCACCTGTGGTGACCTCCTGAAAGTTGCTAAAACTCTAAAGAAGAGGAGGACATTTAGGGTAATATTCATTTATTTCAAATATATATTTTACTAACAAAGCCTTTGCTAAAAGTTTGAGGTCTGTTATTTGTTTGTATTTTGAAGATTGATAGTTGGTTTTTTTATTTGAGTTAAGTATGCGTGTTGCAATGTATTATAAGAATGATGATGTACGGTTGGAGGAAATACCTGTTCCAAAAATCGGACAGAGGGAGCTGCTTGTTAAAGTAATTGCAAGCGGTATATGCGGCAGTGATGTGTTGGAATGGTACCGGATTAAAACCTCGCCGCGTGTGTTAGGGCACGAAATTGCCGGAGAAATTGTGGAAGCAGGGGAGGATGTGAAAAATTATAAGATCGGAGATCGGGTTTTTGTCTCTCACCATGTTCCATGCAATACTTGCAAATATTGTCTTAAAGGACAGCACACCGCCTGTCATACCTTACACACCACAAATTTTGATCCCGGAGGATTTTCAGAATTTCTCCGTGTACCCGAAATTAATGTGGATCGAGGGGTATTTGTTCTCCCTGATAATGTCTCTTATGAAGAAGGTTCTTTTATAGAACCTTTGGCTTGTGTGCTTCGCGGACAAAGATTAATAGGTATTAAACAGAGCCAGTCTGTTTTAATTATCGGAAGCGGCATTTCAGGTTTGCTTCACATACAAATGGCTAAGGCTGCTGGAGCGGGAAGAATAATTGCAACTGATATTAACGATTTCCGTTTAAAGGCGGCTAAGCAATTTGGAGCGGATGTTGTTTTTCATGCAAAAGAAGATATTCCCTCTCAGATCAAGGAAGAAAATGACGGTAGATTAGTTGATCATGTTATTCTCTGTACTGCCGCAATGCCCGCAATTTCTCAGGCATTAAAATCTGTTGACAGGGGAGGGGTGGTATTATTTTTTGCAGCACCTGAACCAGGTGTGAATGTACCTTTACCAATAAGCGAATTCTGGAGAAACAGTATTACCTTGATGCCAACCTATGGAGCTGCACCAGAAGACATTAAAAATGCTATAGAACTTATCCGGCATAAACGGGTAAATCTAAAGGATATGATAACGCATCGGTTAGGTTTGGAAAAAGCAGCAAAAGGTTTCCAATTAGTTGCAAAGGCTCAGGAATCTATTAAAGTAATTATTGAGCCGCATAAAAAATAGATAACAGATAGTGGATGACAGAGAAAAGATGTGAACCTGTAATTCCCGTAAGCAGTCGGCTTCTTTCACTAAACCCTGACCCCCTCTGATCCTCATGTCTTTCAAAGAGCTCTTATAGCCTGAATGCGTTCCATTATAGTAGGATGAGAGTAGTAAAACGTGCTGTACCAGGGGTGAGGTGTAAGATTGGATAAATTTTGTTTCGTGAGCCGCAATAAGGCATCTTCCATAGATGTTTTTTCTCCAATATTTTTAACTGAAAATCGATCCGCCTCATATTCATGTTTACGGGATAACGCTGAATATAATGGTTTTAAATAAAAAGTAAAGGTTCCGGATAGAAGAGAGAACAGAACTAAAGCCCCATGATTAGTTGGCATGTTCAAGCCGAACACTTTAAACAACGGAGGATAATCATATATTAAACTAAGGAAGAATAAACCAGCGAAGAGGCTGATTGCGCTGATACCGATCATTTTTTTTATATGATTCAACTTGTAATGTCCCATTTCATGTGCCAGAACAGCCATGCTTTGAGGAATGGTCATTTCTTTCATTAAAGTATCGAACAATACAATCCGACGGCTTTTGCCGAAGCCGGTAAAGTAGGCATTGGAATGACTCGACCGTTTGGAACCGTCCATACGAAATATACCGCTTAAAGAAAATTTAATCTTTTCGCTTAATTCCTGTATAGCATGTTTGAATTCTCCATCTTCCAGCGGTTCAAATTTGTTGAACAGCGGGGCAATAAATAGAGGATAAATAATAAGCATAACAACCTGGAAAGTCATGATGAAACCGAAAACCCATATCCACCACAAGGTTCCTGAAGCTTCCATAAACCACAAAATAACATAAAGGCATGGAACACTAATCAGGATTGTCAGAAATATTCCTTTGATTTTGTCTGTTATATAAAGGCGAACGGTCATTTTGTTGAATCCATGCTTTTGTTCTATGCCAAATATCGATATCCACTCCAGAGGTAATCCCAGGAGTGACGAGATTACGCCGAGTCCGAAAATAAACAAGATGCCCGTAATAATGGAATTAAAATTATAAGACCCCGACCATTGTTCCAGCCATGGAAGAACCCCGCCAAAAAGAATCCATAAGGTAATAAAAGTGTCGTAAACGAGACTCCAACGCGTCATTTTGCCCTTGTCAAGAGTATAGGTCACAGATTTGCAGTAGGTATCGTCATCAATAGAATTACGAAAGAACTCCGGAGCCTTGGTTTTGTGAGATAGAAGATGCCGCAGATTGAGTTCATTGAGTCCACAAGAGACAATCCGCTCAAGGGAGAAAAAAATAATGAAAAGTATGAG
>CAYMVZ010000115.1:0-7273 GCA_964394335.1 uncultured Nitrospinota bacterium | reverse complement strand
TATATCTCCATTTTTGTTCAAAAAAGATTCAAACTAACGATTAAAGATCAATGAGAACAATGAAAACTCAACAACATTACACTTTAGATCAGTTGAAGGAATTAGTTCAAGTAGGATTGATTAACATTCCATCCAATGATCTTGCAACAATGCCTGAAATACCATATCCTTCCATAGTAAATAATACTATTCAAGGAGGGTTAGATATGGTTGATAGTGGCAAAAAGGGTTCTGTTAGAACTAATCAAAAATGTCCTAAGTGTGGAGGGAGTTTTGAGTTTGTTAATTTACGCTTCGGTCTTGCTTGTAAAACCTGTTTCACTATTCCGACAAGGTTTTTTATAGACATTTATAACAAGAAACGTATTCGGCTATTTGCCAATGAGAAAGGTCAAGTATTAAAAAGTTTCGATGATGCATATAGCCTATTAACTTCTATCAGAGAAAAGATTAAAACCAAAGAAAAGAACTTTGACCCTGAAAGATATATCAAGCAGAAGCAGAGGGAATTTCAGTTTGATACTTATAGTAGAAGCTTTTTAGTAACCTATGAAAAGAGATTAGCAAAAGACGACATTTCTCCAAATACTTACAGCGCTATGAAAGCATCTATCAATAAATATTTCATTCCTTTTTTTGATAAAACAGATATTAGAGACATTACAGGCCGTGATATTGAAAGCTTCTATCAATCATTCCGAGATAATCTTTCACCAAAGAGTATCCAAAGCCACATGGTGAATTTAAGAACAATATTTAACCGTGCAAAAAAATTAGAAGACATTAAGAAAGTTCCAATATTCCCCAAAATCACCGTCCCGGAAAAAGAGATAAGCTGGATTGACGAAGCTACCCAGGACGAAACTTTTAGTAAAATTCCACAAGAAGATAGAGACATTATCCTCTTTACCATTCTTCATGGATGCCGCCCCGGGGAAACGTGTGGTTTGCAATGGACTCAATTAAACCTCAACAAAGGGAGTTTTACACCTGTAAAAACTATGGCAATGACAACATTGAGGAATACTACCAAAACTGGCAAAATTCAGGCGCGGCCTCTCCACCCTACTATGATCGAGGTATTAAAGAAATATCCGAAGCCGTTTAATAAAAAACAATTTGTATTTGTTAATTCACGAACCGGCAATCCTTATACAACAAAAATTGTGTGGCGGATCTGGCGGGAAGCTTGCAAGAAAACAGGTCTTAATATTAGCCTTTATCCTGCAACACGACACAGTTTTGCTTCTCAGGCCGTAAATAGAAATGTACCGATTGAATTAATCAGTAAAGCCCTGGGGCACCGTAACTTAAAAACTACGCAGAAATATGCCCAGATCGAGACCAGAACACTAAAACAGGTTTACAGAAAAAAGGTAGTAAATCTGCATAAAAGTAATAACCATGGCACTGGCAGGGCATCAACTAAAAAACATGCTTCATAGACGATTGATTACAAAGGTTTTAATTGGGGGGATTATAGTGGTTAACTACATCTTCACTGGATCTGAACTGTTTCTTTTTTCCTCCATATTGGGATGACATTCTTTTCCCTATTTCCAGAGTTGCTTTGACTTGAGCTGCTTTGGCAATGCCTATTCCTTTAATAGCGCATAGTTCTCGAACGCTCAACAAATCCAAATGACGAAAATCACCAAAAGTTGTCAAAAGTTCTCTGCCCATATCCAGGGCGCTTTTTTTCTCTACTCTGTCTCCTACTCTCAATATAATAGACAGTAACTGTGCGTCTGTTAAACTTTCGGGCCCGCTATTTACCAGTCGTTCACGCGGTCTGTCTTCCTCAGGCCAATCTTTTATTGTTTGAGAATATTTCATACTTTGGACTTAAAATATTCAAGTGTACTCTCCAACCCTTGATCTAAAGTGACTTGTGGAAACCAGTTAAAAATTTCTTTTGCTTTTGCAATATCCGGTTGCCTAATTTTAGGGTCATCTACCGGAAGAGGTTTAAAAGCTATTTTACTCGAACTTTTGGTTAATTCAACAATTTTTTTTGCTATTGTTAGAACTGTCATTTCATCAGGATTCCCAACGTTCACTGGTTGGTTTTCCTTTGACATGAGCAGGCGGTAAATCCCTTCAATTAGATCCGTATAATAACAAAAGCTTCGGGTTTGTGAACCATCGCCAAATACGGTCAAATCTTCTCCTTTGACAGCCTGACAGAAGAAGCTTGGTATGGCTCTGCCGTCGTTAATTCTCATCCGTGGCCCGTAGGTATTAAAAATTCTTACAATCCTTGTTTCCACCTTATGGTAATAATGATAAGCCATGGTAATTGCTTCGGCAAAACGTTTTGCCTCATCATAAACTCCCCTCGGCCCAATTGGGTTTACATTTCCCCAGTAATCTTCCTTTTGAGGATGTACCAGGGGATCGCCATATACTTCCGAGGTGGAGGCCAGCAAAAATACCGCTTTTTTGTCTTTAGCCAGACCAAGGGCATTATGGGTACCTAATGACCCCACTTTTAACGTCTGGATTGGAAGTTCAAGATAGTCGATAGGACTGGCAGGAGAGGCAAAATGCAGGATATAATCCAATCGCCCTTTTACATCAATATACTTTGTTACGTTATGCTCGACGAATTGGAAACGGCTGCTATTAATATGTTTTATGTTGTTTAGGTCTCCTGTTAAAAGGTTATCCATGCAAATTACCTCATGGCCTTTATCCAGAAAGTAATCGCATAAATGAGATCCTAAAAAACCCGCGCCTCCTGTAATAAGTGTTCTTTGCATTATAGCTTGACAATCTTTGAATTTTTTATTCCCTTTGTCGCGTTACGGGTGTCAATGACTAGCTGAGAATTCTTAACTATTTTTTTATAGTCGTAGCTGCTGTGATTTGTACATATAACAGCACAGGTAGATTTTTTTAATAGCTGAAGCGTTAGTTTTGTATTCGTGACCCCTTTGTATTTCCAGTAATTTTTCAGGAAGGGATCATTACAAACAACATGTGCCCCTTTTTTTAGCAGCAAATCAATAATGGCAATTGCTGGAGATTCCCTTACATCACCAGTATCTTTTTTATAGGCCATACCAAGCATGAGGATAGTCGAATTCTTAATGGTCTTCCCCATGCCGTTTAGGGTGTCAGAAATTTTAGTTACTATGTAATGGGGCATATGGGCATTAATGTCATCAGCCAGTTCAATAAATCTTGCCTTGTAGTCAAGGGTTTTTAGTTTCCAGAGCAAATAATGAGGGTCAACAGGTATGCAGTGACCGCCAAGTCCGGGTCCGGGATAAAAGGGCATAAACCCAAAAGGTTTTGTTGACGCGGCTTCAATGATTTCCCAGACATCGATTCCAAGCCGGTCGCACATTACAGCAATTTCGTTTACAAGGCCAATGTTTACAGCACGAAAGGTGTTTTCCAGAAGCTTAACCATCTCCGCGCCCCGGGAAGATGAAACAGGAATGACCGAATTAATAACTTTACCATATAAAGCTTTTACTACTTTTAAACAATTAGGAGTCACTCCGCCAACAATTTTAGGGGTATTCTTTGTCTTGTATTCCCTATTGCCGGGGTCTACCCTTTCAGGAGAAAAAGCGAGAAAAATGTTTTTCCCAACTTTAAAGCCTCTTTCTTCCAGCAAAGGCAGAATAATTTCTTCTGTCGTACCGGGGTATGTGGTGCTTTCAAGAACAACGATCTTTCCCGGTTTTAAGTATTTCAACAGCTTGTTTGCAGCATCTAAAATATAAGACATATCCGGTTCTTTGGTTTTTATTAATGGAGTCGGAACACAAATACTGATGGCTTCAACATCTTTAATACAGGAATAAGTTGTGTATGCTTTCAGGCGACCCTTAGCTACCAGTTTTTTAAATAAAACCGTATCCACATCTGGAATATAATTAACGCCTTTGTTGAATTCGCTGACTTTGGTTTTATTCACATCGATTCCGTAAACCTTAAAACCGGCTTTTGCAAATTCAACAGCAAGAGGCAGCCCAACATACCCGAGTCCTATGACCCCAATATTTATCTTTTTGTTTTCAATCTTTTTTAACAGTGCTTTAATCATTTTGATGCATGTTCCCTGAACATAATGTTTTAAGCAACCCTTTATGTTGCAAAAAACGAGATTCTTCGGTCACTTACGCCCCCTCAAAAAGACATGCGGAAGGTTTTAGATTGTCATTCTGAGCGCCAGCCAAAAATCTCCTGGTCGTTGTTTTATTCGTTTTTCAACTTCACCAATAGCATAGTTGAAAAACATTATTAAAAATTGCTTCTCAGCCGCTTAATACAAGGAGATTAGCCTTTTTCAATCATATCTTTTTTCAAATAGAAGGTAACACAGAGTTAAAATAATCACCTGCTTTAATTTTATGTCCTAAAGAAAATTGGTATGCGTCCATTTCCGGCTTACCTTCCGGTTGAACTGTGGTAATTAATAAAGATCCGTCTTGTGTGGCGACTTCGATCCCGTTTTGCCTTATGTCAAGTATTGATGCCGGTTTTCCTTCATGCATATTTATCGGCATTTTCGCTTTCAAAACTTTCAATCTTTTCTCTTTAAAAAATGTGTATGCCCCCGGCCATTTATAGGTTCCTCTAATTAAATTAAAAATATCATTTGCAGAACATTCCCAGCTTATCAATCCGTCTTCTTTTTTTAATTTTGGCGCATATATTGCGCTGGGATGATCTTGTTTAACTGGAGTTATCACACGCTTTTCTAATCCAGCTGTTGTTTCTAATATTTTTTTGGCACCTAATATAGCAAGTTTATCATTCAATGTCATGACATTATCATTAGGAGAGATAGAAATTTTTTCCTGAAGTAAAATATCTCCTGTATCCAAGCTCTCCTCCATAAGCATAGTCGTAACCCCTGTTTCTTTCTCACCACGAATTAAAGCCCAATTGATAGGTGCGGCTCCGCGATATTTTGGCAGAAGAGAAGCATGGAGGTTGACACATCTAAACCTGGGATAGTTAATTATTTCAAGAGGAAGTAGTTGTCCATAGGCAACTACAATAATAATGTCTGGATTTAGAGATTCAATCGTTTTAAAAACATCATCATCTTTCAAGGAAGGAGGTTGATAGACGGGGATGTTTTGAGACAAGGCAAAACTTTTAACAGGTAATGGTAAGAGAACTTTTCCCCTTCCTCTTGGCTTGTCCGGTTGGCTAAAAACCCCTGCAACCTCATGCCTGGATTGGGAAAGAAGTTCCAGAGTGGGTTTGGCAAAATCAGGTGTTCCCATGAAAACGATTTTCAATTAATATTCCCCATCTCAGTTTTTAGCCACTAAATTGTACGGTATAAGTGTTATTAATTTTAACGGTGTGATATCAATGTATCTAAGGAAGAGTACACTTAAAAGATTGGATTATTATTAACAAAGCTTTTTTGATTTTTTTTGATCTGTTCGCTTTTCTTTTTGCAATTTTTTAAATCTTTGTTTCAGCATGTCTCTTTTAACTTTACCTAAATGGTCCCAAAAAAGAACTCCATTAAAATGATCCATCTCATGTTGTACGGCCCTGGCTAAAAGACCTTTTAATTCCAATGTAACTTCTTTTTCATTAATATCCATTCCTTTGACTTCAACAGCTTCCTTGCGAACAACATTGGCATATATGCCCGGAATACTTAAACATCCTTCCTCCTCTAATACTTCCGAATCATCTACTGAAGTAACATAAGGATTTATAAGGGCAATTGCGGATCCATTTTCTATTTGGGCACCAATATCTATTATAAGTAAATTCATTGACACCCCCACCTGTGGTGCGGCTAAACCAATACCTGACGCACTATACATGGTTTCCACCATGGAGTTAGCCAAATCTATGACTTCATCATCAATATTTTCAATAGGGGCGCATTCGCTCATTAATACTGATTCAGGATAGCAAAGGATGTCTATTATCGGCATAATTTCACTATACAATATTTTGAAAGTTCTATCAATTGAAGATCCCTGCGACAAGCCACAGGGAACGGGTTAGCTAAACACTTTCACATCATTTTTTGATGTTCCATTTTTCCTTTTTCAAGCCGTAAATTTCAGGTAATCCAAATTTTTTAAGTATTTTTAATTTTTTTTTTAATTTTACCTATTATCGGTAAAACCGACAGTTAGACTCTAAATCCAAAAAACACTATATATAGTGAAAATTTTTCTTGACAATACTATATATTGTGATACATTGTTAAAAATTTTTTACTCTTTTTAGGGAGGGTTTTATGGTAGGTTCCAATATGAAGAAGTTAGAGCTCAAAGAGATAAACTACATGAGGAAGCTTGCAGGTATGCAGAAGATTAAAATAAAAAAGAGAGAATGTTTAAACTGCGGCAAGAGTTTCAAGTCATACGATATCGGACATCGAATTTGTGATAAATGCCGCCCCACATGGCAGGCGATCGCCAGTCATTAACGCATTAAGTTTTTATTCAGCTTACCTTCTCTGGCAACAGCATAATGGGGCTCAGCCCACCTCAGCTCCATTACTTGTCAGGGATAAGTGGGGATCAAGGAGATTCTCCTGGCTCTTTGATCCTCACTTTTTTTCAATCCAAAAAACTCTTCTTCCACGTGGGCAAATCTCTGGTAATTTGCGTTATAATTGAAGCTATTTTTTGTACAATAAGGTCTTGAGGGTATAAATTCCGTAGACGAGAAAGAGTAGAGAAATTATCCAGTTTGAAAAATTATTAGACAGCATAGAAACAATAAACAAATAACCGCCAATAAGTGTCAAAAAAATCCCAAGACCTAAAAAAGCAAAATACTTGAAATATTGAGCAGATTTAATTTTTTGTCTTCCTCTCCCACCTTTTCTTCTCTTAAGACGCTGCCTCCATAACCTTTGCTGGAAATAACGGCGGAAGTAGTAATAATACAACCTCCAGCCGGTTGGTTTAAGTGATGTTTTACAAAACATGCATTTCGTATCCTCAGACCGGACAGGAAAGTTGCATTCGGGGCAGGACAACATGTTGGGCTGATTATTTATTGATAACGGTTCTTTTTGTTCATCCATAAGTTCTATTGTAAAGCAAAATCATTTTTTTTCGCAACCTTATTATTTATGAGAAGGGGGTACATTAAACGGATGATCAATCCAGATTTTTAACTGGTAAGATGGAAGGGAAGTTTTCAAGGTGGAAGCCACCTTATTACGAAGCGCGATAATCTCATCGGGATTTACCCCGTGCGACGCAACAACATCAACCACCAATATAGACACACCCTTAACTTTTAACATCCTCAAATCATG
>CAYMVZ010000114.1:0-7275 GCA_964394335.1 uncultured Nitrospinota bacterium | reverse complement strand
GCGTTTTTTGCGCAGGGGTTACAAGCATTCTTAGCGCATGGGTTACAGGGGTTTGCTGCCGAAGCCGTATCAAATTTTTCACTACCTCTAAAAGTAAATTTCTTTTTCGCTTCAGAAGCGTTTATATACCAGACATTAACAGGGGTCTTTTCATCCCCCATCCCAAAAAACGGCTTTTTAGGATTATCCGTTACGACTCCTGCCGGCATATAAAGAGCCACAGCATCATCAAATACATCTTCATCCCCAATTATTGTCGCAGCATCTTCATCATCCAGAACACTCATTGATGGGTCATCCCATTCCACTAACATGGCAATCTCTTTTCCATCATTCAGGGCTCGTACTGTAACGGTGTCGATTAAAGTATTTAAGGGCGGCCTGCCGGGTGCTGTCTGGGGGGTAAGACCGAAAGTAAGAGGTTTTGAAAACTGCCATGGTTCTAAATCTTCTATATCCTCCGGAAGGGTGTCGGTATTCCACGCATCCAGTACCTTTCCGCGTTTAGGATCAAAAAACCTTGTCCTATCCTCTAAAGAGGCCACATAATTAGCAACCAACCATTTCTGCTCGGTGTTTAATACATCATCTCCTATTTCAGGATCGTCAAAAGACGGCATGGGAGTTCCGGGGATACCTGCAGAAATTCTGTGAAATATCTCCATCGGCGCGTTGCCGATTCTGAAGGAATAAAACTTGGTAAAGTTTCTCGGCCAGACTCTTCCTCCCCATTCATCCTCCAGGGACATCGTTGTATCGCCCCTGCCCGCTTCTCCATGACAGGGAGAACACCTGCTCAAAAAAAGTTTTTTCCCTTTTTTAAGGTTTTTTTCCGTTGGCGGAACCCATCCAGCCATACTAATTTTATCTTTTGCTTCTCCGCTTATTTTTGCTAATTGCTTGACATAGGCAATGACATTTTTTCTATCTTTGATAGAAAGGGAGGATTTCCAGGCCGGCATAGCGGACCCGGGTAAACCATCACTCACGGTTTGATAAAGATCTCTGTCCAGAGGCCGCTTTTCTTTAAAAGCCGATGTTTTAAACTTAAAAAGACCTGTAGTGAAATTTCTTGGTTTTGGATACATGTTGCCGGCGTCCGGCCCTTCTCCATCACCCTTTTCACCATGACACCTCACACAGTTCGTATCATAAATAACCTTCCCCGCAGCAGCATCGCCCGCCTTTTCGCTAAATGCCTCTCTTACCACTAATTCACCAAAGGCAATACCGGGTAATAATAAAATAGACAATAATAATGCAAGAATATTTTTTTTCACCGAAAACCTCCTAACAGTAGATTTCAGATTTCAGATTTCAAATTGTAGTAATTTGACGTCTCAAATCTATTTTGATGCTTCTATTTTTTTATTGAAAAAGTGGAAACGGCAAGCCCTGGGCTTTCTGTAACAAAAAATCTATCCCTAAAAAATAAGCCCCACATATTATGCAAGCCACTATAAAAGATATAAACGTTTTCATAATAAATCCCTCCTATTGATTCAGTTGGATTATGACAAAGACCTTTTAAATTCCCAGTGGAGATTATTCCCGCGGAAGCAGGAAGCTTAATGACATTTTGCGCCCTTTTATCATTCCCAACATAATTGGGAATCCAACATAAGGAAATTCCTCTATATGATCAAGTTATTTTATTTAATGGTGTGACGCTACTCCGTGATCATAAATAACTAACCACCAAAAATAGATAAGCACCAACGCATTTGTTACCCAGAAAACAATCTTTCCTAATTTATTTGCTTTTTCTTTATCCAAAACAAGAATCTCCTCTTACTTAACTGTGACAAATTTGTACAAATTCAAAAACACTTCTTATAAATTATATTCCTTACTCTGTCAAGGAAAAAAATGTACTTAAGAAAAACAATGCTGAAGTAAAACATAAGCTATATTTTTGAAGCAGTATTTTAGCAATATATGTGCCAATCGCGTAAAAAAAATGGCACATTGTAAAGTCATTACAAATCAATAAGTTTGAAAAAAGTAATTTTTTTAAAAAAAATTATCTATGCGGCAGAATTGTAAAAAACAATCAACTTGTGTAATGCTCAGCTAATAAAATTAACAAAAAATGCCGATATAAAATTACAATTTTGAAAGATTACATTTAGTTGACATTAAAGCACTTTATATGTAATTATATACAATTTTAATTCAATTTAAACTTTTTTAGTGAAATAATGAAAAAAAATTATATACATCATGCCTTTTTAAAGTTTATATTGCTGGCTGTTTTTTTTGGAATTGTTTTTCCGACACATTTATTTGGGGAAGAACAGCAAAAGGAACTCAAATTATCACGTCAAAAAGCAATTGAGATTACTCTACAAAATAATCTCGATATTGCGGTTGAACGAATCAACCCTAATATAGAGGATGAAAATATAATTCTTGAAAATTCTTTTTTTGACCCGGCGTTATTTGCTGACTTTACTTTAGATAAAACCATTTCGCCGTCGGCCTCGGCATTCGCTTCTCCTGATGTTTCAAAAGAAGAGAATATAAATTTTTCCATTGGTTTGAAGCAAACATTAAAAGCCGGTACATCCTATGAATTAAAATTTGACTCTGCACGGAACATCACCAACTCTACGTTTTCCGGATTAGACCCCCAATATAGTTCATTTATCGACCTTGATTTCACGCAGCCTTTATTAAGAGATTTTGGAATCGATTTGAATACCAGGAAAATAAAAATTGCCACGAATAATCGAGATATTTCTCAAAAAGAATTTAAAAATCTTGTGATACAGTCCATTTCTGATGTACAAAACGTTTATTGGGACCTTGTTTTTAAAAGAGAGGATCTCAAAGTAAAAAAACAGTCCCTGGACCTGGCTAAAGATTTTGAAAACAGGGTAAGAATTCAAGTAGACGTCGGCGTTTTGGCTCCTTTGGAAATATTGCAGGCCCAATCGGAAGTTGCCGCCCGTGAAGAAGCGGTAATTATCACAGAGAATGAAATTAAAGACCTGGAAGATCAATTAAAAACAAAATTAAATTTCCCTCCTGATGCTGAAGAGTGGAATTCAACTCTCGTGCCAGCAGATTCCCCTTCTTTTGCGACTGAAATATTCCAATTAGAGGAGTTTCTCAAAATAGCACTTGAAAATCGAACGGAAATGGAAGCGTTACGATTAGAGCTGGACAATGAACAGATTGATATCGCTTACAAAGAGAATCAATTATACCCCACAATAGATCTTGTCGCGAGTTTTGGCTTAAACGGCATAAGTGGTGACGCTGTGCCTGTCACCAGCCAGTCTTCAAATACAACCCAAACTACCCGGTTTGGAGGTGATTATGACAGATCATTAAGCCGGGCTTTAAGCGGGGATGCTTATTCCTATGATATTGGATTAAAATTTGAGTATCCCATTGGCAACCGCGCCTCTAAAAGCAGTCTTACTGCATCAAAGCTGGAGGTGGAAAAAACGCTCATTGAAATTAAAAATCAGGAACAGAGAATAACATTAGAAGTAAAAGAAGCCGTTCGGGAAATCCAAACCAATATGAAAAGAGTAAATGTTACAAGAGTATCAAAAAAGCTGGCCGCAGAAAAAATGAGCGCCGAAGAAAAGAAATTTGAAGTAGGACTGTCAACAAGCTTTAAAGTCCTGGAATTTCAAAAAGACCTGACAGAAGAGCAGAGCAAGGAAATTAAGGCGATAATTGATTATACTAAATCCATTGTCAGCTTATACAGAGTGGCCGGCATTGCTTTAGAGAAAAATAATGTAGAACTTCAATGATTGACGATTTTCGATTGACGATTACTGTTGATCATTTCATTTCAATTCTCAATCATAAAGCATCAATCCTCAATTGATTTTGGCTCGTTATCTTTCTTGTCACTGATTTTATATCGCCCTGACAGCCATGCCTCAAGATCTACCATTTTGCAGCGTTCCGAACAAAAAGGGATGTAAGGGTTATTATTTACTGCAACGGTTTTTTTGCATTGTGGACATTTTATATCTTTTTCTACTGTTTCTTTTAAGTCAGTCATGTTTTCCCCGTAGAAGGCCAAATGTAAAATTAACGGTACAGTACAAGAAAAAAATTTCAATTCTTAATTGTCTATAATCAATTTTCAATTGTCAATCCTCAATTGTCAATTCATCATCTTGCCTTACCCCTTAACCTGTGATATTATCTGCTCGAATTTCATCCAAGCAAGCCCATAGTTTTTATTAATAATCTCTGGTACATTTTATGGTTAAAGTTGCCCCTTCTATATTATCTGCTGATTTCAGCAGGCTTGATACTGAGATAAAAGACGTGGAAAAGGCAGGAGCGGACTTAATCCATGTAGATGTCATGGATGGTCATTTTGTGCCCAACATTACTATAGGACCTCTCATTGTAAAGGCCGTAAGGAAATCTACTAAATTACCTCTCGATGTTCACCTTATGATAGAAAACCCCGACAACTTTATCCAGGCTTTTGCCGATGCGGGAGCAGACATTATTACAGTCCACGTTGAGGCATGCGCAGATTTACAACGGACCGTTCAATTAATACGCAGTTATAAAGTCTCTCCCGGTATTGTTTTGAACCCATCAACGCCTGTATCTGGCTTAGACTATATACTTGATGATGTTGATATGGTATTACTGATGTCGGTTAACCCGGGATTTGAAGGGCAATCTTTTATTCCTTCAGTTTTGCAAAAAGTAATGCAATTAAAAAAAATAATTAAAAATAAAAACAATCATATTGATATTGAGATTGATGGTGGTGTGAAACCCAATAACGCAAAAGAAATTAGAGAAGCCGGGGTTGATATTCTTGTAGCCGGTTCAGCCGTCTTTTACAGTTCAGATTATAAAAAGAGTATTGATGAAATTCGTGAAGGTGGAAACAGTACCGGTGAAGTATAAAAAATTTTGATATAGTCAAACAAGAATGAAAATAATTAATCTTGGTTTAATTGGTTTAGGAACTATTGGTACTGGCGTTGTAAAAGTGCTAAGGGAAAATTTTGCTCTGATTGAAAAACGGCTCGGGGTCTCTCTTGTAATAAAACGAATTGCAGACCTGGACATAAAGCGGGATAGAGGAGTGCCTGTAGACAAATCTATATTAACCACAGATGCTAAAAAAATAATCCATGACGATGAAATTGATATTGTGATCGAATTAATGGGAGGTTATAAACCGGCACTATCATTTATAATGCAGTCAATAAGCAATAAAAAGCATGTTGTAACAGCGAATAAAGCGCTTTTGGCTAAACATGGCAAGGAAGTATTTGAGGCGATTAAGAAACATAAAGTCAATATCGGTTTTGAAGCCAGTGTTGGCGGCGGTATTCCCATCATCCGGTGTATAAAAGATAACCTGGCAGCAAACCGTTTTGAGTCTATATATGGCGTTGTTAACGGCACGGGAAACTATATCCTCAGCAAAATGACTGATGAGGGAAAAAACTTTCAGGATGTTTTAAAAGAGGCCCAGGAAAAAGGGTATGCCGAAGCTGATCCGACATTTGACATTGAAGGAATAGATTCCGCTCATAAAATAGCTATTTTGGGTTCTCTTGCATTCGAATGCCGTATTCCCATTGACAAGGTTTTTACGGAAGGCATTACTCATATTACCCCAACGGACATTCATTTCGCGAGTGAGTTTGGATACAGGATTAAATTATTGGCTATTGCGAAAAAAAGAAACGATACTGTTGATATTAGAGTTCATCCTACTATGATTAGTAAAGATAACCCTATTTCAAATATAAATGGCGTATTGAATGCTATCAAAGTAAGGGGCAATGCTGTTGGCGAAACCATGTTGATTGGAGAAGGAGCCGGCGCTCTGCCAACCGCAAGCGCTGTATTAAGCGATGTTATGGAAATTGCCGGATCTATAACCTATGGAAACAGATCTTCCTCATTTGATGTAAGTAACCATGCAAAATTTAAATTGAAACCAATAGATAAAATTATCTCTAAATATTACCTCCGCTTTTCAGTGCTGGATAAGCCGGGCATTCTCTCTAAGCTGTCGGGTATTTTAGGGGCAAATTCTATTAGTATTGCATCCGTAATCCAAAAAGGAAGAAGTGATTCCGGTGGAGTCCCTCTGGTATTTATGACACATAAGGCGATGGAAAAAGACATCCAAAAAGCTGTCAAAGAAATCAATAAACTCAAAGTAGTTAAAGGGAAAAGTATTTTAATTAGAATTGAAAATGGAAGTTAATTTTTTATGACGGAGTTGATGTTAAAAAATATAAAATCTTGGTTTCAATGCATTGAGAAATGTGAAGGAAAATACGATTTAAATGAAATAATTTATAGCTGCCCAAAGTGTGGAAACCTTCTTGAAGTAAAACATGACATTGAAAAACTAAAAACCATTCCGGCTGAAAAATGGAAAAAGCTATTTGATGATCGCTATATGTCCTCCGAGTGGCCTTATGGCAGTGCTGTTTGGGGAAAAAAGGAGATCGTCTGCCCCAATGTAGATAATAACAATGTTGTCTCTACTTATGAAGGTGGAAGTAATTTATTCTGGGCGGAGAGACTGGGAAAGGGATTAGAGATGGATGAACTCTGGATTAAGCAATGCGGCTATAACCATACCGGTTCTTTTAAAGACCTGGGCATGACCGTTCTTGTTTCAATGGTAAAACAGATGATGTCGGAGGGAAAAGACATCATAGCAGTCGCTTGCGCTTCCACAGGGGATACTTCAGCGGCACTGGCCGCTTATTGCGCGGCAGCCGGTATCCAAGCGATAGTGTTCCTTCCAAAAAATAAAGTATCCACTGCCCAGCTTATTCAGCCCCTTGCTCACAATGCGCTCACTATCTCTCTGGATACCGACTTTGACGGCTGCATGAAAATTGTCCAGGATGTATGCTCAAAAAATAGAATCTACCTCGCTAATTCCATGAATTCACTTAGAATCGAAGGACAAAAAACTATAAGCATAGAAATGGTCCAACAATTTCAATGGGAAGTCCCTGATGTTGTGATTGTTCCGGGAGGAAATCTTGGAAATGTCACCGCCATTGGGAAAGGATTTTCTCTTGCAAAAGAATTAGGTCTTACGGACAAATTGCCCAAAATCGTCTGCGCGCAGGCAGAGCAGGCAAACCCGCTTTATCAAAGTTATTTAACAGGTTTTAAAGAATTTCATCCTATAAAGGCGGGAAAAACCTTAGCCAGTGCAATTCAAATCGGCAATCCTGTCAGTATAAAGAAAGCTATCACAACATTAAAAAAATTCAATGGAATTGTGGAACA
>CAYMVZ010000113.1:0-7518 GCA_964394335.1 uncultured Nitrospinota bacterium | reverse complement strand
CGATCAATATGTAATATTTTTCTCAGTAAATCATGCCCTCCGGGCTTATTCCAATGCCGGCCCCTGAGGGGTCGGATTTTTTTTAGTCCATTTTTGTTTTTGGTCCCAGACTTGTATAATAAACATTGTTTCAGTATTATTAGATGTTTGTTCTGAGAGCGCCGAATGGAAGGAAACACCCGGTTTTAATTTTTTTAAGTATTTTTAAACGAAGCCTTATGATGAATTTACCGAGAAAGACAAGCATTATCGCGACGATCGGAACGGTGACAGAATCACCGGAGATGCTGGAAAAATTGATAAAGGCAGGAATGAATATAGCCCGTATCAATATGTCTCACGCAAAACACGACCAGGTACGGAAGATTGTCGCGAATATCCGGGAAATCAGCCGACGCTGTAACTACGCAGTCGGCATTTTAATGGATGCCCAAGGACCTGCTATCCGGACAGGTGACTTGCAGGAAGCGTTGCATCTTAAACCGGGTGAAAGCATAGCTCTAACAGTAAAAGGTGAATCTTCTGACGAACACCGTTCGGTCAATGTGAACTATGATCACCTGGTTGATGATCTCAAGGTCGGTGATACTGTCCTCATAGATAACGGAGAAATCCACCTGAAGGTGTTAGAAAAACGCCAAAACCAGTTGCATTGTGAAGTACTAACGGAAGGTTTGCTCGGGAGCCGTCGTCACATTAATCTACCCGGTGTGCGGGTTAGTTTGCCGGCACTTACGGATAAAGATCTAAAAGATATAGAACTGGGTATTCATCTGGATGTGGATTTCTTTGCCATGTCTTTTGTCCGCGAGGCCAGTGATATCCTTAAATTAAAAGGAATTCTTGATTATCGAAAAACACCGCAAAAAATCATCGCTAAACTCGAAGATCAACAGGGAATTTCCAATCTCAATGACATCATTGAAGTCGCGGATGCAGTTATGGTCGCTCGCGGTGATTTGGGTATTGAGTGCCCATACGAAGAACTGCCAATAATCCAGCGGCGTATAGTGAAACAATGTATTCGTAAAGGTAAACCGGTCATTGTCGCTACGCATATGCTGGAATCCATGATTGAAAACCCGTCGCCAACCCGGGCGGAAATTACAGACGTTTCGAACGCGGTTTTTGAACAAGCGGATGCTATTATGCTGTCGGGCGAAACATCGAGCGGGAAATATCCTGTGCAGTGCATTGAGCTAATGGATCGTATTGCCCGGAGGATTGAGCGTAGCGGCGGTGCAGGCTTTGCTAAACAGGCGGAACTGGACAGCGAACAGGCTAAACTCATGAAGGCGGCCTGTGTTATGACGGATCAACTTGAGGCCAAAGCCCTGGTGATATTTTCCCGGTCAGGCAGAACAGCGCGTCACGCGGCATGGTTGCGCCCTGAGAAGACTACGATTTACGCTTTTACCAATGATGCTAAATTATATGATCAAATGGCCCTGAATTGGGGAACCTATCCTTTTCTCATTCAGTTTGATGAAGATGAACCATCGAATACAGTAGATGCAGCATTGGAAGTATTGAAACAAAGTGGTCGTATAAAGATAGGAGAAACAATTGTTCTGGTAACCGAAGTAAAAGTGAAAGACAAAATGGTCGCTACCATTCAGATGAAAGAAGTGGACTAATGTTTTGTTTTGATTTGAGAATTAATGTACTATTTCAAAATAGTTTTAGATAGTACTAAGAAATCGTGATCTGCTCTGACTTTCAGGGGGGGAATCAATGAATTTCTGTATAGGAATTTTAATGTTTATTAAGAAATAAAAAAACCTGGTTCTCAGGGCCAGGTCACTATTGGCTATGCCCTGTCTTGTCATTCCCGTGTGTCACAATCGGGAATCCAGAATCAAAACGCGTCCTGGATTCCCGATAAATACGTTCGGGAATGACATGCCGGGACGTTCGGGAATGACAATGCGGAATTGTCATTTCGAGTGAAGCGGTACACCTAACTTGTGAAGATCGGTAAAAAAACTATGAAAGGAATAATATTAGCAGGTGGTTCAGGAACCCGCATGTATCCGATAACCCGTGTTGTCAGCAAACAACTGTTGCCGGTATATGATAAACCCATGATTTATTATCCCTTGTCTGTCTTAATGCTGGCAGGTATCAGAGATATTCTCATAATTTCCACTCCAGCAGATTTGCCGAAGTTCCGGGATCTTCTTGGGGACGGTTCTCAATGGGGCATCTATTTATCTTATGCAGAGCAACCCCGTCCCGAAGGATTGGCTCAGGCATTTATTATTGGAAAACCATTTATAGGCAATAAAAGGGTTGCTCTTGTTCTTGGGGACAACATATTTTATGGGCATGGTCTTCCAGAGATTTTCAATAGATGCGCCACACTTGAAAAGGGAGGGATTATTTTTGGTTATTTAGTGCGAGACCCCTGGCGGTACGGTGTTGTCAGTTTTGATAAAAACCTCAACGTTGTTGGTCTTGAAGAGAAGCCTGAAATTCCCAAGTCAAAATATGCTGTGCCCGGTCTTTATTTTTATGACAATGATGTGGTGAAAATAGCGGAAAATCTTAAACCTTCGGCCCGTGGAGAGTTGGAGATTACAGATGTAAATTTGGAATACCTCCGCAGGGGCGAGCTAAAAGTGGAACTTTTAGGACGCGGATTTGCCTGGCTCGACACAGGTACCCATGAGTCTTTACAGCAAGCTGCCAATTATGTGCAAGCGGTTCAGGAGCGGCAGGGTCTTAAAATTTCGTGTGTAGAGGAAATCGCGTTTAATCTTGGCTACATAGATACGAAACAGCTAAATAAACTCGCCGCTGAAATGCTGAAAAATGGTTATGGACAGTATTTAATGGATGTATTAAAGGAAGACGAAAAAGGAAAATAAAAAGCAATGATATTAAAACTCATTAACACATCGATACCCGATGTTCTTTTGCTTGAGCCGAATGTGTATGATGATCCCAGAGGGTTTTTTTTAGAAATTTTTCACCAGACTAAATACACCGATGTGGGAATTGATAAAACCTTTGTGCAGGACAACTATTCCCATTCAAAGCATGGAATCTTGAGAGGATTGCATTATCAACTCCTTCATCCGCAGGGGAAACTGATCTTCGTGTTAAGTGGAGAAATATTTGATGTAGCAGTTGACATTCGACGAGGTTCTTCCACATTTGGACAATGGTTTGGAGTCAACCTCTCAGCAGAAAACAAACGCCAGATATATGTGCCGGAGGGGTTTGCCCACGGATTTTGCGTGTTGAGTGAATCCGCTGATGTCATGTATAAATGCTCGGATTTCTATGATGCTGAAGATGAGTATGGAATTTTTTGGTCAGATGAGACGATTGCTATCGACTGGCCTGTTAAAACACCGATTCTCTCTGAAAAAGACAGCAAGTTTCAAATTCTTGATGAAATTCCTGAGAAAAATTTACCAATTTATGGCGGTACCGACGAGACTCGAACCCGCAACTCCAGCAATTTATCCCCTTAAAAATAATTAGTGGCAGTGTCTATTTTTCAGTGTTAGCACACGGATCATTTCCAGGAATCACTCCTGCCATTTCCATCACACAAAATTCCCACATAAAAAAAGGGCTACAGGTGGTTTATACCTGTAACCCTAAAGAGGCGTTAAGGGGAAAAATGAACCATGGAGGGTATAAGCACCTAAACAGTCTATTTCCCCTTCTTAATTAAAAAAAATTATCTTTTTAAAGCCTGCGATATCCGCTTTCGTTTCTTGGACGAAGTTTTTTTTATCCCTCCAAGAATTGCGTCACTGATTTCTCTTATTTCTTGAGCACTAAATATATTATCTAATCTGATTGTATAATCCTTCCTTTTGGTTGTCTTCATGCCTCTCCCTTTCTAAAAGTTAAATTTGATTCGCCATAATTTTGACATAATAACTAAGTTGTTGAATGAAATTGCAATATAGATGCCATAACGTTTATGCTATTATTCTTTTTTAGAGTGAACTATATAAAAGGATTCGATTATGGAAGCAAGTAAGTTTGATAGGTTGGAAAAGTTAATAGTCCTTTAGCAGCGTTGGTTTTAGGAATACATGGTTGTTTGGCTAAAGCAGTTATTATATGGTAATCTAAAAAGCTGAAAAAAATAGACCTCTTTTGATTAAAATGATCTGTTTAGATATCTTTTCTACCTGTTAAACTTTTTATTAGTAGAAGATGATAATACTAGATGAAAAAGGAGAGTTATTTGGAAAAGTCAATGTTATTCTTTTTCTGGTGATATTGTTTTTGTTAGGGTTTTCGTACGTGTTTTATTATGTATATGGAATTGCTACCCTTTCTTCTCCTCCTCCAACTACCACTACTTATAAAAAATTAATTATTTCACTTAGAGTGAAGAATGTTGAGCCTTATCTTGCTAAAGTCATTAAAAAAGGAGACTTTGAAGAATCTATTAATGATTTCAAAATTGCAATAATTGAAGATATATCGAAAGCTGAAAGCAGCCAAGTTATTAAAATTGACAAAGGTGTGGCTAAGGAATTTAAACACCCAACGAATAAAGATATAGTTTTAGAGATGATTATTTTTTGTGAAGAAAAAGAAGGTATATTTTATTTTAAAGGTTCTCCTGTAAAAATTGATCAAAAAATTATTTTTTCTACTAAGGATTATTCTGTCTCAGGGAATATTATGAATGTATTGGAGAGTGATATCCAAAAGTGATTCCAATATTTCGCCATGCAACTATCTATCAGGCAAAAGCCATTGTCTGAAAATAGTTCTATATTTAGTTAGAAAGTCTTACCCCTCCTGAACCACCTTCATTTCAATTGAACACCCTTCCCCCATCTGCCCTCGATATGCTATTATTACCTATTAATTCTTATAGGAGCAGAAACCGTGCAGGAATGACAGAGGAAGCGTTGGTGACAAAATGGCACAAAATGTCATTCTTGCGAAAGCGGGAATCTAACCCGAAAAAATGATTTGTAGAATCTGCAGGACGGAATCAAATCTCTTTTTTAACGATGTTCGCTCGTTTTTCAAGTGCCCTTCATGCTCACTAATTTTCACAAAATCTATAATAGACGCAACATCAACTGAAAAACATTATAAATCGGGGTGGGCAAATCAAAGCGAAAGTGAGTGGAAAGAAAATGTGGATGTCTTTTTATCGGTTGCTCAAAAATATCACGCCCCGCGTAAAATTTTAGATTTCGGCTCAGGGTCAGGAGGTTTAACAGCGGAATTACAAAACAGGGGATTTGATGTCACACCTCTGGAGCCAATGATTCATGGCTATCTGAAAGATAAAAATATTGCAGAAAAGTTTGATGTCGTGGTCGCTCTCGAAGTCATTGAGCACCTTCCAAATGTATGGGATGAACTTCATGAGATTGAAAAGGTTCTGGTTTCTGGAGGAATAATGTTTTTCACAACCCTGCTGACTAATCCTTTTATTGATACAAAGAAGGAAAAGTACTCTTTTAAAAACTGGATTTATAAAGACGATCAAACTCACGTTAACTTTTTCTGCAACAAGACCATTTCTGTAATGGCGGATTTGGGAAATTATGATATCGATATTTTTGGAGATAACGTGTTTGTCATCAGGAGGGAGACATAAGCCTATATTGGCTTTAACTCGAAATTTTAATGGCGGGGCCGACGGGACTCGAACCCGCAACTTCCGGCGTGACAGGCCGGTGCTCTAACCAGTTGAACTACGACCCCCTCCAATTTTCATTGAAAGTGTTTAGCGAACGCATTCCCCGCTGTTTGCGGCGGGGTTAGAGAGAGGTAGTATATCACAAAAGTAATGTGCCGCAAGTAGAATGTGTATTTTTAATTTTTCCCCTTTACAAACCCCATAGAAAGATGTAAGTTTTTACATCGGTCTTAATCCAAAAGACTCAGTTCACCAGGTTTTATCCACAATGCCCTTCAGGCAATGAAAGGTGAGGGGATGCTGAAAATGGAAACATCCTCAGATGACCATTTTGTTGATATAAAACTTCAAGACACCGGTCCGGGAATACCCGAGAATAATCTAAAACGGATTTTCAATCCCTTTTACAGGACAAAACCAGTAAAGGAAGAAACCGGTCTTGGACTCTCCATAAGCTACTCCATTATAGAAAAAGATGGAGGGAATTTCGCCGTTTCCAACAACGTTGATAAAGGGGTTACCTTTGCAATAAAACTTTTAATAGAAGGGGTAAAAAATTGAAATTTTAATTGCTACTGTTGTTCAGGGCAAGCAGCGGGGAATGCGTTAGCTAAACACTTTCAATTGTGAGTGCAGCGAAAGAAGTTCCGTAATTAATGCAATTCGTGGTTTAGAGCATAAAAAATGAAAACTTTAAAATCTCAAATGCTTATTGCCGTAGGAGTATTATTTTGCTTGCTGTCCGTACTTGCAGGATTTTCAATCTACAAAACGTTTCAAGAGAAAAAGAATTTAGAAGTGTTTGATATAAAAAACAGAATTGCCGGTCACCTGAATGCAGCGGCCGGATGGCAGGCAACAGAGCGGGGATTGGGTATGGCAATTGTTGGTGAAAGGGACAGGAAAGGAAAAACATCATCCCTTTACTCAAGATTTCTTGAAATAGGGAAGAAGGGTGACGCCGAAATCCAGCAGGCGGAAAATGAAATTAAAACACTCTTATCCATGTGGAAAAATAAAACCTTTACAGAAAGACTGACCATCTGGCGAAAAGAATACGAAGCGTTTAAGGCACTGCGTCCCGATATTGCCGGCACTGAAATTTCCAAAAAGGCGTGGCTTGCCGCTGTCACAACAAACATTATTGAAGAATTTAATCTGCGGGATGCCGTCTTCGCGCCCCAAAATCAAAAGGAACTGTTGTTATATTTCAACACAGTCCTTCGTCCCAATATCGCAACTTTAGTGGAATTTGCCGGCATGGAAAGAGCCCTTATCAGCAACACCATTGCATCGGGAAAACCCATTTCCAGAGAGACAATGAACAAAATAAAACGCTATCGTTCTATAGTGGAACAATCTCTCGGGCAGGTGCTTCTTCTCAAAGACCTCCCTTCTACTCCGGGAAAAATGAAGCAGGCCATTGAAGGTTTTGAAAAAGAGTTCCTGCAGTCATATCAGACTCTAAGGGAAAAAGTATTTGAGGCAAGTAAAAAACAGGAAGACGATATAAATAAGACAATCTCTCAAATAGTAAAAATAAAAGCGGCTTTTCTCAGCTATTTACACGGGGTAACCACCGACCTGCTGAACATCGGGGAAAATAAGAATATAATCGCTCTTGCCCAGGCTTTACAGGAAAATAAAAAAGCGCCTTTGCCGGAACTTTTGACCGCAGTAGAAAGACTCTTTGCTTCACATGCTCAAATACAAAAGGTCCTTCTTCAGATTCGCTATATAGACAGTTCCGGTAAGGAACGCGTGCGCGCTGACTTTGAAGGCGACACCCTTAAAATGATTCGCGGGAAGCTGTTACAGGATAAAAGTGACCTACCCTAAATCTTAGTACCACCCTTAGAGTTATGATTTTCTATGCCGTC
>CAYMVZ010000112.1:0-7519 GCA_964394335.1 uncultured Nitrospinota bacterium | reverse complement strand
ACTTATAAGGGGTAATTGGCTGTTGACGGGTTTTGTCTCTAATAGCATAGTAGAACAAATCAGATCAACTTCTGATATTGTTGAAATTATTGAAGAACATGTCCCTCTTAAAAAATCAGGGAAAAACTTTCTCGGCTTATGTCCTTTTCATTCGGAAAAAACCCCTTCTTTTAGCGTAAGCTCAGAAAAGCAAATTTATCACTGCTTTGGTTGCGGTGAAGGCGGAAATGTTTTTTCTTTTTTAATGAAGTTCAATAATTTCTCATTCCCTGAGGCTGTAACAGAGATAGGCAAGAGATATGGTATTACTGTTCCCACAAGGTTTGATGGCAGTAGTGGAAAATCTTTATACAGCTCTCAAGCTGACAAAAAAGAAAAATATTATGCGCTGAACAGGATCGCTGCGGAATATTTTCATCAAAACCTGTTTAAAGGATACGGAAAATCAGCTCAAGACTACCTTCACAAACGAAATATCTCTTCTGACACCATTAAAAAGTTTCAAGTTGGTTACGCTGCTAAAGGTTGGGATTTTCTTTTAACACATTTCAGAAATAAAAATGTTGATTTCAAAGATTTAGAAAAAATTGGTTTGGTTATATTAAAAGAATCTGGAACAGGACACTATGACCGCTTTAGGGACAGGATCATTTTTCCTATCATAGGTCTTGACGCCAAAATTCGAGGTTTTGGTGGCAGGGACATCAGTCAAAATGAAAAAACTCCCAAATACATTAACTCTCCAGAATCTGTTATTTATAATAAAAGCGAAACTTTATTCGGATTTAATATTGCAAAAGAAAGCATCCGAAAAAATGGTTTTGTAGTAATTGTTGAGGGCTATTTTGATTTAATATCTCTTTACCAGCATGGCTTTGAAAACGTACTTGCTACTTGTGGAACCGCACTTACATCCAAGCATGCGGGCTTGATAAAACGATATACAAATAATGTCATACTCCTCTTTGATTCTGATGAGGCAGGTCATAAAGCTGCGGCCAGAGGATTTGATATTTTATTGGAATATGGTTTGAATGTTAAAGCGGTTGATTTGCCGGAAAATACGGATCCGGATACCTTTATTAACCGGTTTGGATTAGCACAATTAAGTGAAAAGATAAATAAATCAGAACTATTTATAGAATATCTGGCAAACAAAATTGTCGGTAAAGTTAATTTAAATTCGCTCGAGGAAAAACTTAGAGGTTTAAGTACTATATTGCCTTATTTGGCAAAAATTAAAAATAGTATTGAGCTATCAGAATATATTAGAAAAATTTCTGAGCTTTTCCAGGTGTCTCAGCAGTCTCTTCAAGATCAGTTAAAAAAAAAGCGTGAAACAAAAAAAACTAAAATCGATCCGAAAATAGAAGTAAAAATTAAGAAAAAAGTTCCTGACTGGAGTGAACGCAACCTTGTCAGGTTAATCATTCTACATCCTGAAAATATTGAAAAAGTAAAGAAAAAGATTGATTCCGACTACTTCTCTGACAGCATTTTAAAAGAGGTTATTGAATTTATTTTTGGCATGAACATTTCCAAAGAACAGCTATCACCACAAGAATTTGTGGAACTAATACCTATTGAAAACATCAGAAAAATTGTTACAGAACTTTTAATGGAAACCATAGAATTTGATAATCCCGATAAGGTACTGGAGGATTGCATCCAGTCAATCTTTAAAAAGGCAAAACAAAAAGATGTTGAAAATCTTATAAAACAGAGGATCGAAGCAGTTAATTCTAAAAAAGTTGCTGAGTTTCAGAAATTAGATAAAGACTTAAAAGACTTACAGGGGGTTTAAACCTTTTTAGTCTGTTAAATATATATTAATTTTAAAGCAGCAAATACTATTGGGAGTTCAAAAAATAAATTATGAAAAAAATAAATAAAGTGGAAGAGATAAATCAGCTTATTACTATTGGAAAAGAAAAAGGTTACCTTACTTATGATCAGGTAAATAGTGCATTACCTCCTGATGTAGTTTCACCTGATCAAATCGACGATATTATGGTACTTTTTGGTGAAATGGATATAGAACTTGTAAATACAAGACCAAAAGGCAAAAAAGCCTCTTTATCAAAATCGGACACAGTAAAGGGTAATCTTGATAGTGACAGCATTTCAACTATTGACGATCCTGTAAGACTTTATTTAAGAGAAATGGGGACCATACCCCTTTTGTCTCGTGAAGGAGAAATTGAAATTGCGAAGAGGATAGAAGAAGGAGAAAAGGAAGTAGTTGATCATGTTATTTGCTGCCCAATTACAACTATTGAATTACTCCTTATGGAACCTTTAATTAAAAACGAGGAGATTCCAATACAGTATTTCGTAAAATGGAATGACCTTGATGAAGCAAACGGCAAGAAAGGAAAACAAGAATATAAGCGCGTAATTTCTATCTTAAAAAAGATAAAACCACTTAATGCTAAATTATCAAAAATTAATGCGGGACTTGGGAAATTGCCGTCAACTAAAGTCCAATCAAAATTAGAAACCGAACAAAAAAAAATCAGGAAAGAAATAGCAGCAAAGATTGATGAAATTAATCTATGCAGTGAACAAATAGATGCATTTGTAGAGATAATCAAGAAACATGTTAAATACTTTCAGGAACATCAACTAATTATCGACGAAATTCAAAACGACCTGGGGCTACCTATATCTGAAATAAAAAAAATTACAAATAACTGGAAAATACAAAAGAATCTCTCTTTGAAAAATAATAGAAAATTAACAAAAAAAGAGTTTATTACATTAGAGAAAAAAGAGAAAAGCGCAAAGCGCAAAATTAAAAAAATAGAACAAACAATTGGAATCTCCCAGAAAGAATTTAAAAAAATGATCCGATCTATTAACAGCGGCAAAATAAAAAGTAAATATTCCAAGAGGGAGTTAGCCGAAGCAAATTTAAGGTTAGTTGTCAGTATCGCAAAAAAGTACACAAACAGGGGACTCCAATTTCTTGATTTAATTCAGGAAGGAAATATTGGTCTGATGAAAGCTGTAGATAAGTTTGAATACCAGAGAGGATATAAATTTAGTACTTACGCTACATGGTGGATTCGCCAAGCCATAACAAGGGCTATTGCCGATCAGGCAAGAACAATTAGAATTCCTGTTCATATGATAGAAACAATTAACAAACTAATCAGGACTTCCAGGCAGCTTGTTCAAGAGGTTGGCAGGGAACCCACAGCGGATGAAATAGGAGCAAGAATGGAACTACCAATAGATAAAGTAAGAAAAGTATTAAAAATAGCAAAAGAACCTATTTCTCTTGAAACTCCAATAGGAGAGGAAGAAAATAGTCATCTTGGAGATTTTATTGAAGACAAAAAAGTTGTTTCTCCTTTGTCATCAGTAGTTAAACTAGGCCTTAAAGATCAAACAGCAAATATACTTACGACTTTAGCTGCGAGAGAAGAAAAAGTGCTTAGAAAGAGATTCGGGATCGGTTTAGGTTCTGAACACACCCTTGAAGAGGTAGGTCAGGATTTCGATGTTACACGGGAAAGAATTCGGCAGATTGAAGCCAAAGCCTTGAGAAAACTGCGACATCCGAGTCGAAGCAAAAAATTACGCTGTTTTGTTGAAAGTTGATAGATTATAGAATTTTGCAGTATCAGCTTAAGCCGGCATTTTTTTGGGCCTATAGCTCAGATGGTAGAGCCACCGGCTCATAACCGGTAGGTCCCAGGTTCGATCCCTGGTGGGCCCATTATACGATATCCTAAAGAAACTCCTGCAGCATCCCATTTTCCTATGTCTTTTTTCTCCTAAATCATTTAGTGTTATCTTGCGGCTATGCTGCACTATAATATCTTAATTAATATACTGTAAAGAATTTTCAAACTTTTACCAGAACATAAAAATTTGACATAATTTAGAGAATATTGAAAATTGGAATGCATGAAAAAGTCTCTTATTTTTTTTGTAATATTTACAGTTATAGTTTTACTTTCTCTTTCAGGTTGCAAAACCTCATTAAAAGAAAGGTTTGATACTGTTTTACCCTCAAATAAAAATATAGATGTAAAATCTTTAAACTATAATTCGATATTTTCAATTAAAGAACCACCTTCTAAAAACCCGGACTACAACCGTGGAAAAGTTGAAAAAGGTTGGCTTGGCGTAAGCTTGATCGAAAAAGACAACAAAAATGGCACAAAAAAGCAAACTGAAGAAAAACAACTTTTGATTCAGTATGTCATTGAAAACTCTCCAGCCGAAAAATTTGGGCTAAAAAAAGATGATATAATCCTTAAACTAAATGAAAAAACAATTTTGCCTCACCCCGGCACCTCCCTCTCTGGAGAATTTGTAAGGGAAATTCAACGGCATTCTCCTGGTTCAAGCGTAACCTTAACAATTCTAAGAAATAAAATTTTAAAAAATATTAAGCTGGGTTTAGGGAAGACGCCTAAAGCGGCCGTCCCAATGGCAGAGTACAAAAACCTGGCAAACACTATCCCTGCAAAGGAATCGTTACTTGAAAAAACTTTAAAACAACAGCAAATGTTATCCAACTATTATGAAGTGGCCGATTTGATTAAAAAGAAAAGCGCTGATATTGTAAGTTATCGTTTTGATCCTAATAACTATAATCCATTTCGATTAGGAGAAGTAAACTACCTCCTGAACCATCCTCTACATACCCCTATCCTTACTCGTAATTTAACAGGTCAATTAAAAAAATATTTTAGTACGTTTGACCAAAATTTTTCCGGACTATTAAATTTTACGGCAAAAAAAATTGATGTGTCTTATTCACCAAACAAGTTATTCAAATTTCCATCGGAGCTATCTTTAGATACTTTTCTTGGTAGCCTGCTGCAACTCCTTCTAAAGGCCACCTCCATTAGACAGGAGGCATTTACAAAATTAACCAAAGAGGAAATGGATTTTCTTTTTTTATACTCAAAAATTTACTTGCCGTCCACCACTGTGGAAACCAATGAAGAAACAGACAAAGAAATATCCGATGAAGAAGAAAAAGAATTACTTCGGTTTTTAAAATTAGCTTTAAAAGTAGATTACAAAAAATTATTTTATTCCAGCCAGATTATGCTCCACGCTTTTGACGCAAATACTATTGAACGATTAAAAAAACTCAAAATATCGAAAGAAAAACTTTTTGTTTCCGATATTGATCAAACCGACATCGTTTCCGGTGATGTAATTCTAAACAAAAAAACAGAAATTGGACGGATTATCATCGGTGGACATGGTCAAACTATTTACCGGGAAAATAGCGCAGTTATTATTGATTTGGGGGGAGACGACATTTACTACAATAATGCGGGATCATCTACACGGAAGAATCCTATCTCTATTCTTGTGGATCTTTCTGGAAATGACAAATACATATCCACTCAACCTTTCACTCAAGGAAGTGGTATCCTGGGAACAGGCATTCTGATAGACCTGTCTGGAGATGATCTTTATACTTCCCGGGATTTATCCCAGGGTATCGGCATTTTAGGAAGTGGATTTCTGATCGATCTTGACGGGGACGATCAATATTCCGGAAAATCCTCTGTTCAGGGTTTAGGTCTTTTTGGCATTGGTTTTATCTTAGAGAGTGGAGGCAGCGATCGATACCTGGCCGATCGTTACGCACAGGGCATTGGCTTTACTAAAGGGATAGGAGGAATCATTGAAGCCGATGGTTCGGATTATATGTTCGCAGGAGGGAAATATCCTGATTTCCGTGACCCTGAAAATGCGACAGAGAGTAATGCCCAGGGGTTTGGCTATGGACTGCGACCTTTCTATACGTCTGTTGGATCATCCGGAGGAATAGGCCTGGTATATGACCAGAATGGAAATGATATTTATATAAACGACTATTTCGGACAGGGCGCAAGCTACTGGTATGCCTTTGGAGCCCTTGTTGATGAAGCAGGTGATGATCTCTACATATCCGGCAGGTATTCTCAGGGGGCAGGCATACATTTTTCAATCGGAACTTTAATCGACGAAAAAGGAAATGACCACTATGTTTCTACATTCGGTGTAGGCCAGGGATGCGGACACGATTTTGGGATTGGTGTCCTAGTAGACAACAATGGTGACGATTTTTATAAAGGAGGCGTTCTCGTTCAAGGGTTCGGAAATGAGATAGGAATGGGAATATTGTATGATCGCAAGGGAAACGACAAATATGTTTCTAACGGTCCGGGTTCAGGAAATTTTTCTTCTTTCCATGAAGCAGGAAGTATCGGACTGCATGTAGACGCAGAAGGTGTGGACAGCTATTCCAGCGGAGAAACAAACAGCCGGGTATTAAATAGAAAAAACTGGGGATTATTTTGGGATATGTAGTTTTATACTATTACTATGTAAAAGCTTGTTTTTTTTAGACGCTGTTATTTTTTCCTTTTTACAGCGCCTTATGCAAAGCTGAACAAGTTTTGTTTGTTGGCTCACAGGAGCGGAAGCTCCATTCGGTTGCGGAGGTTCTCCGCTTTATGAAATTTAATTCGACAATATTTCTTTTTTTATTTGTAACTATTGTTTTATTCTCTTACCCTCTTGTTGCCGAAGAGTTTACAGAAGATATAATGATTTATGATGAAGCTGAAACTTCTGAAATCAGCCAAGTTCCGGAAGGTATAGAAATTCCGGATGGCATGGTATATGTACCTGATGGTTATTTTGCAATGGGGAATGACGATTCTTTGGCAGAAGAAGAAAAACCGGCACACCAGGTATATGTTAATGGTTTTTTTATCGACAAGTATGAAGTAAGCAACAGGGACTATGAAATATTTCTCCAGGAAACCGGACACCCTATTCCAAAATACTGGTATGACGATAGATTTAATGATCCTGACCACCCGGTAGTCGGAGTAAGCTGGGAAGAAGCAGCCGCTTATGCCAAGTGGGCTGATAAAAGGCTTCCAACGGAGGCAGAATGGGAAAAAGCAGCAAGAGGAATAGAAGGTTTTACCTGGCCATGGGGAAACGATCGGAAAAATATTTATCAATCCATCTACTTAAACATCCATGGAACATCAGATAATTTTGAATACACTTCACCAGTTGATAGTTTCTTTTTGGGGAGAAGTCCTTATAAGGTATTCAACATGGCAGGGAACGTTTGGGAATGGTGCCAGGATTGGTTTGATCCTGAATACTATACGAACAGCCCGGAAATAAATCCACGGGGACCAAAATCAGGCACTTATAAAGTCCTGCGGGGAGGCTCATGGGTAAATAAAATCTACAATGTCTCGACTTCGAAAAGAATTAGAAACTATCCTGACGTAAAATTAAACATATATGGGTTCCGCTGCGCTAAATCCCTTTCTTAAAAACACTAATTTCAGCTAAACATCTCAAAATTTCGCAAATACCCAATCTAAAATAATATTGAGGTTTTGCTCTCCATCATGTAATAATAAAACTTTGCATAAAAAAATCATATAATGGCGGTGTAGCTCAGATGGTTAGAGCATACGGCTCATATCCGTAGTGTCCGGGGTTCAATTCCCTGCACCGCCACTTTTTT
>CAYMVZ010000111.1:0-7582 GCA_964394335.1 uncultured Nitrospinota bacterium | reverse complement strand
ATGGGAAGCACAATGCTTGAGGAAAATGTGGTGAAAGCCGCAGGGGTCTCATACCAGATGTCGGAAGAGAGTATTAAAAGATTAATTGCTGATCTTAATTTTATCCCACGACGAAGAAACAATAATTATGAATTACTTTAAAAGCAGTTTTCCGTTGACAGGGGTCAGGGATCAGCATTATGAAAAACCTGTGCCCCGATCCCCTGTCCACTGATCCCTGAAAAAAAATGAAAAACAAAGACATAGACGAAGTAATAAAAATCTTAATAAAACGTATCAAACAATGGAAGGTTCCTATTGTTACCCAGGTGGCTGAGGACAGGGATCCGTTCAAAGTGTTGATATCCTGTATATTGAGCCTTCGCACCAAAGACGATACAACTGCCGGAGCATCCAGCAGGCTTTTTAAAATAGCGGATAATCCCGCCAAAATGCTCAAAATAAAAGACATAACCCTGGAAAAAACAATTTATCCCGTTGGATTTTATAAAACGAAAACTAAAAATATTAAATCTATATGCCGAATTTTGCTCGATAAATATAAAAGCAGGGTACCTGACGAGATTGATGAACTTTTGAAACTGAAAGGCGTGGGACGTAAGACTGCCAACCTGGTAGTGACATTAGGTTACAACAAACTCGGGATTTGTGTAGATACCCATGTCCACCGCATCAGCAATCGTTTGGGATATGTAAGTACCACTACGCCGGAAAAAACAGAATTTGCTCTGAGGAAAAAACTACCGCAAAAACACTGGATAATATATAATGACCTGCTGGTCACATTCGGACAAAACCTCTGCAAACCTATTTCCCCTTTTTGCAGCACCTGCCCTCTTATTAAACATTGCGACAGGATCGAAGTATTAAAGAGCCGCTAAGAAAAATAACCACTGAATAAACAGTGCGCGGTAAGTTGCCGAAAACTAACTTCAACTCCCCTATTTTCTCAACTGCCCGTACTTTGGTATCGGTTTATACCATAACGCCAGATAAAGAGGCTTAATGTAAATAATATAATGCCGACTACCGGTGTCATAAACTGAAGGACAGGGTGAAACATAAATTGTTCGCTCTTTTGAAGAAAATATCCGGCCGGATAAAAATTAACAAACGCTAAGGGGAAGATAAAGGTTAAAAACAACTGAACCCAGGGGTTATAAATGGAAACAGGGTAAAGAATAAATTCTTTTGAGCTGTATACAAAGATATGCACCAGAGCCCTGTTTCTGATTGTCCAGAAAGCAATTGCGGAAATAATGATCCTGATGCCGCCGAGTATTAATACCCCCCCTCCTATTACCAGGACTAAAAAAATTAATTTTTCGAAACTCCATTCCAGGCCGGCAGATTTAGAGCCGAAAATAATGGCTGTAACTCCGATTATAAAATGGGCAAGAGAGGACACTTCCAAACCGGAACATAAAACCTGAATCAAGGGGTTTAATGGACGGGTTAATACCCTGTCGAACTCACCCTGAAGAATGAACCGCTCAAAATTGTTTAACGCGTTAAATACCAGGAATGTAATTCCCTGTGAAAAAACCAGCAGTCCGTACAAAAAAGCCATTTCCCCTAATGTCCAGCCGTTAATGGCTTTAAATTTATTCATAATCACCAGGATAACGCCTAATTGTCCCATATAAAAAACAAGAATAGCAAAAACAAGAAATCCAAAAGTAAACTTGTATTCCATCTTGCTCTTGATGGCCGCTAAAATTAATTTAATATAAACATTTGTCATCATCCCCCCTGTATTACCAGTTTTTTTTCTGCCGCTTTCCACATGATTATGGAGATCAGGTACAAAGATATAACCCATACCAATTGCATCAAAATTTGAGAGAATATGAGGTCTCTTGAAAAATGGTTAATAAGAATGGACGTTGGTACATAAAGTGTGTATTTAAAAGGTAAGAAGCTTATTAACGGCTGCATGGCGTCTGGAAAAAAGTCAATTGGAAGCATGCCCCCGGAAAAAAGAATAAACATACCGTATTTCATTAATTGAAAAGAAAAAACCTCGATAAACCAGAAAGACAATAAACCAATAATAAAATTGACAATAAAAAATATGGTGTAACCTAATATCGCTGACGATATAAAAAAAAGGTAAGTTTCCTTATCGGCAGGAAGATTAATGTTGAAAATTGCAATACTTAAAACAATAAGGGGAATTCCACGAGCAAAGAAATGAAATAGTGACTGGCCAATACATTCGGAAAGGTTCATTAGAAAATAGTTAAAGGGTTTAATTAAAAACATTGCTATATCCCCTGTTCGCACTCTTTGAATCGTCAACTCGTCATCCATTGTGAATGAGATTTTGAGAATCATCGCAAAAACAGCGTAAGAAATGATCGTATGAACGTTGAAAGCTGAACCAAGAGAGGCGGACAGAGGACTGCTGTAAATAGCTTTCCACAAAGAAGTAAAAATAAAAATAAAGAGGAGACCGTTCAAAATTCCCATAAAAAATTCAATCCGGTAAGCAAATTCCTTTTGAAACGATTTGGATATAAATTTGAGATAAGTTTTTAAATTGTCCATTTATTAGTGACCTCTTGGAACCCTTATCAAAAAATAAGCTGAAGCTCTGCTACGGGGAGCTTCAATTGTGATTATCGGTAAAGCTGAGCTTAGCTCTGCCATCCATGGCCTCAACCCTTCTGGCGGCTCTCCTTCGGAAACCGTCCAATTAGCACCGCAGATTCGCCCAAAGGAGAGTAGCTGCGAAGACTTGAATTCGACTATCCTTGCCGAAAGTGTTTAGCGAGCGCATTCGTAGCTTGCTGCGGGGTTAGCGAGTGAACTTAAAATAAAATCATACTCTACACTGAAGCTCTGCTACCGGGAGCTTCAATTGTGATTATCGGCAAAGCTGGGCTGTACAATCATCTGTCTGGTGTCGAATATTTTATTTTTAATTGAGACGCCCTTAAAGTTGTAAGAGAAATATTGAGAGCAACCCCTTCGATCAAACCTTTCATAGTCCCTGAAAGTTGGTTGTATTCCTTTTGAAGGTTTTTCAAATCAAGTTTATCCACCTTTAAATCTTTTGAAGCTAATATCGCCGCATTTCGAGGTTCATGCCCTATATCCAAAAAAGGCATATATCCAAAGACATCCCCTTTTCCGAGAATCATTAACAACAAATAACCTTTTTTCATTCGCCTGACAACATAAGCCTCGCCTTCAGTTATAACTAACGTTTCCTTATTTGATGAACCTTCCTTTAGTAAAATTGTTTTGTTGTTAATTAGCTTATTGGTATTATCTTTTTTTAAGTATATATCGACAACTCTCTCAGAAATCTTTCTTAGTCTGCCGTCCAAACTAAGAAGCAAATCTTTCAATTCTTTTGATAAAAAGCCAAACTCATCAGATAAAGTCTGGAAATCCAACACGCCTAATTTCACTTTACCCTCTATGGTGCCTGTTGCGTTTCTCCCCCTTCCATGGATTGTGAAAGCAGAAAGATTTCCTAAAAAACAGCCTTCACCAAGCCGTGCCATGGTAATGTCACCTTTAGGCGTTTTTTTGGATATCCTGACTACTCCCTCCAGAATAACCCACATCCAATCTCCGTGCCCCCCCTCCCTGACAACAGTCCTTCCCTCACTAAAGTTCTCCTGTTCAACAATAGTAATACTATCCACAATAGGTCTTCTAATAATCAGCGACTCATCTCTGCAACTCTTGGCGGTTTCGTCTGAGGCAGGGCCAATCTTTTTTATTTCTCCTTCATCGAGCAGCCTCATGGCCTCAAATACAATCTCCATTCGGCTATTGTTAATCACAGGCTTAACTCCAACATCCTCGCGGTAAAATTCGACTTTTCCTTCAGTCCATCCAAACATGTCGTAAATCGCATCTAAACCGTTCAAAGGCCCAACAGTAGCGTTTATGGGATTACCGTTCACAAAATATATTTGGCCCGGGTTCGAAGCATATTTACACGTCATGCGGAGTATTCCAGTGCTGTTGATACCACCAAACGTTTGAAAAATATCCGGTAGAGAGATAAAACTCAAGTCTCCTGTAAACACTATTTTATCGTTATCAGGCATAATAAACTCCTAACCCGGTATGGCTGGAACTACATTTTGGCATGGAAAAAAAAATTTTTAGAATCTACTTTAATTCAACTTTTCTTCAATCGCTATCAGCCTTTTTTTTAGTTGAAAGCAGAATTTTTTTATCTTCTTATTTTCTTCCAGAAGCGTATTGACGACATTGCGGATTTCATTTAAATCCCCTTCTTTAAAAGAAGAGGAAGCCGCAGAAGCATCGTGTTCTGATGCAGGTGTAACAGTTCCTTTTAATTCACCTTTAATTGGGGGAATTTTTTTGTCGGATACAACCTTGATTTTATCCTTTTCATGGGGATCAACTTTTTTGGGTGGAGTAGACGTTGCGAGAGGTTTAACCCCTTTTCCTGTTGTGGCCTTTATTTTAATCAGCACCTCTTTTACAATCGCCTCGTAAGTCTCCATAACACCCTGACCGTTTATGGCCGCAGAGGGAAAAGACTTTACATCCTGTCTATCAACTAACTTCATTAGTTCTTCATTGGGGATGAGATCTGACATATCCTGTTTGTTTAACTGTAATACAAGAGGGATGGTGTCATAGGAGAGACCGTTTACACTGAGATTTTCCTCAAGATTCTTTATACTCTCGATGTTTTCATCCGTCTTATCCTTCTGAGAATCAGCGACAAATACAACACCATCAGCTCCTGACAATACAACTTTGCGAGTAGAATTGTAATATACCTGACCCGGAACTGTCAGAAGCTGTATTTTCACCTTAAACCCATTGATACTTCCAATATGTATAGGGAGAAGGTCAAAAAATATAGTTCGATCCGTTTCCGTAGCCATAGATAGAAGTTTGCTCGCTTTTGACGGATCAGCTTTTGCATGGATAAATTCAAGGTTAGTGGTTTTCCCGCATTTACCGGGACCATAATAGACTATTTTTGCTGTAATCTCCCTTGCGGCATAGTTAAAAATCGTCATGATACACTTTTTACTCCTTGAAATATTTTTTAAATTCTAATGACAACAGCAGTTTAATCTTGTTTGTTGCTCTTTTTTCGGCCTTATACCGTTAATTTTAATGGATATTTATAACTTATTGTGCAAGTTCTTTCTCTAATTTTACAACCTTATCTTTGATATCCATAAAATCAGGATCTACCTTTTCTACCATTTTAAAAATATTTAAAGCTTCTTTTTTTCGATCATATTCATAGAGAATATTTCCCAACTCAAATCCTATCCCTGCTCCCTCTTTTTTGTCTTTAGATGATTTAAATCCAGCGAAAAGGGTTGATATCGCCTTGTTCTTTTCACCTTGCCTGTAATAACAAACCCCTATCATGTGGCATGAAGCAAGATACATTTCAGGTGACTTCGCGGACAGAGAAAAAGACTTGATAGCATTGTCGTAAAGCCCCATCTCCAAATAGGACTGGCCGAGGTTATAATGGGTGTCAAAATCGCCATCTCCAACTTCGTTTGAAACCATAGAGTCAAACTGACTCGCCAGTTTGTTAACGTCAACTTGCCCGTTCTCTCTTTTGCCAATTTCTGACATAATTTTATTGTCAAACCTTTCTTCCTTCTTCCCGGTCATGGCATTTTTAATTTTTTTACGCTCGAAATATTTATCCAGGCCATTTAACAAATTCTTTTTGCCCGTTTCTTTTTTCTTATCACTTAGTATAAAAGTATCTATCTTTAATCTCCTCAGTGATATCTCTGTGCTAACATCCATTTCATCAAGATAAGTCATAAGTGTCATATTTTTTAAAGTAGGTTCCTTTTTTAATTTTTCAATTTCTTTTTTTGTATCATAATCTATGTCCTGGATTTCGAGGATATAAACATCAGGAATTTTTCCCCCTAATGACTCAATAAATTTATTCAACTCGACGGAAATAAACTGATGAGATTTTTTTTTGCAATACTCTTCGATCTCAGCTCTTAGATCAGTGTTTGAAAGAGAAACAACGATGGTTGCCATAATGATCTCAATTCGCTTTATTATAAAATTAAATGATATTATCTAATTTTTTTTAGCGCAAGTCAGAATTGTGCCAGCCCGTTGAAGCTGAAAATTGAAGCTTCCCGCAGCAAGCTACGACTGAACTCGCTAAGCACTTTCAAAAAAACCTCTCAAGAATACTTATATTGTTATGTGCTGTTATAAATCGACTTTATAATATCTTCTACCGTAGGTTCCTGTATGGAGAGATCTTTGATTTCATGCTTTACCGTGATTTTTGAAATAACATCGGATGCCGACAGGTCGTTGCCATTGAATTTGATCCATTTTTTGCACCCTTCTTCCCGGAGCAGTGCAACATCTTTAATTCCATTTAATCCTGAAAATTCGTTTTGAAATTCAATTTCCAGCACCCTGTACTGTCCGTAGTTCTTTTTAAACAGGTCAGTACTCCCATCGGAAATAATTTTTCCTTCATCAAGAATAATAATCCTGTCACACAAATGTTCGATATCCATCATATCGTGGGTTGTCAGAATAATGGTAGTACCCTTTTTTTCGTTGATTTTTTTTAAAAATTGCCGAATCGCGTCTTTGGCGACGACATCAAGGCCGATTGTCGGTTCATCTAAAAACAAAACTTCTGGGTCATGGAGTAGAGACGCCGCCAGGTCACACCGCATGCGCTGACCTAAACTTAGTTTGCGAACAGGGACATTGAGGTATTTATCTATAGAGAGGATGTCATAAAAATGCTTCATATTTTTATTAAACGTATCCTCCGGTATTTTATAAATCGATTTTAAGAGGTCAAAAGATTCCCTCACTGCAAGGTCCCACCAGAGCTGCGTTCGCTGTCCAAATACAACGCCGATTTTCATGGCGTTTTCTCTCCGATTTTTATATGGGACAAGATTATTTACAAGAGCCTCTCCTGAAGTAGGAACCAGGATGCCGGTTAAGATTTTTATTGTGGTTGATTTTCCAGCTCCGTTTTCTCCAACATACCCTACGAATTCACCCTTTTTAATGGTGAAGTTAATATTGTCAATTGCCTTTGTAAAAGAGGCTTTTCTTGAAATAGCGCCGGCAATAGCGCCCCAGAATCCATTTTTGACATTATATGTCTTAAATTCTTTTGTCAGGTTAATTACTTCAATGGTGTCCATATATAATTTTGATAGGATGAATGGGAAGATCCTTTGAGAAGTGTTCGGCTAAGCTCACGCCGAAGGCTCAGGGTGACATCAAACGTGTCATTCTGAACAAAGTGAAGCATGACTACATAACTCATACATAATTGAAGCTCCCTGCAGCAAAGCTAAGACTGCGCTCGCTAAACACTTTCAGGTTAACTTAAATATCTTAGCGCAGCCAAATATTCTGGTCAACTTATTTTGGAAGAAACTTCATTGGTGCTAAAATGCAAACTTTTTTTAAAAATTTATTTCACCGCTGAGACCGCAGAGCACGCAGAGAAAATAATATGTCATTGGTTGCGGCCAGTGGCCGCATTGCATCATCTACAGCAAACTACTACAAAGAACCTTCTACAAGGAAAAAAATA
>CAYMVZ010000110.1:0-7591 GCA_964394335.1 uncultured Nitrospinota bacterium | reverse complement strand
TAAAAATATCATCTGTTTTAAGTGATTAAATTCTTATAATCTGGCACAATATATATAGATATATGGGGCATGAGATCTACATAATTCACGACAAGTTAGATTCTTCGCTTCACTCAGAATGACATTTCTGCCTGAGCTGTGATTCTGAGGGAGCGAAGCGACTATAGAATCTCAATATTGAAATTCCTAAATATAAATTTACCGTATAAGAATTTCCTTTTTTTTGACATGAGCTAAGCTCAGCTTTGCAGGATGTACTGGATTTATTTTGGAGTACAATGACCGCATCGTTGCATTGACCTTGTTAATGCTGTTAATCTGGCCTAAAAAAAGTCCCGCCGAAGGCGGTTAATTTCTTGAGCTACTATTTAAATTTCTTTTAAGGAGAAATTATTATGAAACCTTCAAAAATGAGTCGTAAAAAAACAAAAGAAGAGTATAGGATGTGCACCCACCTGATACATGGAAACTTCGAAAGCAAAAAGTGGGAATATAGTCACCATGTAAACCCTCCTATGTCCGCTTCAGCCATGTACCGGCTAAGCTCGACTCATCGCGGCGCGCAAGGTTTTTTTGAGTTTGCCTCTGAGAGCATGCAGGACGCAAAACATATTCCCATTTACGTCTACGACCGGCTGGATGAGCCGAGCCGCGGTATGCTGGAAGAAAATCTTGCCTATGCCGAAGGAGGTGAAATAAGCGTGGCTTTTTCTACCGGCATGGCGGCTATCAGTGCGGCTGTCGGGGTCTTGTGTGAGGCGGGTAATGAGGTTGTAGCGCATCAGGTTACTTACGGATGTACTTACAGTCTATTCAGCAACTGGATGCCGCGGTTCGGGATAAAAGTGGTCTGGACTGACGTCAATGATGAAAAAGCCCTGCGCAAGGCTATTACAGATAAGACCCGGGTTCTTTATTTTGAAACTCCTATTAACCCGACCTTAACTTTAGTAGACATTGCGGCCATACGCAAGATTGTTGATGAAATTAACAGCAACCGACCTGAAGAAAAACACCTGAAAATAGTAGTGGATAACACCTTTGCCACTCCCTATTGTCAGCGCCCCATTGAATTGGGAGCGGATTTTTCTGTTCAAAGCCTGACAAAAGGGATCAGTGGATTTGGCACGGATATGGGTGGCGCTGTAGTTGGGCCTCACGATTACTATGGCAGGCTTATGCTTTTTCGGAAAGATTTCGGCGGTTCTCTTAATCCAAAAAGCGCCTGGACTTTTCTCGTCTACGGATTGCCGTCACTTGCCACGCGGTTTTCCAATCAAATTAAAACCGCACATCACGTCGCGAAATTTTTATCAGAACATCCTAAAATTGAAAAAGTGGTTTACCCGGGATTAAATAATTTCCCACAATTTGAGTTAGCAAAACGCCAGATGATTAATTCAGCGGGAAAGTTCTCACCCGGCAATATGATTTATTTTCTTCTCAAAGACGCTGAAGTGGATGGAAAGCAAAGCCCTAAAGTGGAACATTTTATAGATTATCTGGCAGATCACGCTTATTGCATAACTTTAGCCGTAAGTTTAGGGGCCATAAAAACACTTATTGAAAATCCCTATTCCATGACCCATGCGGCTTTACCTGAAGATGAGAAGCGAAAAACAGGAATGGAACCCGGCGGCATCCGCCTTTCTGTAGGTCTTGAAGACTGGCATGATATCAAAGAAGATCTGAGGGATGCCTTAACGCACGTTTGAAAATGTTTAACGAGCGCATTCCCAGCATTGCTCCTTAACCTTTTAGTTGAAAAAAATTTAACCGGAAAAAGCTGAATCCCTTCTATCAAGCAACCGAGAAACAACTAATAACAATGACCAAGAGATTCTTCGCTGATGCTCAGAATGACAGTCTAAAACCTCCTGCGCGTCATTCTTAGGGAGCTTAAGCGACCGAAGAATCTCGGTTTTTACAATATCAAGGTTAACATTATATTTGGTTCTTATTCAAGCATTGGTAGCAATGCCTGCCAAACCAACTCAGTTACTATAGCGTATCCCTCTGCTTTGGGATGAATGCCATCCGACTGGTTCAGTTCCCTCTTTCCGGCAACACCTTCTAATAGAAAAGGTAAAAAGGGCAGGTCATATTTTTTGGCTAAACGAGGATAAATTGCTTTAAATTCTCCTGTATATTTTCGACCGTAGTTAGGGGGAATTCGCAAACCAGCCAATAAGACCATTGTTTTATTTTCCAGACAGGTTTTAATTATTGCATCCAGATTTTTTTTAATTTCTGCGGGCGGAAAACCCCGTAAACCATCGTTGGAACCTAACGCTAATATAACAATCTCCGGTTTCTGTTTCAGAATCCCATGTATTCTCCTAAGTCCTCCTGCGGTAGTATCACCGCTCACTCCGGCATTTACAATGCGATGAGGCAACCCTTTTTCTTCCAATCTTTTTTGAAGACGCCCTGGAAAAGAAAGGCTCTCTTCCACTCCATAACCAGCTGTCAGGCTATCTCCTAAAGCAACTATAAGAAGTTTGTTTTTCCCTTCAGTATCTCCAATTATAATAATCAAATAGAGAAAAGTGAAAAATAAAGGTAAAGAAAATTTTATATTCATCAGATTTTTTAGCAACGTTTAGTAATATCTCAAAAAGTTTAGGCGTTGTTTAGTTTATGTCTATTACAACGCCTTATGCAGAGTTGAGGAGATCACCCTTCCTGTCATTCCCGAGTGTTCCTATCGGGGATGACAAACATAGGGAGCCTTCGGGCGGCTTTCCATGCCGAAAGTGTTTAGCGAGTGAACTTAAAATAAAAATCATAATCTACACTGAAGCTTTGCTACGGGGAGCTTCAATTGTGCTTACGGCAACTTGCCGCTTCGTGTCCTTAGTGGCTAAATTATTCTTAGTATGGCATTATAGCATTAGCAGTTTTATACTACTACACTGTAAAAACTTGTTTTTTTTAGCCGCTGTTTAGCTTTTGTACAGCGGCTTATGCAAAGCTTAGACGCTATTGCTTCTTTCTTTTTGTACAGCGGCTTATGCAAGGCTGAGCAAGTTTTTTTGTTTGCTTGCCGGAGCGGAAGCTCCATGTGATTTCGTCCATCCATGGGCTCAACCCTTCGGGCGAACTGCAAAGATGTTCGTCCAATTCGGTTTTCCATGCCGAATTGTGATTGCGGAGCCTTTCCGCTTTGTGTTTTAAGGAGACTTTACTTTGATCAGAATTCAAAATTTACACAAATCATTGCACGGTGGCGGTCACAAAGTAAGAATAATTAATGACCTTGATCTTCATATTCCAGCAGGACAATTCATCGCGATCACAGGTCCATCCGGAAGCGGGAAATCCACTTTATTGGGTCTTATGGCAGGATTGGATTCTCCAACGAATGGTCGTGTTTTTCTTGATGGTAAGGATCTAACGGAATTAAATGAAAATCAATTAGCCCGCCTGCGCGGTCAAAAGGTAGGGATCATTTTTCAAAACTTTTATTTGATCCCAACTCTTACAGCCCATGAAAATGTATCAATTCCCAGTGAATTGAGTAGCGGTAATCATTCTGAAGAAAAGGCAAAAGAAGCATTAAATTCTGTAGATCTCAGCCATCGGTTGAATCATTATCCGGGGCAACTTTCAGGGGGTGAACAGCAGCGTTTAGCAGTGGCTCGAGCCTTTGTAAATAACCCTAAGCTTATATTAGCCGATGAACCTACTGGTAACCTGGATAGCGCCAATAGCCAAATAATTATTAACCTTCTTGAAAAACTGCATAATCAGCATGGAGTAACGTTGGTTTTGGTTACTCATGAGCTGGATATTGCTTCAAGAGCTCAAAGGATTATTGGATTAGAGGATGGGCGAATTGTTTCTGATACTGCTTCTTGAAAAGAATCAGACAGGATAACAGGATAACAGGATAAACTGGAAAACAGCAATGACACAGTCATTGCACTCCAAAAAAATCCGGTAAATCCTGTTATCCTGCAAAGCTGAGCTTAGCTCATGTCAAAAAATTTAAAGAATCATTACAAATGATGAAAAGCAAAACCATCACTGTGATTTTTAGACTTGTTATGGCGGAGTTCCGCGGGTCCTGGCACAGGCTAATTTTCTTTATTGCATGTATTGCCATTGGAGTTGGGGCAGTGATGTCGGTAAAAAGTTTTTCCATAAACATTGCTAACTCGATTGAAAGAGAATCAAAAAGCTTGATAGCCTCTGATATAGAAATCAGGGGAAGCTGGCCTCTTTCGGACGAAGAATTAAAAATTGTGACGCAATTAGCAGAGGGGCATATTCATGTTCAAACTGTTGTGGAACTAAAAGCCATGGCATTGATTGAATCAGCTGAAGACAGGCCTTCTTCTTCAATGCTTGTGGAATTAAAAGCCGTTCCGAAAAATTATCCTTATTACGGCACTATGGAGGTTTCTCCCGAGGTGCCTTTCCAGACATTGCTGCTCGGTAACGGCGCATTAGTAGAAAAATCTTTTCTTGTTAAAAGTAATCTGAAAATAGGTGATTATTTCCAATTGGGAGAAAAAAGGCTCAGCGTAAGTGGTGTAATCAAACGTGAACCGGATCGCGCAATTACTGTTTTTAGCCTTGGCCCGAGAGTAATGATTTCATCAAAAATACTTGATGAAACAAAACTAATCCAGCCGGGAAGCCGCATTAGGTACAGAACTCAAGTGAAAATTCCGGATGGTATAGCAGTAAAACCTCTTGTAAAAAAATTGGAAATGGGGTTCTCCGGTTCTGGCGTAAGAATTCAATCCTATCAAGAAGCCCAGCCCGCGTTAAGAGAATCTATTAAAAGGTTTGAGTTGTTTCTCGGATCAATTGGAGTCATTGCTTTACTTGTAGGCGGTGTTGGTATTGCAATGATAGCGAACACCTTTTTACAACTTAAACTTATAAATATTGCAATTTTAAAATGTCTTGGCGTACAAACTCTCAAAATTTTGAAAGTTTATTTAATCCAGGTTATGATTTTAGGTCTAACAGGCAGTTTGCTTGGAATTGCTGGTGGCTTTGGCCTGCAGGGATTGGTTGCATCTGGAGTTAACCGATATTTCAATGTTGTCATTGTTAACCAGTGGGTTTGGAAGCCGGCGTTTGAAGCATTAATTTTGGGAATGGTTACCACCTTTATTTTTTCTATATGGCCGTTGCTTAACGCCAGACGTACACCTCCGGCAATGCTATTACGTCAGGATGAAAATGAAAGCGGATTCGGTGTTTCAACTGCAATAAAACCACATAGAGATAAATGGTTATTTATACTCCGGAACTTTAATACCCTTTATCCTGATCGTTTACCCGCTGTTGCTATATTGGGATTGGGATTGGTAATTATTACTTTTTGGCAGGCAGGATCTTTGAAAGCCGGGTTCATTTTTTTCTCAGGTATTATTGGAGCGACAGCAATATTAATTTTCATTACCCGTGTGATATTAAAATTCTTGAAAAGACTGCCTAAACCACGGAGTATAGTAAGACGATATGGAATTACAAATATCTACCGCCCTCACAGCCAGGCAGTGTCTATCGTAACTGCCGTTGGAGTAGGTGTCATGCTGATCCTTACGGTTCAGCTTATTCAATCTGACTTACTCGATTTTATCAATAAAAGCACCCCTGTGGATGCTCCCAACTTCTTTTTCATTGATATTCAGCCGGATCAGGTTAAACGTTTTAAAAACTCTGTTAAGAAAATACCTGAAGCCCGTTTAACCGGAATGGTCCCGATAATTCGTTCGCGTCTTCATGCGGTATCCGGCAAACCGATTAAAGAAATGAAGTTTGACAATCAACAAACTAAACGATTTTTCCACCGGGAATTTGTTTTGACTTATGCGGATACTCTACCGGAGGAAAACACTATAATTGAAGGAAAGTGGTGGGAAAAATCTGAAGAAAATTTCCCCACAGTTTCTGTAGAAAGAGATGCCGCTCATACCTTTGGTGTTTCTTTAGGGTCTCAGGTTACCTTGAATATACAGGGGACTCTTGTTACTCCCACGGTTACCTCGATTCGTACAGTCAACTGGAACAACCGGCGGACAAATTTTTATATGATTCTTTCTCCGGGCTCTGCTAAAAACCTGTCTTATAATTTTGTGGCAACAGCACAGGTTCCTGAGGAAGATGAATTGGCGTTGCAAACCTCTGTGGTAGAATCATTGCCGAATGTAACGGCAATTAGTACGCGGCAGATATTGATGAGAGCCCGGGAAGTTCTTAATCGTATATCTTTTTTAGTTCGAATGCTCTCTGTTTTTACAATCGCCACCGGACTGGTGATTTTATCCGGCGCTATTGCTTCTACCAAATTTAGGAGAATGCGCGAAGCAGCTATTCTCAAAACTGTTGGGGCGACAAAAAGAGCCATTGCGGGAATTTTGGGATATGAATATTTATTGTTGGGACTCATTGCGGGCGGAGTAGGGTCTTTGCTTTCAATTCTTTTTTCTTACGGTATCGATAAGCATTTAGTTCGACTTGACTGGGTGTTCAGACCTCTGCCAATCATTATTGCTGTTATGGCTACTGTTTTTTTAGTTTGGGCAATAGGACTTTTATCGAGTTGGAGCATTTTGAAAAATAAACCGCTTCAGACCCTGAGGCATGAGGGGTAAGCAGTTATCGATGATCAATTTTGAGTGCATTGACCATGTCGATGCGTTTTTATCTTATAATTGATAAACAAAGTGTAGCTTTAGCGGCATGACAATTGCGGGGAATGAGCTTCCTAAACACTTTCAAATGGGAATAAAGGTTGTGATTAATTCATCTCAAGACTCATTAGAAAGGGGTTTTAAAACCAACTTAAAAGTTTACAAAATATATAGTTTATGATATTTTGATTGCCTGTAAATATTTTCCTCATTGAAATTAAAGGTAGGTTTTTTCTATACGATAATTTTACGAAAGGCTAAGAATAAATGAAAAAAATAGAAGCTATTATAAAACCTTTTAAATTAGATGAAGTTAAAGATAAACTAAACGAGATAGGTATTAAAGGGATTACCGTAAGTGAAGTAAAAGGGTTTGGCCGGCAGAAAGGCCATACGGAATTATACAGAGGCGCGGAATATGTCGTTGATTTTTTACCTAAAGTGAAATTAGAGATCATTGTTTCTGATTCTATGGTAGAAGAGATTGTTGAGGCAATTACTAAGACGGCGCAAACAGGAAGAATTGGAGATGGAAAGATTTTTGTCTTTCCCGTAGAAGATATTATCAGAATCAGAACAGGAGAGCATGGAGAAGACGCTGTGTAAGGGATTTTGTAATAAAACTTCAAAGGGTCAGCCGCGCTGTTTAATCTAAATTGCTAATCTGCAAAACTTTGCCTTTATTTGAAAACTGACGACTGATAGTTGAATCCTACAGCTTTATAATGCGCCCATAGCTCAGCTGGATAGAGTGACTGATTGCGGTTCAGTAGGTCAGAGGTTCGAATCCTCTTGGGCGCGCCACTTTTCAATAATTTACAGAAGTCGAGATAATCTTTTCTAAAACTCTTGCAAAACTTTTCTAAAAGTAATCAGTTGGTCAGCTTTTCTAGAGCATTATATTGACCGGAATTCGTTAATTCTCAAATTCTTTT
>CAYMVZ010000109.1:0-7750 GCA_964394335.1 uncultured Nitrospinota bacterium | reverse complement strand
AGAACTGTGAACCCCGTCAGGTCCGGAAGGAAGCAGCGGTAAGCAATCATCTTTGAGCGCTGTGAGGTAGCCCAACCTTAATCAATTAACCATTACCAAATTTTTTATGACATATCAGGTTACAGCGAGGAGGTGGAGGCCGAAGATTTTTGATGAGGTAGTCGGACAGGAACATGTTGTCCAAACACTCAAAAACGCCATTGAGCAAAATCGCCTTGCGCAGGCCTACCTTTTCTCAGGAACCCGCGGTGTAGGAAAAACCACAACCGCCCGCATTCTGGCAAAGTCTTTAAATTGTGCTGAAGGAGTTTCCCTTTCTCCATGCGGTAAATGCGACAGGTGCAGAGAAATTATTGATGGAAACTCACTTGATGTTATGGAAATTGATGGAGCATCGAACAACTCTGTGGATGATATCAGGGAACTTCGGGAAAACGTTAAATACGCGCCTGCTAAAAGTCGCTTTAAGATTTATATTATTGATGAAGTTCATATGCTTTCGAAAAGCGCGTTTAATGCCCTTTTGAAAACCCTTGAAGAACCACCAAGCCACATCAAATTCATTTTTGCCACGACAGAAGAAAATAAAATTCCAGAAACCGTTTTATCCCGCTGCCAATGTTTTGAATTTCGCCATATCTCTTATAAAGATATTATTTTTCAATTAAAAAAAATTACTGAAAGTGACGGAATAACTATCGGGGATGAAAGCCTTGCCGTAATAGCTAAAACTGCAGAAGGCAGCATGAGGGATGCGGAAAGCATCCTGGACCAGGTTATTTCCTTTGCGGGAAAAGAAATTAAAAGAAACGATATTGCTTCTATCCTGGGACTGGTCGGTTTTGATAATATTGCTGCTTTTATGGATAAAATTTTCGAAAAAAAACCAACCCCTTTGCTGGAACTTTTTCAGGAGTTGGTGTTTCAGGGGCAGGACTTTCGCCTTTTTCTAAAAGAGCTAATGGAATATGTTAGAAACCTTATTGTTTTGAAAGTTTCAAAAGAATCAAAAAAATTAATTTCCCTGTCTACTGCAGAAATAGATAGATTAAAAGGCCAGGCTGAAAAGGTTTTTTTAGACGAATTGCACCAGATTTTTAAAATTATTTCAGATGTTGAATTGGAGGTAAAAAGATCATCTTACCCTGTGATGTTAGTAGAAATGGCATTAATCCGCTTGACGGAAATAAGACCTTTTCAATCTATAGATAATATTATTAAATCTCTTTCTGAAATCGGAAAGGAAATAGAACCAAATGTAACCGACAAAGCATCTAAAATAAAAGATGAAACACCACGCTATGAAAACGTGAAGAGTGACGATAGCTTTGGTGACATGGAGAAAATATGGGAGAGAATCAAAATCAAAACTAAAGAAAAAAAGAATAACTTAGGGATGTTTCTTGACAGTAGCGAATTAGTTAGCATAGCTGATAATACTGTTGAAATAGGTTTTTCAGATAGTTTTACCTTAGAGCGAATACAAAAAGATGACAACAAAAAAATATTGTCGGCAACTGTCGAAGAGGTGTTAAATAAAAAAATAAAATTGCTTCTTAGAGAAACTTCCGGCAGAAATAAAAAAGAAGAGGAAAAAAATGAAAAAAAACCAACAAAACATGAAGAAACCAGAGGGATTGATAAAGAAATAGTCCAGGATGCCCTTAATATTTTTGGAGGAGAAGTCATTAGAGATTAATAGCAGGTAACGCTAAGATACAAATAATTATTTGATGAAAGGAGATATGATGCAAAAAGGCTTAGGAAATATGATGAAACAGGCGCAGCAGATGCAGAGCAAAATGCAGGAAATTCAGAAAGAACTGGCGGAGAAAAAAGTTGAAGCGGAATCAGGCGGAGGAATGGTAAAAGTAACGGCAAACGGAAAAGGAGAAATCCTCTCCATCCGGATTGAAAAGGAAATTGTAAAACAGGAAGAGAAAGAGGTATTGGAAGACCTGGTTCTTGTTGCGATTAATGAAGCTCTGAGGCGTTCTCAAGAATTAAACGCCTCAGAAATGTCGAAAGTTACCGGAGGTCTTAAAATACCCGGGTTGTTTAGTTGAAAAAGCTTTCCGCAATCAGCATTTAGATAGAGGTGCAAGTTCATAATTGGTTTTAGCTGACTGCCAAAAAAAAAAATGAAAAATTCTGATTCTATAGCAAAATTAATTGATGAGTTTAAAAGATTGCCGGGCATCGGGCAAAAAACAGCGGAAAGACTCGTTTTCTTTCTGCTTAAAGAGCAAAAAGATGCTGCCCGTGGATTGTCTGAAGCAATCCTTAATTTAAAAGATAAAGTTCAAAGCTGTTCCAAATGCAACAGCATCACGGAAAATGACCCATGCAATATATGCAGCAATCCGAAAAGAGAACAAAAAATAATATGCGTAGTAGAAGAACCCCACGACCTTTATGCCATCGAAAGAATGGGAGAATTTCACGGACGTTATTATGTGCTGATGGGGACGATCTCTCCTCTGGATGGAGTCGGACCGGAGGACATTCAAGTTAACGGATTGCTGGAAAGAGTAAAAAATGACGAAATCCAGGAAGTTATCCTGGCTACCAACCCCAATATGGAAGGAGATGCTACTGCAATCTTCATTTCCAAAACACTAAAATCCCTGGGAGTAAAAGTTACAAGAATCGCGCGCGGCCTACCCGTCGGAAGCGATCTCGAATACGCTGATGAAGTCACTATCCTTAGATCCTTTGAAGGAAGAATGGAAATGTAGCGATTCTCCCACTGATGGTCCCCTTCAAAGATGAAGTTTCAAACATTTTTTCCTGTCCTATTTTATGCTAAACTAATCCTAAAGAACTTTGCTTGCTGATTGTAATACAAGGGTATAAACGCCAGTAAATCTTAATAATGTTTGTTGCACTTTACTTAAAGAAATGCGAACTTATAAACTATTTGCAACACTTCCATGATAAAAATAGCATAATGTTAGAAGAAATATAACACTTTTAATGATTTTTACTTTTGTGCAAGATGGAAAGTAGACAGGAGCCCCAGAAATTAAATCATTGCAGTTATTCCAGTCAGCCGATACCGCCCTTTATTTTTCGGTCTTTTGATGAAAAAAAAGTATCCTCAATTACCAAGCAAAAAGCGAAAAGGGTAACTGACTCTGAGGAAGAGAAAGAATTTCTGTATTGCACTTATTGTTTAAAGCTCATTACAAGTGGAGACCAGCGGATTCAAATAGGGGAAAGCCATGAGCATGTATTTACCAACCCGGCCGGCATAACATTTAATATCGGTTGTTTCCGTGAAGCTCCGGGAGCCACTTTTCAAGGAATACCAACGGGAGAATTCACATGGTTTAAAGGATACCAATGGCGGATGGCCTATTGCAGCAAATGCCTAATGCACATTGGGTGGCAATTTCACCAGGGCAGTCATAGCGGTTTTGCCGGGCTGATTCTCACCAGGCTTACTACAAAGAAAATTCAAAATGCCTAAGATTTTCATAAGGCACTGTAAAAATAAAACATCAAGATACGAACTGCTTATTTAATAGTGCCTAAATTTTAATTATTTTTTTTAAGAATGAGGAAGTTTGCGTGTTTTTAAATATTCGGCTTTTATTTTTAAAATGACCTTTGCCAGACTTATTGGATCAGAATCTAAAACTCTGATCATAGCTTCTTTTCCCATTTCTCCAGTGTCGTAAATTATATTCGGGACAGAGCCAAATTTTTTAATCGCCTGCTCAACGCCCCATTCCAGGCTGCTTCCTTCTTTTCTTTTAACCGGGCTTGGTTCAAGTCTTCGGGAAAATGAGGAAACAGACAGCTTTATTTTTTTGCAGGCAGTAATGATCTTCGGCGTATATTTAATGTTCATGGCCGCTTTTTTTGCGGGGTCATGGTTCATAGCTGTCAGGATAATCGACCCTATATGGCTGGAACTTCCAAATTTCGGCCTGCTAATCGTTATAATTCCGTTGCCGTTTTTGATGAACCTCTCCGGAAATGCTATGATATCTTCTATTGATTTTGCTCCCTCCATTCCATACCCGAGGTTGGATTGAACTTCAGGAATCAGGCAACCTATTTCTCCTTTTTTTAGTATATCCAATGCCCTTTCCATTTCACAAAGCATCCTGTATTTTTCGCTGTTCCCACTGCTGAAATCAAGAAAATGATGGATGATCCGGTTTCCCTGGCCGATGTTTTCGGAATGAAGAATTGAACTTGTTATAAAACTTTTAGCTTTCTGAATCGCGTTAATCAATGGAGCCCCTTTGGCTAATTCCGCTGCTATGACGGAAGCAAGAGTACAACCGGTGCCGTGAACATTTTTCCCGGGTATGCGTTTGAATTCAAAAAACCTGAAATTTTCTCCGTTATAAAACGTATCCACCGCTTTGCCCCTGAAATGCCCTCCTTTTATCAAGACATTTTTAGCCCCTAATTTATAGATCCTTTTTGCGGCCTCTTTTATATCGCTGTAGCTTTTTATTGTAATACCGGTCAGGATTCGCGCTTCGGGAATATTGGGTGTTACTAAAAGGGATAGAGGAAATATTTTTTTTATAAGGTGATTTATTGCAGCGGGATTAAGAAGAGGGGTGTCGCCATGAGAATACATAACAGGGTCTAAGACAATTTTTTTTACATTGTACTCTTTCAGTTTGCTTGCGACGGTATTAATAATTTCATTGTTGAGAAGCATCCCTATTTTTGTAGAATCCACCTCGATGTCAGAGAAAACCGCATCGATCTGAAGGGCAACAAACCTTGAATGGAGATCAATAATTCCCTTAATCCCTTTGGTGTTTTGGGCTGTGATAGAGGTTATAACAGACGTCCCGTAAACTCCCAATGCAGCAAAGGTTTTCAAGTCTGCCTGTATGCCGGCCCCTGCAATGGAATCAGAACCTCCGATTGCTAACGCTTTCTTCATTAAATATCTCCTCTTAACGGGTTGTTGCCAAAATAAATATATGAAAAACATGCTTCGACAGGCTCAGCATGACATTGATATTTGCCACCCTGAGCTTGCCGAAGCGTATTAGGATTTAAATATCCGCTTTGGGCAACAGCCCGTTAAATAATGATAAGTGATCAGTAATTAATTAGCAATTAACAATTAAAATGTTACAGAAAAATAATTTGTGAAATTCGTGCAATTCGCGGTTATAATTTTACTTATGACAACACAACAAAAAAGGGGCTATTTAAGTTCCCTGAAAAAGGGACTGTCCAAAACAAAATCAGCGCTTGCTGGTGGTATGGACAAGATCATTTTCAGGGCTAAAAAGATTGATGAAAACCGTATAATAGATGAACTGGAAGAGCTTTTAATATCAGCAGATTTGGGAGTAAAGTTCACGCTTCATGTGTTGAATGACTTACGAAAAGATATTAAAGAAAAAAAGATAAAAGAGAATCAGGAGATTAAGGATTTCTTAAAAGAAAAAATAACCGGCATGCTTACGAAAAAAAATGCTGAAATACTATGCAGGAATGATTCCCTTCATACTGTTATGGTCGTGGGAGTCAATGGTTCCGGTAAAACAACAACAATCGGGAAATTAGCATACCAGTATTCGCAAGAGGATAAAAAAGTTCTTTTAGCGGCAGGTGATACTTTTCGGGCTGCTGCCATTGAGCAGCTCAAAATATGGGCAGAAAGAACCTATTCGGATTTCATAAGCCACCAAGACGGCGCGGATCCCTCAGCGGTTGTTTTTGATTCTATGAAAGCTGCTAAAGCAAGAGGAAAAGACGTATTAATAATCGACACCGCGGGACGATTGCATACGAACACTAACTTAATGGAGCAATTAAAAAAGATTAAAAGAGTTATTTCTAAGGAGGTGGAGGACAGTCCTCATGAAATTTTATTGATCATGGACGCAACTACCGGACAAAATGGTTTGTCTCAGGCCAGGATGTTCCATGAGGCGCTTGATCTTACTGGCATCGTATTAACGAAACTGGACAGCACAAGTAAAGGTGGGATTGTGGTTCAAATTATTGATGAATTAAAAGTACCCGTAAAATACATCGGTATCGGTGAAGGGTTGGAGGATTTGAAGGTCTTTAACCCCGAAGAATTTGCAAAGGCCTTGTTTTAGCTGTCACCACTAAGCTCGCAACGCGGTCAGTGGCCGAAACCCATTACAACCCACTTTCACAGGGTGACAATTCAGGGGGTGTCGGTTGTCAGGGGTCAGAGATCGGGGATCGGATACAATGAGCAATTAAAAGCTTAAAAAATTTTTACCACAGAGGACGCAAAGAGTGCAGAGGATGAAAGCAGTTGGTCGAGTATTAATGGTCAAAAAAAAGGGATAAATATAAACTTTATTTAAAAAGGGAATAATAAAGCAATAAAACTATAACGATGAAATTAATAAGTATTCCACCTGCCATCAAAAAGTTGAAAATCTTGTTTTTAAGTTCTTGTTTATTTTTTTCCATTTCTTATTCGTAATTTTGAATGTCCTGCTAAAAAAAATTTTCGCAGTAAAGCGTGCCTTTCTACTGGAGTGTGCTCATCAAAGTAGGGTCTTCAGCCATATTCTTGTTCCTGACGTCATAGAAAACTTCCATATGTTTCCTCTTATATTCAAGATAATTGTGTAGATCAGGTATGCATTGAATAATGAAACTCATTTTTTTATGTTTCGGAGAATAATTTGCCGCTCTGTGCTGTCGAGTTGTATCTAATTTGTAAACCGCAAGCCTTTCTAAAGGGCCATATAACCTGTTCTCTACCTCGATTCCAAACATTTTATTATCGGGATGGGTAATGTCGCAAAGAAACCTGTCCGCGTTTTCTCCGGCAAGGTCGAGGTGGTAATGCATGAAAGATTCCGGATCGGTAAGAGTCAATGATACCCTTATAATGAAAAACTTTTTATAGTATTGTGTAAAAAAAGAATGAATAGTTCCTACAATATTTTTAATCATAAATTCTTCTTTTTTATTTTCAGTAGGAGGAAATAGAGAAGTATGAATAACTTCTTTTAAAAAATATTCATAATCTTCCCTGTTATTGAAAAAGCGAATAAATATATCATCGTGAATTACATATTTGTTAAAATAAGGATTCCCAACACCGTCATAAGGATCATCAGAGCCTTCATCTCCCGGGAGGTCATGCGTTTTAGGCAAATCCAATCCTCCAACATATTTAATGAAGTCATCTACCAGTGTAACGTCTAACGGCATGTCACCAACCTTTTGAGCGTCCATATATTCAGCTGTCATGGCATCCTCCTCTACTGCAATACTTTTTAAATTACCTTTCGCGGGTATAACGGTTTGATTGAGATTTTAAAAATGCCTTATAAAAAGTTTATCAAACTAGCATTTTCAAGTCAAAGATTTCTTTTTATTGTAGAATCAACCGCCAGAGACTTCATTTTTGAATATTACAGTGATGTAAATCTCCCTGAAATCTGAGGGATGCCTATGCAATCAGTTGAAAAATCAACTGGATCTCAGGGGTTAAATCTTTCCATTTAAAAAAATGCCAATTCACTTTCCATGATTTGAATGCAAAAGGAGTATCAGATTTTGAAGGGAATAAGCAGGACACAAGCGGACAAAAAACACTTGCTCAAGTTGCGACCTATGACCGAAAGAAAAAGGAGGTAAAACCTACGAGGTAATTTTTGTCGGAAATTTCGTTGGATAATGCTAATTTTTTAGTTAGCACGATGCCAAGCTATTGAAAAATGGCGCGCCCAAGAGGATTCGAACCTCTGACCTACTGAACCGCAAT
>CAYMVZ010000108.1:0-7956 GCA_964394335.1 uncultured Nitrospinota bacterium | reverse complement strand
TTTTTAATTTAGATATCAACCAACCATAAGCCCTGCCATAGTAATAAGCGAGTTTTGGGCTCATGAAGGTATTGTCAGCGTATTCCCGCACAACATCAGAATAGATATTCTTCAAGATGCCTCTTATGCCAGACGTTCCGAATAGCCGGAATATATTTAATTCTTTTTTGTCTGTTTCTATCTCTTTTCTTATTTCATTTATTTCATTCTCGGTTGCCGGCTGCAAATAGCTGAAGCTATCCTTGATTTTTTTTATTTCTTCCGATGCTTGAAAAAGCTGGTCTTTATCTATTCCAAGACTGTCATCTACAACATCTATTAACGATTTTTTGCTGTTCATGGATTAAAACTATGCCACAGAAAGACACGGAAAAACATAGAAATATAGCTGATTATCTTTCTCAATCAACACAATCTGCTCAAGGCTAAGGGTAAAAAAAGAGAAGCCGTTTTAGAAAATCTTGACCTTGTGGTAAAATAATTAATTTCCATTTGCTATACTAAAGATTATTTTAATAATCTGATAAAAAAAAACTTAAATCTAATTTATGGGAGGGATATATGAATCAGTTTGATTTTGGTGCGGTACGTTGGGGATTAGTTCTTTCCCTGTTAACTCTTTTTATGGGAGTTTACCTGGGGATTCACTTTGGAAGAGATGAAGACAATATTAAAAAGTACCTGAAAGAAAAAGCAACGGCGTCTGCAGTATTTAAGGGAGATGAAAAAGAGATTGCGGCCGGAGCTAAAAATGGATGGAAATACTTAAAACGTTCCCATGAACACTTCCAGGGCCTGGGAGCTATTTCTATAGGATTAATCCTCTTGTTATCGGCTACCTGGTTGAAGCCTATTATTAAAATACTTGTCTCCATAGGCACCGGGCTCGGTGCATTTATCTATCCCCTTTTCTGGTATATGACGGCCTATAACGCGGCGGACATGGGAAAGCATGCCGCGAAAGAATCATTAGCCTTGATGGCCCAGTTTGGGGCTGGAATTTACGGACTCTCTTTTCTGGTTACTTTTGGAGCGGTATTATCTTACGCAATCTGGAGAGAAAACCTGCCTGGATTTCTTGATTCTTTGAAAGAATAGATTTTGTTTAATGAAAGTGTTTAGCGAGTGTTAACCCCGTAGCTTGCTACGGGGAACTTCCATTGATTTCATTTTGGTTTCACATACTATTTAATAAAATTGAACAGCAGACTGCCAAACTGTTAAGTAATTAAATTTTGCTGCTTTTTTTACTGTGTTGCTTTCTCCTTCTCCCGTCGCAATAATGATTCATGATGATGCAATGGTATCATTACGCTTTATTAACCGCTTTTACTTTAGGGATTGCGGACACTCTTGTAAAAAAGGCGGCTGAAAAAAACGATGAATATACTTTAACTCTGGTACGATTAGCCTACACCCTCCCCTTTATCATTCCCGCTCTTTTTTTTATCAAGATACCACCGTTGGATACCACTTTTTTTTCCGCCGCTGCTATTGCTATTCCTATAGATATTACTGCTCTTACTCTTTATCAGAGGGCAATTAAGATATCTCCTTTATCATTAACCCTTCCGTTTCTCGCCTTCACCCCTGTTTTCGTAGTCGTAACATCATTCGTTCTTTTAGAAGAAATCCCTAATGTAAACAGTTTGGTTGGCATTGTTTTAGTTTTTTTAGGTGTCTATTTATTGAATATTCACGATATTTATGGAGGTTTTCTCGAACCGCTTAAATCTCTGAAAAAAGAAAAAGGCGCCAGGATCATGCTAATAGTCGCATTTCTTTTCAGCATTAACATCAATGTCGGGAAAATAATGGCGATTCACTCCAGTCCCGCTTTTCTGGCTACTTTTTATATGGCGGCCCTTGCAGTTTCATATGTTATATTTCTCATTGCTACAGGAAAAACTTATGCCATAAAAAATTTAAAAAACTCTCCTTTCCTATTTTCAATGATAGGGCTGTTTGTTTTGATACATTCATTTACCCATTTTATTGCAGTAACAATGACGAATGTCGCTAGTATGGTTTCTGTAAAGCGAACGAGCGTTTTATTTTCAATTATCTTTGCGGCAATGTTTCTCAAAGAGTTTCATTGTGCAGAAAGGTTTATCGGCACGGCAGTAATGATTACAGGTGTCTGGCTTATTATTGTTTTTTAAGTGGCAGGGCCACAACCAAAAGGGCTACCGCCCAATTGCCTAATAAAAGCTTTGCAAAAAAAACACAATTTTACAGATTTACAGTACAGAGGGAGCGGAGAAAAAATAATCTAATTAATGTTGTAATCAATAATATAATTATATTATGATAATTTTAAATACGCCATCAAAAATTTAAGGAACCTCTGATTAACTTGTCATTTCGAGTAAAACGAGAAATCTTTCTCTTGGTGATGGCAATACAATCAATTACTTCTCAGATTTCTCACTGCGTTCGAAATGACATAAACGGACTTAATCAGAGGTTCCTTAATTTAAATCCAGGACGAATCCCAAAACAATTTCAGTTAATTTTCTGTTAAATTATTAGTTTGACATGAATTATACCAATCATTATATTAATAGAAGGGCTGCAGGAAAATGAATTCGGAATATATAAAATCTTTCCTGAAGCTTCGCAAGAAGGTAAATATTGATTTTGATTTACATCTTTTTCAGCGTCTTTCGGAACGAAACGTCGATGGAAAATATATTGAAACAACGTTAAGAGACGGAAAAATAAATTTTGAGAAATGCATGGAAATACCTGATAGGAGTTATGACAAGGTTTGCACTTATCGCTATTTCGGAAAAGAAAAAATAACCGTTGAAATAATTGTTCTTTTCCATAAATCATTTTTAACGGCAGAGGTAAAGACCGTATGGGTACACAAAGGAAGAAAAGAAACAAAACAGAGAAGAAATGTATAGAATGCAGCGGTTTGATGAAGTTAACCCGGATCGAGGAAAAAGGTGTTTCATGCGATGCCTTCCAATGCGCTAAATGCGGCCATACAGTGGTAACAATTGATCAGATGAAGGAATATAATCGTTTGAAGGAGTTTACCAATGCCGTCCCGAAAAAGCGAAAGATCGTTAAGATCGGCAATTCGCTGGGATTTACTTTACCGGTGACTCTTAAAGAGTACGGATTTGATGTCGGTAAAGATATCGAAATCAAGGTGCTTGATTCTCATAACATCGCCATCAAACTGCCATAACAAGAATATTTATCAATAAAAAAAGGTTCTTTAAATCACCGATTCTCACATGAGCTAAGCTCGGCTTTGTCGGTTACTACAAATAATTCGAGCAATCTGTGAGCTAATATTTAAACCATCTTTTTTAGATCCAGTAATATACTTATTTTTTTGTCAAGCAATATCTTTCCAATTTTAACAATTTCCCGAATAGTTTTTCCTTCTCTAAAAGCTTTTTTGCCACTTCCGCATGCAGTTTTCTTATGATACTCATTATAAATCAATATATTACAACTTTAATAAAAATCAGTATGTTGATGGAAGGCAAAATTGGCAAAAAAATCTTTAAGTCCCCCGAAAGCTGTAACTTATTGTAGTTATTAGCTTTTTCATAACAAACAATGTTTACCTTCAACTTTCCCCTCTAAAATGTACATTTTAATAGGCAATAGCCGTTGACATTTGAGTTTAACATCTGTTATCATCAAAATTATCAAACCTTTAAATAATTTATGTGATATATTAATTTTTTTTGTTTTTAGAGTCAAATAGTATGGATGATTTTCAATATCACGACCGGGAGCTTTTCTCGGAAAAAATCCCTGTCCAAAAAATAGCCAGCGAAATAGGAACTCCTTTTTATTTATATAGTTATAATACAATACTCAACCATTTGCGCGTCTTCAAAAATGCCTTTAAAAAGATACCGCATTTAATCTGCTTTGCTGAAAAAGCAAACTCAAATATAGCAATTTTAAGGATTTTTATTAAGGAAGGGGGTGGATTAGATATTATATCAGGGGGAGAACTCTACAGAGCTCTTAAAGCAGGAGCTGACCCGCAAAAAATTGTTTATGCCGGCGTTGGTAAAACCAGAGATGAAATCCGTTATGCTTTAAAATCCAAAATATTAATGTTTAATGTAGAGTCCACCCAGGAGTTGTTTGTTATTGATGAAGTTGCCGAAGAACTGAAAACTAAAGCCCGTGTTGCTCTCAGAATTAACCCTGACGTTGATCCTAAAACTCACAAATATATTGCGACGGGACTTAAAGAAAGCAAGTTTGGAATCAGTATTGCTAATGCGGTCCAAGAGTACAAACTTGCTCAACGTCTTGAAAATATTGATGTTGTAGGAATACATAAGCATATTGGTTCCCAAATTACCCAAACAGCACCTTTTGTTGATGCCATTGAAAAAATTATATCCTTAGCTGATATCCTTAAAAAGGAGGGGATTGATATAAAATATCTTAATATTGGAGGAGGATTGGGCATTATTTATAATGATGAATCGCCTCCTCATCCAAAAGAACTGGCGGCAGAACTTGTGCCAATTCTTTCAAAAACCGATTACACAATTATTTTTGAACCGGGAAGGGTCATTGTTGGAAACGCGGGAATTCTGGTCACTAAGGTTTTATATACCAAAATGAACGAAGGAAAGAATTTTATTATTGTAGATGCAGGGATGAATGACTTTATCAGACCAAGCCTCTATGATTCCTACCAGAAAATCCTACCGGTGACAAAACCTGATGCTTCTGAAAAAATTACCGCTGATGTTGTTGGGCCAATTTGTGAAAGTGGCGACTTTTTAGCCAAAGATAGGATTCTGCCTAATTTGCAGAAAGACAACCTGATAGCCGTCATGAGTGCCGGGGCTTATGGTTTTACCATGTCTTCTAATTATAACTCAAGGTGTCGCGTCCCTGAAGTACTTGTAAAAGATGATCAGCATTACGTTATTCGTGAACGTGAAGAATATACTGATCTTATTAAAGGTGAAAAAATTCCGGAGTTTTTAAATCATGGTTAAATTAAAATTTTCCAAAATGCATGGCAATGGTAATGATTTTGTTTTAATCAATGCATTAAAAATGAGACCGCAAGTTCTTAGTAGGGTCAAAAGACGTATCAAATTTTTAAGTGACCGTAGGTTTGGGGTAGGAGCTGACCAGGTTTTGCTGGTTTTACGATCCAAAAAAGCAGACTTTGAGATGAAGATTTTCAATGCTGATGGCAGCGATGTTGAAATGTGTGGCAACGGTATCCGATGCTTTTTAAAATATCTTCATGAAAAAAAAATTACCGGCAAGAAAAAAATTACTGTTTCGACAAAAGCAGGAATTGTTACCCCGCAATTTAAAGGAAAACTTATAGAGGTAGACATGGGAGAACCAATATTAAGCTGCCGCCAAATACCTATAAATTGGGATGGTGAATTGATTAACCGGCCTCTCTCTCTTCAGAGTATTAAGTTTTTTATCACCTGCGTTTCCATGGGAAATCCTCATTGCATTATTTTCGTAGATAACGCTAACTTGTTTCCTGTTTCAACTTACGGCCCTTTACTGGAAAAACACCACTTGTTCCCTCAAAAAACTAACGTAGAGTTTATAGAAGTGGTTAGCAAAAAGCATATTCGTATGAGGGTGTGGGAACGCGGTGTTGGAGAAACACCGGCATGTGGAAGCGGAGCCTGCGCGGCAGCAGTAGCGGCCCATTTAAATAAGAAAACAACACGAAAAGTAAAAGTGGAATTAAATGGGGGAATTTTAAAGGTTGAATGGAATAAAAAAGACAACCATGTTTTCATGACGGGTCCGGCTGAATATATATATGACGGTGAAATAAAAATTTAAAAAAGCTTATCGTAACCGTTCAGGGTTAAACATTTAACCCTGAACGATAAACTCTGAACCTGTGAACGTTTACATTTTTTTAATAGATTATAAGAAAATCTATTACGGGGATTTTATATGTTTCAAGGATCTTTTGTAGCGCTTGTCACTCCTTTTAAAAACGGGAAAATAGACGAAGACGCTTTAAAAAATCTTATTGAGTTTCAAATTTCAAATGGGACAAACGGTATCGTCCCATGCGGCACTACCGGAGAATCAGCTACTTTAAGTATCGAAGAGCATAATCAAGTTGTTGACGTAGCTGTTGGGGCTGTTAATGGCCGCATTCCTGTTATCGCGGGTGCCGGTTCTAATTCGACCGGAGAAGCCATTAAGATGACCAGACATGCAAAAGATGCCGGAGCAAACGCCGCTTTACTTATAACCCCATATTACAATAAACCTTCCCAGGAGGGCCTTTATCAGCATTTCAAAAAAATCGCAGAGGATGTTGATATTCCTATAATTGTATATAACGTGCCGGGAAGGACATCTGTGAATATGCTTCCGGCAACCACAGCTCGCCTCTCTGAAATAAAAAACATTGTTGGAATAAAGGAAGCTACAGGTAATTTGCAGCAGGTCAGTGAAACGATAAAATTATGTGGAGAAAACTTTTCTGTAATTTCCGGTGATGACGCAAATATCCTCCCCATTATGGCGGCAGGGGGCAAAGGGGTGATTTCAGTCACAGCTAATATCGCGCCGGATAAAATTGCCGCTTTGTGCAAAGCCTGTCTGGATGGAAATTTCAGTGAAGCCCGTAAACTTCACTACGAACTTCTTGACCTTAATAATAGTATGTTTATTGAGACTAATCCGGTTCCTGTCAAAACCACTTTATCCCTCATGGGAAAAGTAACTGGTGAACTGCGCCTTCCCCTTACTCCTATGAATAATGAAAACCTATCAAAATTAAAAAATCTTTTGAAGAAGTCAGGGATTATTTAAGCTTACAGCTATCAGCCGTTAGCGTTCAGCAAAACTTTTGACAGGCTATTAAGATCATCCTGCAATCCTGTCTAAAAGAATTTAAAATAATCTTTCCTTCTTTCAGCAGCAGGTGGTTCATGATCAGGATATCCCAGGGTTATTCCGCAGATAAGGTCCATCTCTTTCACTTGAAGAAATTCGTTCACTTCGTCTTTTATTTCCAGAGGCGCTCCCATCACACAAGTTCCCAATCCTTTATAATGCGCGGCAAGAATAAGGTTTTGCACCGACATGTAAACAGACCCCAGAGATGTTTGATGTTGCTCTTCAGGGTTTGATTTGGAATAGGCAAAGATTAAAACCGGCGCTTCTCCAAGGGTATAAAAAAAACGCTCCGTGAATTTATATAAGCTCGGCTTCAACCTTTTAACAAGATTGTCTTTTATCGATGACCAGGATTTTTGTGAAAGTTTAAGATAATCTTCTTTTTTCTTACCAGTTAATATGAAGAATCTCCAGTTCTGAAGATTTTTTCCGGAAGGCGCCCATGATGCTGCTTCTAACAACTTTTCTATTAATTTATCAGGAACAGGGTCTTTTTTATAAACGCGAATGCTTCTTCTTGACTTTACAATAGAATAAAAGTCTGCCCTGTTGAATGAAGGGTTTTTCATTTTAATGATTTATTAAACCACATAAAAAATGATTATTAAAGATAAATTCGTAAGCGTAGAAGCTCTCCCTTAGGAATCTACAAGGAATGCGCTCGTTAAACACTTTTAGCTACCAGCTATCAGTGCTTGGCAAAACGTAAAAGAGTTGTTAATCAAAAGGATGGATAATGACCTGTTTTGTATTGTTTAATCTAACGGGGTGCTGGCTAAGTATTATGTGAAATACTTTTTCAAACTGTGTAATACATATTTTTTTGGAGATTCATCAGCCAATTTTACAATTATTTGTAAATTTCACTTGACAAATACAAGATATTGGGGTAGATTTTGTATTATATACAAATGAGAAATAATTTCATTCCTTTTAAAGGTAATTTGGTATAATTAATGGCTGACGTAGAAAATCACATGTTAATTGTTGATGACGAGCATTGACCCTACCCCGAAAAACTGGTCCACCCTTAAAATTAGTATTGTGATAAAA